>NZ_SMKD01000065.1 GCF_004348595.1 Micromonospora sp. KC723
GGGGTGGTGGGCGGCGGGGTGGTGCTGGACCAACGCTGGTTGGCCTGACCGTTGCAGTGCCAGAGAATGACCCGGGTGCCGTTGGCGGTAGCCCCCTGGTTCACGTCGAGGCAGAGGCCGGTCTGCCCACCGACGATGCTGCCGTCGGCGTTGTGCCGGAACTTCTGGTTCTGGCCACCGTTGCACGGCCAGATGACCGGCGCAGCGCCGGCAGCGGCGTTGGTGGGCGCGTCCAGACAAGCGGTCTCGTTGAACGTGCGCAGCTCGCCGGCACCGGTGAAGACCCAGCCCTGGTTCTGGCCGCCTTGGCAGTCGTGGATACCGACTGCGGCGCCCTGGGTGTTCCGGCCACCGATGACGTCCAGACACCGGTTGGAACTGCTACTGACCAACGGGTTGCCGACCGCGGCCGAGGCCGGCACGGCGACATAGACATTGGCGGTGACCAGGGCGGCAACCGGAGCTGCGAGCATCGCCCAACGACGCCACCGGCGACGAGGATGAGTGGGGTACGAAGACACAGGCCCTCCTGTCGGGGGATGGATCGTGCGGTGGTGCCAGGGGCGGTGGATGCACCCGAGGGATCGCCGGGGTGGCGGACGACGGCCCGTCCCCGAGAGCGAGTACCTCGACCCGCGCGGGTTTCAGCAAGTCAATGTGGACGGGCCTGGCGACTGTGTGTCACTGCGTCCGGAAGTGGGTCATCGAGTGTCCGCCCGGCCGCCGCGCACCACGCAGGACCGGTTGTTCTCCCAGCCCCAACCATCCCCGTCAGGATCACTGCTGCTGCTCGCGCAGTACGGGTAACCGTTGGGCGCGGTGGCCGGCGCGGTCGGCGTCGGCGCGGCGCCGAGCAACGCGGTCAAGGCCGGGTACCACCTTGCTTCGATCTTGCGGATGCCGGTGCTGTCGTTGGGGTGCACACCGTCGACGGTGTCCCGAGCGGTGTTGAATCCGGTGTACTGGTCGACCACTCGGACCGGGGATCGGCTGGTGCTGTTCGACGAGGCCCAGCCGGGGATGGCCGCGTTCAGGTTCTGGACGTTGGCGTTGCAGTTGCCGCACCCGCTGGGCGTCATCGGCAGGATCTGAGCGACCAGCACCTTGACGTTGGGATTGTTGGCCCGCATCTGCCCGAGCAGTTTGGTGTACGCCCTGAGGATGTTCGACGTGCCCCTGTTGCCCCACACGTCGTTGGTGCCGAGCATCATCAGCACGATGTCCGGTCTGGACGCGGACAGCCAACCGGGAAGCTGGTTGTTGTCGGCGATCCCGGTGGCCGAGTAACCACCGTGCCCCTCGTTGTCGATGTCGAACGAGCCGGAGCAGTAAGGGTTCCTCAGGGTGCCGACGAAGTCGACGTTGGTGTATCCGGCGGCTTGCAGGTGCTGCCAGAGCAAGGCACGCCAGCAGCCGTTCGAACCGGTGATGGAATCACCGAGCAGCATGATCCGGGTTGCTGCGGCAGCGTTTGCCGTCGGCTGGACGATCATCATGGATACGACGGCCACCACCGCCATGACAAGCGCGCCCAAGGCTCGTTTTGTCAACTCTTCTTCTCCTTCGCGAGGCGCGAGACTTGACGCCGGATTCGGCGCGACCGTCGCGCGGATACAACGGGGATGAAGCCGCGTTTCTCCGGCTCAATCGCTATGGCGACGCCATACCCACGGGGGGCATCGCGCGAGGTGTCGACCGGTGGCCACCATGGAGAACTGATCACGGCGAGCGTTCGCTCTGTCGATCCGACAACCTTCGACCCGAAGGAGAGTCCGGTTACATCTCGACCCGCATCGATATGTTAGGTCGCTCCCCGCGTTAGGTGCAAGATGAAATTAACTACGTGTCCGTGCCGCCATGTGGTACTGGCGGAGCCCGCCGTGTCCGACGGTCACTGCCCCGCGGAACCGGGCGCGGGCGAGCGTCACGGCCACCGGCGACGACCGCTCGGAGATGCGCAATGACGCAGCATCAGAACGGCCCGCTTGTGACCTTGACCGTGCCGGCGCAAACCTGCCGGGGTCAGGGTTCTGATCGTCGGGTCGCCCCAGCCGGTCACCGTCCGACGGGGCGAGATCCGGACGACATCTGCCTCACGGCGTGAGGCAGGGCTTGCCGGGCTCCGGCCCGGATCCTGTGCGCCTCGGGCCGCTCGGGAGGCACGGTGGATGATCGATTGGACTTCCTGGACGTCGCGTCATCGCCACGGCCCGGACACGCCGGCGTCCCGGAATCGAGTGCGGGCGGATGACGGCGGTTCCGCCGGCCTCAGCGCCGGGCGTCGCCCGGTCGGCCTCGGCCCGTCCCGGAGGCCCGGTGACCGATGCGTGGCGCCCGTACCACAGGAGCGTTGCCCGACCCGGGACGGAAGTCCCGCGCCGCGCCGGCAACCATCTCGTCGGGATCGCGGCAGAGCACCTGCCGGATGTGCGGCGGGACCACCTCCGACGTCGCCATCGCCAGCCGCACCTGCACCGAGCGGTCGTCAACCAGGCGTCGCAGATCCGCCTCGTCCAGCTCGACCGCGAGCACTAGCGCGGCGCGGACGTCCGCCACGGGATCCTGGGCGAGTGCGCTGCGCTGGGCGGTGGTGGTCCGCGGGTTGCGGGCGAGCCCCTTGCGGACGCGTACGGTGCGATCGGCCATCAGGGCGGTGATCACGCCGGGGTCGTGGGTGTGGGTGCCGAGTCGTTCCCGGACCTCGGGTGAGACGTCGTCGACCAGCCGCGCGGCCAGCTCGGGCTCCAGTTCGCGCGTCTCTGCGAGGAGACCGCGAAGCTCCTTGTCGGGAGCATCCGCCATCACCCGGCGAATCGACTCGTTGCAGGCCGGGTTGCCGGCGACCGCCCAGCGGACCCACCGGTCGGCGTCCTTGACGAGTAGCAGGAGATTGGCGACCGAGGCCGAGGGGTTTCTCGCCACAGCCTCCCGGACATGGCGATCGTGGTCCCGGGTCAGCGGTCGCAGTGCCTGCGCGGGCGCGTCGGTGCGGGTCGCGACCGCCTTACGGACCACGGCCGACGGATCGGACGCCAGGTCGATGAGGGTCATCTGTGGCGTGGTGGGGTCCTGCGCGACGGCGAGCCGCGCATCGACGCCGCCACCCGTCGCACCGTCCGCGGCGGCATCTGGCCCACTGTGACGGTTGGCGCCGCCGACGTCCTGCTGTTTCCCCATAGGCGCCATCATGTCACGGGCCTACCTTGCAACCACGAGCCCGACCAGAGCCTTGACGGTGGTCGAAGCCTCACTTCCCCGGATGCTGACGTGGGTCTTCGCGGTTAGGCGGCTGTTGACGGACGATGAGCTCGCGGGTGATCGACGGTGCGAGCAGGGCCTCGCCGCTGGCTCGGCAACAACCCGCACCCGGCCATGACATCAACGGGGTGACGGCGTCACGTACAGCATTCTGGTCAGTTCGTGCCGGCTTTGACCGGTTCGGAAGCCCACCGTGGCCGTGACCGCCGCCCGGGCAGCCGGGGTGGAGAACGACGCTGGTGCGGTTACCTGCCACGACACCTCCCGCGTGACGCCCGGGGCGAGCCGCGGCAGCAACGCCGGTCCGGTACGCACGGCGCGCCAGCCATCCGGCACCGCGATCACGGCGGTCAGACCAGACGCGATCGTGTCGCCGACGTTCCCGACGGTCACGGTGACCGTGGTGGTGCCGCCAGCGCTGACGGCGGCCGGATCAGCCGACAGGGCGGCACCGACCGGGGGCCGATTCGGGTCGACAGGGCCGCGGTACGTGCCCGTCGGGCCAGCCCGGTACATGACGCGGCTGGCCTCGATCGGGAGGTTCGCGGCGGTGATGGTGACGTTTCCCCGGGTGATGTTGCCGCGGCTGCCATCGACGATGCCGGTGATGGCCGGGTTGGTCGCATAGTTGTCGATCAGGGTCAGGTCGCCGGTGCGGTTTCCGTTCTGGTTGTTGGCGTGCGCCCATTGTTCGGCGGTGTCGATGAACACGTTGCGGCGGACGGTCAGATGTCGAGATCCCTCGTCGAAGTAGAGGCCGAGCTGGCCACTGCTCTCGCAGAAGTTCTCCTCGATCGTGCTGCCGGGCATCGCCGACAGGGTGTATATGCAGCCGGCGTCGAACATCGTCTGCACGACATTGCGCACGTGGTTGCCGACCACACGAACGTCGCTCAGCGTCGTCGGGGTCTGGTATATCGGCTGGAACTCGTAGAGGCCCCGGTCGAGGTACTCCGGGCTGCCGCCGGGGTCGTTCGCGCCCCACCCGTAGCCGAGGCCGATGCCGGTGTACGGCGCGCCATCGATGTAGTTGTGCTCGATGGCGAGCCGGGTGACGTAGGAGGCGAAGATCGGGTCCTGATCGAGGTACTCGAGGACCGACGCGTGGAGCCGGTTGTCGCTGATGTGGATGTCACTGTTGACCATGCGGGGGTCTGATGGGTGGTGCGCGTCCGGACGCACGCCGCCGACCATGATGCCACCCCCCGCGCTGGCGGTGAACGTGTTGCCGACCACCGACACGTCGTGGGCACCCAGCCCGACGCCGGTGGCATGGGCGTTGGCGTCGTTGCCGATCCCGAGTGCGATGGAGCCGAGGTTGACGAACGTGTTGTCGTGGAAACCGATGCCGTCGGCCGCCGAGACCTGCACTGCGGCGGCTGCCTGCGCCCAGCCGTCGCGGGATCCTTCGAATCCTCGGCAGCCGGCCGCACAGGAGGTGAACGCGTCGGCGGGGCGGTCAGGCTGGACACCGCTGATGAACACGCCGGTCTGCTGGCTCGCGTACCCGTCAGGTGAACTGGGACGCAGCCACGTGGTACCGGTGAAGGTCAGCCCTTGAAACCGTAGGTTCCGGGCCGGTTCGTCATAGGTGCCACCCACCTGGAGCAGAGACTCCAGTCGCGGCAGCTCGACCCGCGCACGCCGCATGTCCTGCCCCGGCACCGGCTTGTAGTACAGCGTCCCGGTCGTGGTGTCGAGGTACCACTCACCGGGCTGGTCCAGGAAGTGCTTTGAATTCAGCAGGAAGTAGGTCGGCGCGCGAAACGGGGCCTGGAGTGCGTCGTACCCGTATGTGTTGTTGTCCCAGGCGGGTTGTTGCATGACGACGGTCATGCCGGAGATGCTCTGCACCGGTACGAACCGGTTGGTGAACGACTGCATCGCCTGGAAGTCGATGCGTTGCTGGTCCGGCAACGTGGCCAGGTAGGCCAGCTCCGGGTTGTCGAGGGTGAAGCCGGTCGGGTTGAGCGTGATGTCGGTACGGGCGAGCCGGATCCGGGCCCGCTGTGCCAAGACTCCGTCGACGTACAGCTGGCGGGTGTCGAAGCCGGTACCGACGTGTGCCTTGTAGATGCCCTTCTCGGCGTCGTCGAGCTGCCAACCGGTGACCGGCTGAGCTCCGCTGAGGACGGCCGCTCCACCCGACGCCCGCCAGGTGACCGTGTGACCACCGCGGCCGGAGTCCGCGGCGTCGAACCGCAGCGGCTCGCTCAACCGGTACGTGCCGCTGCGCAGCACGACAGCGACGTCACGGTCGCCTTTGCCCGCCGCCGCGCGTGCTCGCCGTTGTGCCTCCTTGAGGGTGGCCAACGGCCGTTCGACGGTACCCGGGCCGCGGTCACTGGCGTTCTCGGTGCCGGGTGGCGCGACCACGATGACGTGTTCTGCGGAACGGGCTTGTGCGGATGGTGCGAACAGAACGAGTACACCGATCGCGGTCAGGGCAGCGGCCACCGCCATGGCGGCTCCGCGCGTGTGGCGGGCCAACGAGCGACGCACAGCGGATCATCTCCTTCGACGTTTGATTCCGGGGTCGCGCCGGCGACCGGCAGCACCAGCGCCCGGCCGGGAGTCGCGGTCCGGCCGAGCGCCTCGACCAGCTGGACCCGGTTCGCACCGCCGGCGCCGACGGTGCCCGCTACCCGGTGCGGGCGGCGACGCGTACGGCCGTGCGAACCCGACGCAGGTGCGGCGCGACCTCCTCATCGGGTCGCTGATCGAGCACCAGGTGCCCGTCGGCGGCCCAGTGGACGCGGCGCAGCGCCACGCACCGCCCGCGCGCGGTGATCCCGGGATGCGCATGGAAGACGACAAGTTCCAGGCCGTCCTCGTCGCGACTGAACGTGTTGTGACCGGGCCCCCAGTGGCTGAAGTCGCCGGTGGTACCGAGCACCGGTGCGTGCGCCTTGGTCCAGGTATCCGGGTCGAGCAGGTCGGCACCGCTGGGCGCCTCGATCGCACCGACCGCGTAAGTCGGCCCCACCTGGGAGCCGGAGTAGGTGACCACCAGACGGTCGCCGTGCCGCAGCGCGAACGGCCCTTCGGCGACCTCGTGGTCCCACCCGTACTCGGCGGTGACGATGCGGACCGGATCGCTGGTCAGCCGCCACGGGACGGCAGGATCGATCATCGCGATCCAGAGTTCGGCGTCGCCGATGCGGTCGGTGATGTACCGCTGGGACCAGATCATGTAGTGCCGCCCGGCGTCCTCGACGTAGGTCATGTCCAGGCTGAGCCCCGGGTGCCCGGGGTCACGCTGCAGGGGCGAACCGTCCGACTGGAGTACCGGGCGGGGCGGCTCCCAGTCCGCGGCGACCACCGGGTCCCCGCCGTGACGCAGCCGCATCACGTGGCAGCGCACCCGCCTCCAGTCCGCTTCCCCGATGCTGGGGGCGAAGAGGCAGTGCAGACGATCCCCGATCAGGTGCAGCTCGGGGGCCCAGAAGCAGCCGGCGATACCCGCCGTGCCGACCTCGAGGATGGCGTGATCCGGCGCGGTGGCGAGCCCGGCGATGCTGTCCGCGACGCGGATCAGCAGCTTGGTCGGGGTCACACAGTCACCGCCGGGATCGTCCGTCGCGATGAGGTAGTACCGGCCACGGTGGGCGAGCACGGTGGGATCGGCGCGATCGACGACGAAGGGGAACGGATACACACGTTGTCGCACCCTGCCGGCCACCGCGTACTCCCCCGGCCGGTCCCATTCGACCCCGGCGAGGCTGTCCGGGTCCCAGTCGACCGGACGCCGCGCGGTGGAGCCGTCGTCGTAGGTCAGCCGCGCCCACGGCAGCTCACGGGCGATCTCCCCGATGGTGGCCTCGATCGGGGGGACCTCGACGGCGATGTTGCGGATGCGCCCGAACCGGCGCCGTAGCCGCAGGGCGTCGGCCTCGCCGAGCGGCAGCGCAGAGGTCAGGACGTGGTCGGGTGCCCCGTCGGGTATCGGTGGCGTGGGCACCACGGGTGCCGCCGGGACCGGAGGTGCCCACGGTCCGCCCAGCTCGGCCGCGGTGCAGGACCACGTTCCACCCTCGTCATCGGTCCACCACACCACGAACTCCGCGCGTGCCTGGTCGTGCACCCCGCGCGGCTGCCGCACGCCGCCGCCGGCGGCCACCTGGACCAGCCCGATCTCCTCGTACCGGATGAGGTCGGGTGACTGGAACAGCAGGATCGCCGAGCTGGCCGTCGGCTCCGGCGAACCGTCCGGCAGGGCGGGCGAGCCGACGACGGCGTACCCGCCGGGGACCGCGAACACCCACGGGTCGGTGAGGGCACGCACGCGATGGACGTCAACGTGCTCGGTGGGAACCGCGCGGGGGAACAGGACCCCACGGTCGTCGTTGAGCCGGGTGACCGCGCCGTCCGGCGTTGCCAGAGCCAGGTGCAGGCTGAACGCGATACGCGGTGCGTAGACCGCCGGGTCGGTGGCCGGGCACCGGGTGCCGGCCAGCAGTAGCGGCGCGTCCGCCGGCAGCACCGTGACATCGAACGTGTCCGTGACTTCGGGCGCGCTCGGCACCGTGATACGGGCGACGACCGCGGCCGCCGCACGGCTGGTGATCACACCGGCGGTGGCATCGACATCGGGATGGTCGGTGGTGAGCCGGACACCGGCCGGCAGGATGGTGCCCGCGCGGAGGACCGACGGCAGCACCACGCGGGCCTGGGGGGCGGCACTGGAGCTTGTCAACCTTTGAACGCTCCTTCCATGATTCCCTGTACCAGACGGCGCCCGATGAAGACGAACAACACCAGCAGCGGCAGTGTGGCCAGGAACGAGCCTGACATGGCCAGGCCCAGGTCGATGTCCCGGTTGTTCTGCAGCGCCTTGATGGCGATCTGGACCGTGTACCGCTCCGGGGACTTCAGCACGATGAACGGCCACAGGAAGTCGTTCCAGGCGTTGACGAATCCGAACAGTCCCAGGACGAGCGCCGCCGGGCGGACCAGCGGGAAGGCGATGCGCCAGAAGATCTGCCAGGTCGTCGCGCCGTCCACGCGGGCGGCGTTCATCAGGTCGTCGTCGATGGTGCCGACGATGTGCTGGCGCATCCAGAAGATGCCGAACGCGCTGACCAGGCCGGGAACGATCAACGCCTGAAGGGTGTCCACCCAGTTGAGCCGGGACATGATCAGATACTGCGGTACGACGGAAAGCTGGGCCGGCACCGTCATCGTCAGCACGACGATGAGGAAGAGCGTGTTGCGGCCCCGGAAGGACAGCTTGGCGAAGGCGAAACCGGCCAGCGCGCACAGCAGCGCCTGGCCCACGCCGATCGAGGTCGCCACGACGACGCTGTTCAGGAGTGCCTGCACGAACGGCACGGTGTCGAAGACCAGGCCGGCCAGGTAGAAGAAGTTGCCGCCCGGCAGGACGTGCGGCGGCAGGCTCGTCGCGGTGGCCGAGTCCGTGGTGGCGACCACGAACATCCAGTAGAGCGGGAACACGCTGAGGACCACCATGACGCCGAGCACCGCGTACACCACCAAGGGGACCTGGTCGGAACTGCGCCGGCGGTGCGGTGCGCGCCTGACGGTGGAGGACGCGGGATTCATCGAAACCTCCGAAGGAGACCCGGCGTTGGCCGTAGGTAGGAATTCGGACCACCCGCCCAACGGGACAGGCGAAGCGGAGCGTCGCAGTCCCCCGCCTTCGAGCAAGTCGAGGACGTCAAGGACGCTCCGAGCGGATGCGGGTGACCAGCAGGTAGTTGATCGCCGCGACGATCACGACCATGACGAAGAGCGCGACGCCGACGGCGGCGCCGTAGCCGAAGTGGAACCGGCCGAAGGCCTGTTCGTAGAGAAAGAGGGTGAGGGTCTGGCACTGCCGCGCCGCACCGCACGTCAACCCACCCACCGGATTGGCCAGCAGCGGCTCGGTGAAGATCTGCAACCCGCCGATCGTCGACGTGACGACGGTGAACACGATGATCGGCCGCAGCGCGGGGATGGTGATGTGACGGAACTGGTTCCAGCCGTTGGCACCGTCCACCGCGGCGGCTTCGAACAGCTCGCGGGGCACCGTCTGGAGCGAGGCGAGATACAGCAGGGTGTTGTATCCGGTCCACCGCCACGCGACCATCACGGCGATCATGATGTGGCTCCCCCACACCGACGCGGTGAAGTCGACATGCGGGAAACCCAACAGTCCGAGGAACCAGTTGAGCATGCCGTAGTCGCGGTCGAAGAGCTGGGCGAAGACGATGGTCGTCGCCGCCACGGAGGTGACGTAGGGAACGAGCATCGACATGCGGAACAGCGTGGCCGCCCGCAGCCGTACGTGGTTGAGCATGTGCGCCACGCCGAGCGCGAGCAGCAACTGCGGAACCGTCGACAGCACCCAGATGCTGAACGTGTTACGCAGCGCGCCCCAGAACCGCGGGTCGTCAACGAGTTCGGCGAAGTTGGCCAGCCCCACGTAGCGTCGCTCGCCGATCGGATCCCAGTCGAACAGGGCGACGTAGAACGTGAACAGCAGCGGGAAGAGGCCGAAGACGAAGAAGAGCAGAAAGAACGGCGCCACGTACACGTAGGGCGCCAGTCGCTCGCGTAAGCCCTGCTGGATGCGGCGGTTGCGGGTGGGCCTGGCGGTGGCCTTCGGGGCCGCGGCCGGGCTGAGCATGGTGGTCACAGCGCTCACCTTCCCGACGTGCGGCGGCCGGCCCGCGCCGGCCGCCGCATATCAGTCGTCGATTCAGCCGCGGAGGGCGTTCTTGACGTTGGTCAGCGCGGTGTTCCACGCATTGGCTGGCTCGACCTTGCCCTGCTCGACGCTGGTGAGGGTGTTGAGCAGTTCACTGCCGATGGTGGCGTCCTCCGGACCGATGTAGAAGGGCTTGATATTCACCACGGACTCGGTGTAGATCTTGCCGATCGGTGCGTTCGAGAAGAACGGCTCGGTCCTCTCCAGCAGCCTAGGGTCCGTGTAGACCGACGGCGTTGTGGGCAGATTCCCCTTCGACAGGAAGTTGTTGAGCTGGCCCTCGGGGGACTGCATCTCGGCGATGTAGTCCCAGGCCGCCTTCGGGTTCTTCGCCCGCTTGGGAATGGCGAGGTAGCTGCCACCCCAGTTTCCCGAGCCACCGGGAATGGTGGCGACATCCCACTTGCCGGCGGTATCGGGGGCGTTGGTCTTGATCGCGTTGAGCATCCACGCCGGCGCCGACATCGCCGCGAAGTCACCCTTGCTCATACCCGCGGTCCATCCGGGAGACCACGAGGTGATCTTGGCCGAGATTCCCGACTCATAGACCTTCAGCGTGAGGTCGAAAGCGGCCTTGACCTGGGGGTTTTTGTCGTACGACAGCTTGCGTTCCGCGTCGTAGTAGCGCTCCGTTCCCTGGTTGACCGCCTGGAAGAAGACGCTCGTCGGCGTGTTGTCCAGGAACGGCTTGCCGGTCGCCTGGACGTACTGCTTGCCGACCTGCGCGAACGCGTCCCAGGTCGGCCACAGCTTGGAGACCTGGTCCCGGTCGGTGGGCAGACCGGCGGCCTTGAACAGGTCGGTGCGGTACACGACCGCCATGCCGCCGACATCCGTCGGCACTCCGATGATCTTGCCGTCCTCGGCCGTCGACTGTTTCATCACCCAGTCGAGATAGTCGCCCCTCATCTTGTCGGCGCCGAGCGTGGACAGGTCCATGAAATTGTCCGGGGACTGCATGAACTTCGGCAGATCGTCGCCCTGGATCAGCACGAGGTCGGGCACCTTGCCGCCGGCCAGTGCCGCGGTGAGTGCCTGGGCCGTCTCGCTCGTGCTGCCCACCTCGGTGAGCTTGATGTTGATGTCCGGGTGCTTCTTCTTGTATGCCTCGACGTCGGTCTTCTGGTCGATCCCGGTGAACGACCAGAACTCGAACGACTTCGAGTCGGACGATCCGGAGTCGCCGCTCGATCCTGGCGTACAGCCGACCACCAAGAGCGCGGCCGTGGCGAAGGATGCTGCGGTGGTGATGACGCGCTTCAAGCGGCCCTCCATACGGCAGTGATGAGCTGCGCCAGCTCTTGCGATTGCGGTGAACTGGATGAACCAGATACCGGCAAGACCGCAGGCGGAGGCGACGTGGTCACCCCACGTGCGACTCACAGGTGAGCGACGGCCCTGTCGCGATCGCCCCCACGCGGCGAGGCCGGACAACAGATCTCGACCAACATCAATCGACTGGTATGACGTGTGACGATACTCAGCGCCACGGAGTCCGTCAACGACCCGCAGACACTAACGACCGATGTCCGACCGAGGGCGGAACGTCATTCAGGCATGGAACTGACACCGACGTCTGACCCCCGGCCCCAGGTCATCGCGAGCGGCGTTGGCACCTCACGCCGACCGGTTCGACAGCCGCGGCAACCGGTCCGGCGTCGCGTCGCCGGCGGCCTCCGCCAGGGTCCAGCCGTGTTCACCCGCCAGCGGGCGACAAGAACGCGGCCGGATAGCTCGGCGACTCCTCAGAACCGACGAGCCAGAACGCCAGCATCACCGTCGGATCCGCCGAGGCCCGCATCTCGACTTCGACGCGGCCACCCGTGGGCAGAAACAGCCGCCGTTCCGGCTGGGCGGTCACGACGGTGAGGCCATCAACGTGCCGGCGCGTACCGACGGTCGATCCGACGGGCCCAGAGAACAGGCCGGTCTGCAGGTGGGACACCCGCAAGCCGCCGTCCACATCCCGCCAGGCGGGCTGGTCTACGTCGATGACAAGACGCAGCCCGTGGGCGGTGATCTCGTAACGGGCTTCAGACCGGTCCGGGGTAGTCCACTGGAGCAGGTAATGAGCGACCCACCGGGACTTGTCCACCTCCGGGACGGCGCAGCGCTCCACGAACATGGCCCGGCTCTGGTCCATCCGATATCCTTGTCGCGGTCGCCCACCGGCGCACCCACTTTTTGGAACACGGCCGAACCTGCGATGGACACGCGCCGGTCAGCGACCGTCGACGGCCATCCGTACTCCGAGCCCGACCAGAACGGTGCCGCTGACCGCGTCGAGCCGGCGACGGACGGCGGACCGACGGAACCAGCTGCTGGCTCGGCCGACCAGGGCCGCCAGCACCAGATACAGGACGATCTCGATTCCCACCTGAAGCAGCGCAAGAAGCGCCGTCATGGCGAACAAGGGGCGGTCGGCGGGCACGAACTGCGGGTAGAAGGCAATCATGAAAGCGGCCGCCTTGGGGTTGGCGAGCATCACCACCGCACCTTCTCCGAACGCCTTCGCCCAGCCGCGCGCCGACTCCCCCGGCACCTCATCATCGTCGCCCGGTGCCGTTACGGTCCGGCGGCTGCGCCACGCCGAACGCCACGCCTTGATGCCCAGGTACAGGAGAAACCCCGCACCGATCACCCGCAGCACGATGAACGCCACCTCGGAGGCCGCCACCAGCGCCGCCAGCCCGGCGGCGGCGAACAACGCCCACAGATACAGGCCAGCCTCCAGCCCGAGCACCGTCGGCACTGCTCCGGCGAACCCCCGAACCGCAGCGCGACGCAGGATCAGTGCCATCGCCGGGCCGGGCGAGGCCGAGATCAAGACTACGGCGACGACAAAGGCGGGTAAGGAGCCGGCGAAGTCCATGGCCGGATCATGCCCGAGGGACAACTGCACCTCAACCACTTTGGATGCCCAGCATGGTGGCAACGCCCGCGCCACCCTACCGGCGCTGGTGGAGATCCTGTGCGCGGCTCCTCACCGACCAGGAGATCGGTGACCACCGCATGACGTATCGAGCTGAGCGCCCCGTGTCAGTCTGCCGGGTCTGGTGGCCACGGCCCCAACGGCGGCAGCGTCCCGGACGGGGTAGAGAGGGCGCCGTCGGTGGCCCGGCCCGCCATCCAAGCGGCCAGGTCATGTGCCGCTCCCGTCACCTCGACTGGAGTGCCGGCCCCGACGGCGCGGATGACGTCGACGTCGTCGGCTCGAAGAGTCAGCTGAAGACCGACCGGGGAACGGGCCGCCAGGAAGTCCAGTGCGTGCAGCGCGAACACCACAGGCCACTGCCGAGGGGTGTAGCCGAGATCGAGGTCGACAGCGTGGATTTCCGCCTCCCGCCAACGGGCCAGCACCGTGTCCAGGACGGTCGCGTTGCGGAAACGGACCGGCCTGGACCAGTCGGCACCAGTGAACGTACTCCAGACGTCCTCCAATGCCTTCTGCGCCTCGCTCAAGTGCTGGAGCAGCACCGACCGGGGGCGCGGGGCCCACTGTTCGATTGACGAGTCGCGGGCGGCCTGGCCGCCGTCGTACATCTCGACCAGCTCGCCCCGTAACGCACAGCGAGCCTGCCGCTCGAAGGCCCACGCGTTGTCCGCCAGGTGCGCCAACACGTGCGCCCGCGTCCATCCGGGCAGCAACGAGTCGGCCCTCAACTGCTCGTCGTCAAGGCGATCGGCGAGGTGAAGGAGACGACCATGGGCTCGGGACACCCAGGACACCAGCTCATCTGGGCGCATCTGCCAGTTGATTATCAATGCAGCCTACAGCCCGACCAAAGGCTCCAGCGGGCATCGCCTGCGGGACTTGGTAGACCGGGAAGGAGGACGCGGCGACCAAACGACATCAAGATCGGGCTGGTCATCCAGGTCGTTCACGTCGGCACCGCTTCACCGGACCCCCTGATCCGCGCGGGCCAGAACGCCCGGCGCGGTCGGAAGCCCTCTCGGCCGGAAGGTGACGGTCACCGACGTCGAGCGCGGGACGAACGGGCCTGGCTGGCTCCCCTGCCACACCGAGGCGGTGACTCCGGCCTGGGGTAGGCCGGAGTCACCGCGAGGTCGGGTCAGACGTACGGGCTTTGGGCCAGCAAATGGGCCTTGTAGCCCTCGCCGACACCGGGTTCTGGTGTGCCGGCCCAGTCCTTGATGAGCACGGCTCCGCCGGTGCAGCCCCAAGGGTTCCAGGTCCAGGCCAGGTATCCCATGTCGTGCGCGTCGGCCCAGGTGACCAGCCGTTGCATGTAGTCGAAGCCGCAGTTGTCCTGGCCGAACTCACCGATAACGACCGGCACCTGCCGCGCGAGCGGGGCGATCTGGCTGTCCCAGCAGGACTCCGTCGCGCAGGCGTTGAAGCTGTACGCGTGCCAGGAGGCGGCGATGTTGTTGAGCGGGTCGTTCGGCTTGTACGTCAGCCATTCGCGCATGTCATTGGTCCATTCCAGGCCGCTGACCATGAGCAGGTTGGTGGCGCCGGTGGCGCGGACCGCGTCGACGAGGTCCTGCATACCGGCGGCCTCGTAGGGGAGGCCGGTGCAGTTGCCGCCGTCGCGCAGGCACTGCCAGCCCAGGGTCTTGTTCCATTCGGCGGGCATGTCCGGGTACGGCTCGTTGAACAGGTCGAAGACGACTGCGTCGTTGCCTTTGAACGCGTTGGCGACGCCGGTCCAGAACTGCGGGGCGTACCGCGCGTCCGGCATCGGCTTCTGGCAGGTGGCGTGTTCGTCCTTGCAGTGCCAGTCCGGGCTGTTCGTGTAGGCGCCCCAGTTCCAGTGCAGGTCGAGGATGACGTTGATGCCGTTGGCGACCAAGAGGTTGACGTAGTCCTTGACGCCCTGTTGGTAGGCGGCGCCGCTGGGTGAGCCGTTGACGCCCAGCCAGCATTCCTCGTTCAGCGGGATCCGGACGGCGTGGATGTTCCAGGTCTTCATCGCGTCGACGGATGCCTGGTCGACCGGTCCGGAGTCCCACAGGCCCTTGCCCTGTACGCAGGCGAACTCGCCGCTGGAGCGGCTCACGCCCAGCAGCCGGTACGCCTTGCCGTCCTCGGTGACGATCTTGTTGCCGGACACGCGCAGCTCGGGCGCCGGACCACTCGGAGGTGGCGTTGTGGTGCTCGGGGACGGGCTGGCGGTGGTGGGGCTGGGGGTCGGCGTGGTCACCGAGCCCGTGCACGTGGTGCCGTTGAGCGCGAATGACGCGGGTACCGGGTTGGCGTCGTTCCACGCGCCGAGGAACCCGATCGAGGTGGACGCGCCGGTGCCCAGTGACCCGTTCCAGGTCATGCTGGCCGCGGAAACGTGGGCGCCGGACTGCGTCCAGGTCGCACTCCAACCCTGCGTGACGCGCTGACTGGCGTTCGGGAAGTCGAAGGTGAGCGTCCAGTTCGACATCGGGTCACCGAGGTTGGTGATGGCGACGTTGGCGGTGAAGCCGCCTCTCCACTGGCTCTGCACGGTGTACGTGACGGAGCAGCCGGATGCGGCCGCCGAGGCGGGAAGGGTTGCCGTTGCGATGCCACCCAGTGCCAGCGCGCTGGCGGCGCCGGCGGCCAGTAGTGCATGACGGTGTTTCATCTGATCTCCTCGGGAATGGTGAGGGATCGATGGGAGCGCTGCGGACATCCTTTATTAGGTTAGTTACGGAAGTCAATACGTCGCATGGCCGAGGCCGGCAGCTGCAAGAGGAGGCGACGGGGGCGGCGCAGCGCGGGGGTTAAGTAAAGTGTGGCCTGGCAGAGCGGCGGAAGGGAGGAGGAGAGTGGCGACGAGCCCGATCTGGGCAAGCCGGCCGAAGACCCGCGGCCTGGTCCTCGACCTGATCAGGTCGGCGCGCACGATCACCCGGATCGAGCTCGCCGAGGCGACGGGGCTCACCGGAGCCACGATCTCCGAGGTCGTGCGCGAGCTCATGGGCGACGGTCTGGTCGTCGAGGCCGGCCGGGGTGCGCCGACGGGCGGCAAGCCACGCACGCTGGTCCAGCTCAACCCGCCGGCTCGCTACAGCGTCGGTGTCCAGCTGGAGCGCAACACGTGCGTCATCGTCGTGGTCGACCTGGCCGGTCGGCAGGTGGCCCGCACCTCGTTCCAAGGTGTGGCGACGATGCCGCCGGGGCAGGCGCTGCCGCTGGTGGCCGCGCGGGTCGAGGCGCTGCTGGCCACGGCGGCGGTCGACCGTGGCAAGGTGCTGGGGGTCGGCCTGGTCAGCTACGGCCCGCAGGACCGGCGCGTGGGTGTGCTGTTGACGCCGCAACCGACCGACGAGTGGCTCGACTACCCGGTCGCGCGGCGGCTCTCGGAGAGCCTCGGGCTGCCCGTCCTGCTCGACAACGACGCCGTGGCGGCCGCCATCGGCGAGTACTGGATGGGCGCGGTAGACCCACGCAGCACCTATGGCTGCATCTACATGGCCACCGGCATCGGCGGTGGGGTCGTGGTCGCCGGTGAGGTCTATCGGGGCAGTTCCTCGAACAGTGTGGAGATCGGCCACATCTCGATCGACGTCAACGGCGACGAGTGCCCGTGTGGCAACGTCGGCTGCCTGGAAAACTACGCCGGTCCGTCGGCTCTGGTCCGGCAGGCTCTGGCGACACCGGGACTCGCTCAGCGGCTGGCGCTCGATCCGGCCGGCGCCGATTTCCTCACCGAGTTCGCGCGGGTCGCGGCCGCGGCGGTCGCCGGCGATCCCGCCGCCCGGGGCCTCGTCGAGCAGTCGGCCCGCTGTCTCGGGTCTGCCGCCGTCACCATGACGAGCCTGTTCGACGTGGACACGATCGTCCTCGCCGGGCCGAGCTTCGCTGCCGCCAGCTCGATCTACCAGGCGGTTATCCAGCAGGAGGTGACCCGCCGCACGTTCGCCCGGCGCGCCCATCCGGTGCGGGTCGTACCGTCGGTCAACGGGTCGGACGCGGCGGCGATCGGCGGGGCCGCCCTCGTCTTGCAGAGCGAGCTGACCCTGGCACACTCCCGCCCGGAGGACGTCGCCAGGCCGGTGCCCGCCGGCGCGGGCGAGGCGCCCTGACCCGTCCCACCGGTGCTCGTATCCGGGCTTGGCACCTCGGCGGGGTCGATGTCGAACGCCCGACCCCGGGCGGCCGGACAGGCTCTGCCGCGCGGCTGGCAGGTCGACCCGCTCTAGCGGTTCCACCGCCGGTTTCCGGGCGCGGCAAGTCGTCATAGGTTCCGGTAGCACAGGCGGTGCCAGGCAGCGGCGGAACGCGTGCCTCGCCACGATCGTCCGTTGAGCTGCCATTGACTTACTTAAGCTGCCTACGTAAGGATGCGGTCGCCGACCGACGACGAGAGGGCGGATGATGCACGAGACCCTGCACGACGGCTGGCTCCTGCGGGCCGTGGGAGGGCCGGTGCCGGACGCCCTCGTGGGACGGCAGGTGCCCGCCCAGGTGCCCGGCGGCACCCATCTCGACCTGATGGCCGCAGGCCTCATCCCGGACCCCTTCCTGGATCGGAACGAGGCCGAACTGACCTGGATGCACCGCGTCGACTGGCAGTACACGACCGGGTTCCAGGCGCAGGCGCCTCGGCCTGGCGAGCGGGTGGAGCTGGTCTTCGACGGCATCGACACGATCGCCACCATCGAGCTGAACGGCGACCTACTCGGCCACACCGCCAACATGCACCGCGGCTACCGATTCGACATCTCCGAGTCGTTGCGCGACGGCGGCAACGACCTGACGGTGACGCTGAGATCCGCGCTCACCCACGCCGAGCAGATGGAGGCCCGGCTCGGCTGGCGCCAGCGGGCCTATCCGCACCCGTACAACGCGATCCGCAAGATGGCATGCTCCTTCGGCTGGGACTGGGGACCGGACCTACAGACCGCCGGCCTCTGGAAACCCGTACGGCTGGAACGCTGGGACAGCGCCCGCCTGTCCCAGGTGCGCCCGCTCGTCGCCGTCGACCCCGACGGCACCGGCCGGGTCGACGTACACCTGGAACTGGACCGCGCCGCGGACCGCGACTACACCGCGGTGGTGACGGTCGGCGGCCGCGAGGAACGGGTAACCGTCTCCGGCGACACCGCACACGTCACCGTCCTCGTGCCGGACGCCCGACTGTGGTGGCCGGTCGGTTACGGTGACCAGCCACTCTACGAGCTGACCATCACGCTCCTGGCCGACGGTGAGCCGGTGGACACCGACCGGCGCCGGATCGGGTTCCGAACGGTCACCGTGGACACCGAGCCGGACGAGACCGGCACGCCGTTCACCTTCGTCGTCAACGGCACACGCGTCTTCGTCAAAGGCGCCAACTGGATTCCGGACGACCACTTCCTCACCCGGATCACCCCCGAGCGGCTCGCCCGCCGGATCGACCAGGCCGTCGACGCGAACATGAACATGCTGCGGGTCTGGGGTGGCGGCATCTACGAAACCGACGACTTCTACGACACCTGCGACGAACGCGGCGTGATGGTGTGGCAGGACTTCCCCTTCGCGTGCGCCTTCTACGCCGAGGAGGAGCCGCTGCGCGGTGAGGTCGAGGCCGAGGCCCGGGAGAACATCACCCGACTGGTCGCCCACCCGTCGCTCGTGTTGTGGAACGGCAACAACGAGAACCTCCCCGCGTACACCGACTGGGGCTGGCGGGACGGCCTGCAGGGACGCAGTTGGGGGATCGGCTACTACACCGAACTGCTGCCCAGGCTCGTCGCCGAGTTGGATCCCACCCGCCCTTACGCACCGGGCAGCCCGTACAGCCCTGACGACCTGCCACCCAACGACGCCGACCACGGCACCCGTCACGAATGGGACGTCTGGAATGTCCGGGACTACACCTACTACCGCGACCACGTTCCGCGGTTCTGCGCCGAGTTCGGCTTCCAGGGACCACCCACCTGGGCCACCCTCACCCGGTGGGTCCACGACCAGCCGATGACACCCACCTCGCCGGCCTTCCTGCTTCACCAGAAGGCCGATGACGGCAACGGCAAGCTACACCGCGGCCTCGCACCCCACCTGCCGGTCCCCGCCGACTTCGAGCAGTGGCACTGGGCGACCCAGCTCAACCAGGCCCGTGCGGTGGCGTTCGGCATCGAACACTTCCGCTCCTGGTGGCCGCGCACCGCGGGAGCCCTCGTCTGGCAGCTCAACGATTGCTGGCCGGTCACCTCATGGTCCGCCGTGGACAGCGACGAACGACTTAAGCCCCTCTACTACGCCATCAAACACGCGTTCGCGCCCCGGCTGCTGACCGTCCAGCCCCGCGCGGGCAGGCCCGCGCTGGTCGCGGTCAACGACCATGACCAGCCCTGGACGGGTACCGTCCTCGCAAGCAGACAGACCTTCGACGGCGACCTGCTCGCCACCGCCGAGCTGCCGCTCAGCGTCCCGCCTCGATCGACCACACTGCTGAACCTCACCGACGACCTGCTCAAACCCACCGATCCGAGGGCGGAGGTGCTGATCGCCACTGCCGGCGGCGCCCAGGTCCACCACCTGTTCGCCGAGGACCGCGATCTCAGCTACGATCCGGCGCCGTTCACCGCGAGCGTCACACCCGCGGCCGGCGGCTACCGGGTCGACGTACGAGCCAACTCGTACGTCCGAGACCTCGCCTTGCTAGCCGACAAGGTCGCACCCGACGCGGTCGTCGACGACATGCTCGTCTCACTCACGCCCGGCCAGATCCACAGAATCTTCGTACGCACGACGGCGGACATCCAGCCACCGTCCGCCTTGCTGCGTCCAGGCGTGTTGCGCTGCGCCAACACGGCAGCTCGGGCCGCCGAGAGCCTCCGATAGAGGCCGCGTTCACTGTGCCCGTTCGTCGACGAAACCGAGCCCGAACGCGTGACCGCGTCTCGAGGTAGCCGCGTCCACTCGCCGCCACCGGTCCACGTCGAGCATGATGGCGGCCAGTTCACGCGATGGCCGACCCGTGGCGCGGGTCGGCCATCGACCGTGGGGTGCTCGCACGCGAAGCCCGCGTGCGGCGGTCAGCCCACCGAGATCGGGGTGTCGACGACTCCGAAGCCAGTCAACTCACCGAAGTCGGCAGTGTTGAAGTTCGGGATCACCAGGCGGGAGTTGCTGAGACACGGCACGCTGCGCACCCAGTAGAAGCCCTTCGGGTCGCCGTTGTCGTTGGCCAACGGGAACCTCACGAGCACGGTGTCGGCGTTCCGTTCGGGGAAGAAGAACACCCTGGTCCCGTCGGCGTCCGCCTCCTGGTAGGCGGCCTCCAGGTAGCCGCCGCCCTGCAACACCTCGGGACGGAAGTAGATTGCCGCCCGCGTCTTCGGTTCGATGTCGGCCTTGACCTCGAAGGAGACCGACGAGTCCTCCCGGAAGCCGGTGATTTTGAATCGCTTGCTCGCCGCTGTGGCGGCGGCTTGGAACACGCCTTCCAGTCCCAGGGATCCGCTGACGTTCAAGAAGGAACCAGACTCGATCCGGGCCTCCGCCTGGGATCGCACTTCGACGTCGAATCCGAACGGGTCGGGCTTCGTCCCGTCGCAGTTGTTCTCCACCTCGCTGACCCGGAAGGAGTCCCCGTTCGTGATCGTTTCCGTCCGTTGGATGAAATCACACTTCTCCAGCAGCGGCGATCCGTCGCGGCAGTGCAGGGCGACCTCGCTCGCGGTTGCCGCGCTGGCGTTGTTGCGGTTCATCAGCGGGATGAGCCCAGCCGCGGCGATCGCGAGCACTGCTCCGACGACGAGGTAACGGCGCCGCCGGGATCGTGGCCCGGTCTTTCGGTTACCGTGGGTAAGCTGGTACGTGGACAATGTAACTCCTTAGTCTCGCGAGAGTGGATGTGACCACGGTCCGGCGACGGACTACCGGGCCGGCTCCGGCGGGAACGGCTGGGGGTCGTCGTCCTTGAACTCGTCCCCGGTGCAGTCCGTCAGCTTGGGTCGCGCCTCGCCGTCGGCGGCGCCGCTGGGCAACAGCAGCGGGGCGTCGATCGTGGTCTCGAAGCTCCACTCCCACGGCGTGTTCCGGGGGCCGAAGGGGCCCCCGCCGGCGCTGTTGCGGGTTCCGCCGGTAACGGTCCAGACTCCCTTGATCTGCGCTCGCCGAGGGATGAACTGGAAGGTTCCCTTCTTGCCTTCGGGCACGTTCACGGTCCGCGTCGTCGTCACCGTCCTGATCTCGGACGCGAGGGTGCTCTCGGTGCCGTGCGCGCCCCACTCGGCGCCCAGCAGGTTGACGAAGTTCGCGGAGAAGGTGTCGCCGTCGTCGACGAAATCGCCGGATATCTTCGCCGCGCCCTGCTCCACCTTGATCTCGAACGACAGGTTCTTGTTGATGTTGGGCGGGCAGTTGACCACCTCCTTCGACGGGCTGAACGGTTCGCCGAAAATCGGCTTCGCGTCGTCCGCCCCCAGCACCTCCGTCACCCTGAAGTCACAGGTGTCGGCCGGGAAGGTCTGGGTGAATGACGAGGAGAACTGCTGCTTGCCGTTGATCTTCAACGAGCCCTTGCAGAGCTTCACGGCCTCGTCTTTCGGACAAGGGCTCACGATCTTGACGCTTCCATCCCCGGCGGGGTCGCAGCCCGCCTCCGCCGCGTGCGCCGTATGGGTGATCGTCACGACCCCAAGGCCGATCACGACCGTCGATCCAACCGCGATAAGACGACGTTTCATCGTTCTCCCTCTCGATGCCATCGCGACATGAACGGTGTGGCGTTCAGGAAAACCGCGTCTCGGCGGGATCAGAAGGGACAGTTGTCCCGGCAACCACCGCGATCGCGGTTCAATCTCTCCCGGTTCAATTCTGTGAACAAGGTCACAGAATCTCCGAGGACGGCATCCGACCAGAGTGATTGCGTACTCGCGGACGAGGCGGCTGACCTGCGGCTATGTGGACGGCCGGAGGCGGTTCGGCGAGCGTGGCTCCTGTGTGCGGCCCCACCACCACGCCACCGCCGGACCAAGCAGCCGACCGCCTCAGGCCCCCGGCAGGGATGATCATCGTGAGCAATGCTCGCCGCACGCCCGGGCCAGCCACGCTTCGCGACCCTCGTCGACCTCTGGCGAACCGGTGCGTGACCATTGGTCGAACGGTGGATCCGGACCAACCAGTGCCGCCGGCATCGACTCCCCCGCCGCCGCGCAGGTCCTTTGCCGTCTAGCGTTCCCGGGCATCGGTGTGACACCGGGCCTTTCACCCGAGTTCACCGCGAAGCTGGCTGTCGATGCGCCGCTACGATTCTGGACAGCGGTACGTGCGCCCCCTTCGGTGACATGCCGCCGGCCCGGGTGTGGTACGGACGACGCGAGTCTCCGGTTCAACCATCCGCCTGTGTTGATAACTACATTGGCGTCGTGGCGAGGCGTTGTGGACACATGCTTTCAGCACAGCCGATACTCGGCCGGTCCCAGCGCGGAACAGGCGGCATGGCGGGAAGGAGTCATTCGGCATGGATCCCGGGATATGAGTACAGTCGACCATGGCCAGGAATGGTGCGCTCAGGCCATCGAGGATACGCAGGTCGTGCCGTCGCTCTCAGTTGCTCTGGTCAGCCACGACGGCACCCAACCTCCCAGTCTGAGCCCGCTGCACCCGCGAGTGACGGGCGACCTGTCCGTGGTGCGCCCCTTCGACGACGTTGTCGTGTGCTACGGCCATCACCCAGCCGCCGACGTCAGGGAGCTGCACAGGACATTCGGCCCCAGCATGCCAGCAGTGCTGGTCGCCTCCCGCAGCTTCGACCCACAGGACGTGATCACCGCTTTCGATCATGGCGCTACCAGCTACCTCGTCCTCACGCAGACACCGGAGTTCTGCCTGAGGGGCGCGGTAATCACCACCGCCAACGGAGAAAGCTGCCTCAGCCCAGCCGCAGCAACCACCTTGCTCAGACACATGCAGCCGGTTCCCGCGACACCGGCGCGTACACACTCCAGCACCATCACCCCCCGCGAGCGGCAGATCATGGAGCTCCTCGTCACCGGCCACACAATCACCGAGATAGCCGGTCACCTCCGGTTGACCGGCAAGACCGTACGCAACAACCTGAGCAACATCTATGCGAAACTACAGGTACGCCGACAATCCGAGGCGATCCTGCTATGGCTGGGCCACCAACCACAGCCGGAACCGATCGCTGTGGCCAGCCGACAGAGTTTCTGATGCCAGGTTGAGCCGGGTTCACGGTGAGGCCGTGCGGGTCAGAGATGATCACGGCGCCGGTCCCGCCCGAGCCGGGCGGGCCGACGATCAGCAGCGCTCCGGGCAGCCGCGCGCCGAGAAGGTGAGTGAGTACGAGCGCGACGGCGAGCAACAGCCAGGTCGCCGGCCGCCGTACCAGCTTGACCAGTTCGGCACGGGACGGCGACTGGCCAGCGCGGCAGCCCGCGTGGTGCTGACCCATCCACCGTCGAGCCGGCGGGCGTGCCGGTCCGTCGCCGTCGTCCTCGCGCGGCGTTAGCTGACGTAGTGGCAGTGACCGCGCCGCGGCGGCCAACGAACTCCGGGGTACCGGCCTGCGGCTCGGGGCCCGCGCGCCGATCAGCGGTACTGGGGGTGGCTGTCTGCCGGGCGGGCTGGTACGACGTCGAGCTGCGGATCGCCGACGAGCGCGTCGATGGCGGCCTGCTCGGCGCCGATTCCGGCCCAGTGCGGGTCGACATCGCTGACGAAACACCAGCTGTGGTCGGCGGGCCAGACGAACGCCGGTGGTGCAATGGTTCGCCCACCGCCGAGGTCCGCCTCCCAGGCGTCGATGTCGTTGAGCGAACCGCGAAGCAGGGCGTAGCGGCGGTGGGGCACCTCGACCAGGCGGCCGCGCTGTACCTCCGGCGGCAGTGGGGCGTCAGAGTACCCCTCCCAGAGGCAGAAATAGCACTCCTCCGGAGTGGACGTGAAGGCCGCGAGGAGACGCAGCGCACGCCGCGTCTGCTCCATGTCCGAGGGGTGATCGTCGGGAACGTCGGCATCCGCCTCGCCCTGGCCCGGGCCAGTGGGATCAGGTATGAAGCGAAGCCGCGCGAACGCCTCGAAACCCGAGGGCCCGAATGTGATCAATTGCTCGGCGGGCGTGTCCGACTCCACGAGCCAGTCAGCGGCGGTCGTGTCCGGGCAATAACTCAGTCTCATGGGTAACGTCCCACCGTGAACCTTTCCGGGTAAGTGTTCGTGACCCCGGGTAGTTTGCCCCACCACTGGCTGTGCCCCGACGTCGGGTCCGCGATCGGTGCCCCTACCGATCGCCGCAGCGGCTTCACCCGGCCTCTCGCGGTCCGGAATCTCTCGCAACCGCGGTCCCTCGGCCATCGACACCTGCCGGACGGACACCTCCGGGCGTCGATCCCCCCGGCACCACCTCCAGCCGTTCAGCGACAAGTTCGGTGATCACCGCGCCGCCTCGGTTGGGTGGGCCGCGTTGCGAGGATGGCAGGGGCGGAGCCGGCGACCCGCGTAGGGATGAGTTCAGCGTCCGCGACAGCGTGTACGGGTCGTCGGTGCCGCACACGACCACGGCGATCACCCGGTATCCCGCACGGATGTGACAGCAGCGGTCACAGCTTCGCCCTAGCTATCATGATCGACGACCGCATCCCGGAGGTGCGGGGCCGTTGTCCGGATCCTGCCAGGTCGCGTCGAGTTCGTCGGCGGCCTGACGCTTCGTGGCGTCGATGTCACTCACAAGGTCATCGCACCCCTACCCGCAAACGGCGCGCCACCGGCCTGACCCACAGGCCCACCATGCCTGACCCCGCACGCACCGCGCGGTGTCCAGCGTCAGACCGGTGGACGCGGATGCACCGCGACACGACGATCACGTAGGTCCGGCAAATCCGGTACAGGAAGACCCGATGCCGGTCTCCGAAGGGCGCGCGGAGGCGAGGCAGAGCGAGGCCGTAAACGAACGGCACGGCGGCGTTGCTGCTCGCGGAGGTGAGACGCCTCAACCCCCGCGAGCTTCCTAGGACATCATCGCCCGAACCTGGACGGCTACTCCGTCAGGTTCCGGGCCAGGCCGGCGGCGTTCAGCTCGCGGACGACAGCCTCGACGGCGGCCTTGTCGGTGAGGTCGATCCCCCGGGCAGCCGGTTCCGCAACGATCTGCGTGGCCGGCCCCAGGCGGACTCGTCATCTGCCGCGGCCAGGAATCCGGGCGGCCAGGGCGGATGGCGACGGACGTGAACAGGCCCGCCCCACCACCTCCATGCACACCATGTGCTCTGGCCGCCGCTCCCCCAGCTCAGCGCCCAACCATGCCTGCCCCAGCCAACCACTGGCCCATCTCGACGTCCAAGACGTCCGGTGCCTCGACGATCGACAGCGCGTGCCGCACCGCATGGTCGGACAGACGCAGCTGACGCACCGGCCCATGACGCTTGGGTTGCGGTCGGCCCCGCACAGCAAGGACGGCCACGGCGAGCAGCGCACCGACATCCTTGCCGGACTCACCGGTCCGCCGCATCCGGTCCACCGGTTCCCGTGGCGAAGTGGTCCGCTACGACCGCCAACCGGCTCCGATCCTGAGATCACGAACCGGACGGGAGGTGGTAGGTGAGGCGTTGACCGACGGCCAGGAGGTCCGTCAGCAGACCGACATGCCTGCCTGGCTACACCCGGACTGAGAACCCGCGGGCCGTACCGCCCCTGCTGGGCGCGATCAGGATCGGGCTGCTCGGCGAGTGAGATCAGGTATTGCGATCGCCCGCGAAACGCCAAGCGTGCGGGGCAGTTAGGGGAGAGAACATGAGACGCAGAATCCGCATCGCCGTGGTGGCGTTGGCCGCCGCGGCGGGGCTTCTCGTTTCGAGCACCGCGACGGCTGCCGGGGAAGGCGCGACCGGCAGCGCCGCCCGTACACCAGTTGTCGTCTTTCCGGCTTTCCACTTCACCAAACTCAAGGTGAACGTCGACCGGCAGTTCAGCCATCCGCGCTGCCCGGCGACGGGATACTTCGAGGACTGGTTCGGCAACGACACCACCTCCCGCTTCAGCCAGGTCTGCCGGGACAGGCTGATGACCTTCACCTACGACCCCAGCCCGGCGAAGCCCATGGCGGAGCGCTTCAGCGACCAGCCGGGCGTCAGGGTCGAGATCAAGCACTATGGACGCACGGAGAGCGCGCCCTTCTACGAGCCGCTCTACGTGGCTCTGGAGCGTCACGGCTATGTGCGCAACAAGGACATCCGCGTGGCTGGCTACGACTCCCGGCGCACCCCCGACCAGGGCGGGTTCCTCAAGCGGACGATCTCGTTGATCGAGCAGACCTACCACGGCAACGGCAACACGCCCGTCCATCTGGTCGGCCACTCGAACGGCCCGCTCTACGCCCAGTACCTGCTGACCCACACCAGCAAGAGTTGGCGCAGCAAGTACATCCACGGGTTCACGCCGCTGGCCGGTAACTGGCCGGGGCAGGGGCTGCTCTACGGCGTTCTCTTCACCGGGCTCAACGTCACCGACTTCTCGTACCCGACCACGGTGCAGAACGCGCAAAGCAGCGCGCTGATGTACCAGACGCACCCGTCGACGTACATGAGCGCCGCCGACCCGGCCGTCTTCGGCAACCGTGAGGTGGTGGTTCGCACGACGACGCCAGCGGCGGACTACACACCCAAGGACAACCTCAAGCTGTTCGAGCATGCCGACATGCCCCTCGCAAGGCACCTGGCGGCCTACTACACCGGCTTCGTGAAGATCGCCGACCCGGCGTCCTTCCCCGACGTCGACGTCTACGCCGAGAAGGGCTCGGGGCTGCCCACGGTCGTCGGTGTGACGCTGCCCAACCTCAGGGTCGGGCAGGTGCTCGACCCCACAACGGCCGAGCTGTTCATCCGGGACGGCGACGGCAACCAGGAGGACATCACCAACGACGCGATCGCACCATGGTCAACCATGCCGTGCTACCGCTTCGAGTTCTCCGACAACCCGGGTGTCGACCACTTCTCGCTCGCCAGCGCACCTGCCGTCGTGGCGCGCCTGGTCGAGAACCTGCAACGGACGAGATCGGCCTGCTGACGCCACCGCCCCGACCGCTGCGTGCTCGCACGTAGCGGTCGGGGCGTGTCTCGGCCCGCTCGTCACCGGCCGCCGCCGTACCCCCGCCGCCCGCGCCTCCTTGGCCAGTTCCCGTACCAGCGAAGGGTTGCGGTCAGAACGGCGGCAGGCCGCCAGTGTGCTGTCCAGTTGCGCTGGCAGCGGGTGCGCCGAACTCCGCAGGGTACGCGCAAACCCGCCGGGCGACCCGACGGCCGGGCGCCATGAGGGGGTGGTCTCTCCGATACCGACGGTCCCTCGATCATGGCCGCGGCTCCGCGGCCGTCCGGCGTCCAGTGCTGTCCAGCCGCGTCCAGAAGCGCGCCTTGTCAGCCGGAGCGCCTGCCACTCTTTTCCGGACGGGCTCGGCCGCCAGCCGCAGCACGTCGCTGACCTGCATCGACAGGCGGTCACCCGGGTCACGGCGGCCTGGGTCGCCCACGGTGCCCGAGGCGCGGCGTCGACCAAGCCTTGGGGTGCCGGCCGGTCGAGACGGCGGGTCGGGCAGCCGCCGAGACGATGGGGGAAAAATGCGCGGAGCCGATCAGCTCACCGTTCACATCAGCCTGCGCCGCGAGCACGCGGAGCACTTGCCTCAGCAACTGGTAACCCAACTGGCCCGTGCCATTTACCGAGATCAACTCGCTCCGTCGACGAGGCTGCCGTCGACGAGGGACCTGGCTCGGCTGCTGGGCGTATCCCGGGGCGTGGTCATCTCGGCGTACGAGTTACTGCTGGCAAAGGGCCTGGTGGAGAGCAGGCCCGGGTCGGGCACCTACGTCCGGCAGGTGCAGACCGACGCGCCGCGACACCGACGCAGGGCACCGGCGGCGCCAACCCGCCGGGTGTGCGACTTCACCCCCGGCCCGGCCCCGACACGCGCGTTCCCGTTGGCCGCCTGGCGCGCCGCGTGGCGGGAGGCCAGTTACCAGCCTCCGTTGGATCAGACGGCACCACTGGGCATGCCCACCTTGCGGGAGGCCATCGCCGCACACCTTCGCCGCACCAGGGGAATCGCAGTGGACGCCGACGAGGTGGTCGTGGCGGCTGGGCTACGTCAGGCCTGCTGGCTGCTGTTCGAGGCGATCGGCCAGGCGCAGTCGATGGGCCGGCGGATCGCGGTGGAGCAGCCCGCACCGGCCTATCCGGTGCTGGCTGCCCGGCAGGCCGGCTGGACGGTCGGCGCCCTGCCGGAGAACGCAGTCCCGGAACACCGAGACGCCGCCAGCGTCGCGGTGGTGTTCGCGGAGGGAAACCATCCGTTCGGCACGGTACTGACGCTGGATCAACGTCATGCCCTGGTGGACTGGGCCGTACGCACCGGCGGTTATCTCGTGGACATCAGCACGGAACAGGCCAGCTCCGGTGACGGCTTGCCGTTGCCCGCACTCTTCAGTCTGGCCGGCAGGCAGCGGGTGGCCATGGCGGGCACGATCGGTGACAGTCTCGCTCCCCCCGGCCTGGCTTACCTGGTGGTACCGCGCGAGCTCACGCCACGCATCGCGGGCCTGATCGGCGACGACGACGGGCGGGTGGCCCGCACCACACAGGCCGCGTACGCCCGACTGCTGCGTGACGGCGTACTCGTGCATCGCGCCACGCGGATCGGCCGGCTCTTCACCGAGCGACGCGAGCAGGTGCGGGCTGCACTCGACCCGGTGCCGCATCCCGTCCGCGTCATGATCGGTCCTCGCGGGTCGACCGCGACCTTGCTGCTGCCCCGGGAACTGGCCACCGCGATGGTGGCCCAGTTGGCTGGTCTTGGCGTGGCCGTGACCTCACTGTCGGAGTTCTACCGGGTTGACCCCGCGGACTCGCCCGGCGGCATCGTGCTGGCCTTCGGCCACCTGCCCGACGAAGAACTCCGCTGCGGGATCAGAGCCATCCGGGCCTTCCTCGCCGGGCTAGGCTGATCGGCCGCCGTGACCGCGCCCACGCCCTACACCCAGCCGGTGGCCGCCAGCGACGTAGCAGACCAGTGAGCGACGTAACGACGACCACGGCTCGACCGGTTCGGGCGTCATCCACCGGTCGTCACCCGCCGCAACGTTACTTCGAGCCGAGCGATCCCTCTCGAGCCTCTTCCCGCCCTGGTGCGACGCCCGGGCGCGCAGGCCAGATGAGAGCCATACGACCAGCGTGGGCAGCCGATGTGAGAGCGAAAGCCCGGGCGCCTCGACCGAGGCCTGGCCGGGCAACGGTCGCAGGTCAATCAGAGAAGCAGCCGATGACAGGAAGTTGAGACATCGACCTTTGTGCCGGCGACCACGGTCGCATGTCCCAGGATCCGACGGCGCAAAGCCATCGCAGCCGTCGAGTGCCGAGGGGTTCACCTCGGCTGGGTCAGATCCGCGCCTCAGCTTGTTTGGCGCGTGCGGCCGCGCGGTCTACTTCGTCACCGTCCTGTCGAAGGTGCCGGACGCGGACGTCGCGCGGATCGCCTATGTGCGGCCGATGCTCATCGCCATCGGTGCCGGGATCGGCCTGGGCATCGTCGCCAGCATCGCAGCCGCCATCGCCTCGCCGAGGGAGGCCGGCCGGACCGACGAGCGCGACCGGCAGATCCACCGGCTGGGCGAGTACGTCGGGTTCTACGTCATGAGCATCACCGCGATCGTGCCGCTCGCCCTGGCCATGGCGGAGGCCGCCCACTTCTGGATCGCCAACGCGCTGTACCTGGCGTTCGTCCTGGCGGCGCTCGCCTCGTCGATCGCAAAGATCGTCTTGTACCGCCGGGGCTTCTAGCCATGGTCAAGCCCACGAAGGTCACGAACTCGATCCGAGCCCTGCGGTTCGCGAACGGCGAGATGACGCAGGCGGAGCTGGCCGACCGCGTCGGGGTGACCCGGCAGACCGTCATCGCCATCGAGCAGGGCCGTTACTCGCCGTCGCTGGAGGTGGCCTTCAAGATAGCCCGCGTCTTCAAAGTGCCGCTCGACGACGTCTTCCAGTACCCCGACTCCGAGGACTAACCAGCCACACGTACACCCGGCGTGCGAGGAGATCGCCTCGCGGGCCTGGCCCGTCACGCCCGAAAGCAAGGAGGAAACCGTGCACGCCCCTCAACGCCTCGCCCGTATCGCGGGACCGACCCCACGTCATCCGAGAGAACCACTCCCCACGACCAACCCGACGATCACCCCGGTCACCGTCCCGACGACCACCCGCACAGGATCGAGACGACCATGACGACGATGATCGCGATCGCCCGCGACACCTACTGCGCACCGGCGCAGCTCCAGCTGCGCGACATGGCTGTCCCGGCTATCGGCGCCGACGACGTGCTCGTCCGCGTCGAGGCCGCCGGCGTCGACCAGGGTGTGTGGCACGTCATCACCGGCCTGCCCTACGTGGTGCGCGCCGGTTTCGGGCTGCTCCGGCCCAAGAACCCCGTCCCGGGCTTGGACGTCGCCGGCCGCGTCGCAGCCGTCGGCGCCAACGTCACTCGGTTCCGTCCCGGCGACGAGGTCTACGGCGCCTGCGACGGTGCATACGCCGAGTACGCCCGCGCCCACCAGGACAGGCTTGCCCCCAAACCGGCCACCCTCACCTTCGCTCAGGCCGCCACCGTGCCCATCTCCGCCTGCGCCGCCCTCCAGGGACTGCGCGACGCCGGCCAGCTCACCGCAGGGCAGACGGTCCTCGTCACCGGCGCCGGCGGTGGCGTGGGCAGCTTCGCCGTCCAGCTCGCCAAGGCCCACGGTGCCCAAGTCACCGGCGTGTGCCGCACCGCGAAGACCGACCTGGTCCGCTCCATCGGAGCCGACCACGTCATCGACCACACCCGCGAGGACTTCACCACCGGCACCGACCGGTACGACCTCATCCTCGACACGGCCGGCAACCGCCCCCTAACCCAGCTGCGCCGCGCCCTCGCCCCCCGCGGCACGCTCGTCATCGTCGGCGGGCCCGGAGGCGGACGCGTGCTCCAGGGCGCCGACCGCCAAGTCCGGGCGATGCTGCTGTCGCCCCTCGTCGGCCAGCGCCTGACCGGCCTCATGTCCACCGCGCCCGCCGCCGACCTGCATACCCTGGCCGAACTCATCGACTCCGGCACCCTCACCCCGGTCCTCGACCGCACCTACCCCCTCGCCCGAACCCCCGACGCCCTCGACTACCTCAAGAC
>NZ_SMKD01000066.1 GCF_004348595.1 Micromonospora sp. KC723
CCCGAACCCCACCGCCCCGGGCGCGACCCACGCCGCCCGGATCCGCACCTTCCACCCCCGGCGCGGCCGGATGACCGGCCGCCAGACGGAGGCGCTGGACCGCCTCTGGCCCAGGTACGGCCTCGACATCGCGGCCCTGGACGGCCCGTTCGACCCGGCGTCTGCCGGCCGTGGGGCCCCGGTGGTGCTGGAGATCGGCTCCGGGATGGGTGACGCCACGGCCGCCATGGCCGCCGCCGACCCGGACCGGGACTACCTGGCGGTCGAGGTGCACACCCCGGGCATCGGCAACCTGCTGGAGCTGGTGGAACGGCACGGGCTGGGCAACGTCCGGGTGGCTCGGGGCGACGCGCTGGAGCTGGTTCGGGCGATGCCCGAGGGGTGCCTGGACGCCGTGCACGTCTTCTTCCCCGACCCGTGGCCGAAGGCCCGGCACCACAAGCGGCGGATCATCCAGCCGGTCCACGTGGCGCTGCTGCGGTCCCGGCTGCGCCCCGGCGGGACGCTGCACTGCGCCACCGACTGGGCCGAGTACGCCGAGTCGATGCGCGCCACACTCACCGCCGACCCGGAACTGGTCGACGTGCACGGCGGCTTCGCGCCGCGACCCGCGCACCGGCCGGTGACCAAGTTCGAGCGCCGGGCCCTGACCGCCGGCCGCGAGGTCTTCGATCTCGTCCACCGCCGCCGCTGACCCCCACTTTCCCACCGGGCCGGCCCCGGTTGGCGCGCGGGGGCGTGCTGCGGGCACGATGGGAGCGCCATGACTCTCACCGCCGCGCTCCCGCGAACCGCCGACCCCGACACCCTCTACGACGCGTTCGCCGGCTGGGCGTCCGAGCGCGGCCTGGACCTCTATCCGCACCAGGAGGAGGCGGTCATCGAGATCGTCTCCGGGGCGAACCTGATCATGAACACCCCGACCGGCTCCGGCAAGAGCCTGGTCGCGATCGCGGCGCACTTCGCGGCCCTGGCCGAGGACCGGACGACCTTCTACACCGCCCCGATCAAGGCGCTCGTGTCGGAGAAGTTCTTCGCGCTCTGCGAGGTCTTCGGCGCGGAGAACGTCGGGATGCTCACCGGCGACGCCAGCGTCAACGCCGACGCCCCGATCATCTGCTGCACCGCCGAGATCCTGGCCAACCTGGCGCTGCGGGAGGGCGCGCGGGCCGACGTCGGTCAGGTGATCATGGACGAGTTCCACTTCTACGCCGAGCCGGACCGGGGCTGGGCGTGGCAGGTACCGCTGATCGAACTGCCGCAGGCGCAGTTCGTCCTGATGTCCGCCACGCTCGGCGACACCACCCGGTTCGTCGACGACCTGGCCCGGCGTACCGGCCGGCCGACCGCCGTCGTCCGCTCCGCCGAGCGGCCGGTCCCGCTGCTCTTCTCGTACGCGATGACGCCGCTGCACGAGACCCTGGAGGAGCTGCTGGAGACCAAGCAGGCCCCGGTGTACGTCGTGCACTTCACCCAGGCCGCCGCCCTGGAACGCGCCCAGGCCCTGATGAGCGTCAACGTCTGCACCCGCGCCGAGAAGGACATGATCGCCGCCGCGATCGGCAACTTCCGGTTCACCTCCGGCTTCGGCAAGACGTTGTCGCGGCTGGTGCGCCACGGCATCGGCGTGCACCACGCCGGCATGCTGCCCAAGTACCGCCGCCTGGTGGAGACCCTGGCTCAGGCCGGGCTACTCAAGGTCATCTGCGGCACCGACACCCTCGGTGTCGGCATCAACGTGCCGATCCGCACGGTGCTCTTCACCGGCCTGTCGAAGTACGACGGGGTGCGAACCCGGCTGCTCAAGGCCCGCGAGTTCCACCAGATCGCCGGGCGGGCCGGCCGGGCCGGCTTCGACACCCTCGGCCGGGTGGTCGTGCAGGCCCCCGAGCACGTCATCGAGAACGAGAAGGCCCTGGCCAAGGCCGGCGACGACCCGAAGAAGCGCCGCAAGGTGGTCAAGAAGAAGCCGCCGGAGGGCTCGATCGGCTGGGGCGAGCCGACCTTCCAGCGGCTGGTGGAGGCCGAGCCGGAGCCGCTGACCTCCAGCTTCCAGGTCAGCCACTCCATGCTGCTCAACGTCATCGGCCGCCCCGGCGACGCGTTCGCCGCGATGCGGCACCTGCTGACCGACAACCACGAGGAGCGCGCCGCGCAGCGTCGGCACATCCGCCGGGCCATCGCGATCTATCGGGCGCTGCGCGCCGGTGGTGTGGTCGAGCAACTCGACGAGCCCGACGAGCAGGGCCGGCGGGTCCGGCTCACCGTCGACCTCCAGCTCGACTTCGCGCTCAACCAGCCGCTGTCCCCGCTCGCGCTGGCCGCCATCGAACTGCTCGACGTCGAGTCCCCGTCGTACGCCCTCGACGTGCTCTCGGTCATCGAGTCGATCCTCGACGACCCGCGCCAGGTGCTCTCCGCCCAGCAGTTCAAGGCACGCGGCGAGGCGGTCGCCGCGATGAAGGCCGAGGGCATCGAGTACGAGGCACGCCTCGAACTGCTCGACGAGGTGACCTGGCCCAAGCCCCTGGCGGAGCTGCTGGGCAACGCGTACGAGCTGTACCGGCAGGGGCACCCCTGGGTAGCCGACCACCAGCTCTCCCCCAAGTCCGTGGTCCGCGACATGTACGAGCGGGCGATGACCTTCGGCGAGTACGTGCAGTTCTACGGGCTGACCCGGTCCGAGGGTCTGGTGCTGCGGTACCTCGCCGACGCGTACAAGACGCTGCGGCAGACCGTCCCGGAGGACGCCAAGACCGAGGAGTTGGTCGACCTCATCGAGTGGCTGGGCGAGTTGGTGCGCCAGGTCGACTCCAGCCTGATCGACGAGTGGGAGCGGCTGCGCAACCCGTCCGACGTGGCCGAGGTGGCCTCCGCGCTGGAGGACCGTCCACCGGCGGTGACCCGCAACACCCGGGCGTTCCGGGTGCTGGTGCGCAACGCGCTGTTCCGCCGGGTCGAGTTGGCCGCCCTGCGCCGCTGGGATCTCCTCGGCGAACTCGACGGCGCCGACGGGTGGGACGCCGACGCCTGGACGGACGCGCTGGAGCCGTACTTCGCCTCGTACGACGAGATCGGGGTGGGTCCCGACGCGCGCGGGCCGGCGCTGCTGATGATCGAGCAGGGCCGGGAACGCTGGACGGTACGGCAGATCCTCGACGACCCGGAGGGCGACCACGACTGGGGCATCAGCGCCGAGGTCGACCTCGCGGCGTCGGACGAGGCGGGTGCCGCGGTCATCCGGATCACCGACGTCGGGCAGCTGTAGGAGCATCCGCCCGTGCGCTGCCCGGCGTGGACGTGCGGCGGGCAGACCGGCAGCGGGCATGGCGAAGGCGTCCGGCAACACCGTCCAGCCCAGGTTCCCCGCGTCGGCCGCGACGCCGTCGGCCACCAGTCGCGGCAGGGCGATCGACGAGGGAACAGCCGTCAGCGTGGCGATCGGGTTGAGCTGTTCCCACCGGGCCTTGATCCACTCCGATCGCGGCATGTGGTGGCACCGACTCCTGCGCGACACCCCGCTCTGCCGCAACCGGGGTGCACCAAGCCGAGCAGGAACCGAGGGGCCGACCCCCTGGGCGATGTCACCCCCGTCGATTAGAATGTGTGTACTAATCGAGCTGCTGACCTGGGAGGACGCCCGTGACCGCGCCCACCTCCGCCACCCCGCTCACCCCCTACGCCACCCTCCTCGGCTTCACCCGGTACGTCGACCGCACCGGGCCGACCAAGGCCACCTTCGTCGGTGGTCTGCGCCGCCAGCGGGCCAGCCGCTCCGGCTTCAACCCGCACGGCCAGTTCGTGAAGGCTCTGAAGGCCGACGTCGCCTTCCACACCGGCGGCACCCACCTGGCACAGGTGGCCGATCTGGTCAAGCCCCGCTGGCGCCCGCTCTACCAGGCGCTCGTTCCGGGGGCGACGGCCTGGCTGGAGTCCCTCGGCGACCCGGCCGGCGTCGACCTGGCCCAGACCCGCGACGCGCTCGCCATGCTCGGCGACCTGCCCGTCAAGATCAACCCGCACTTCGGTGTCCGATACGCCGACGGCCGCGCCGAGGCGGTCCGGCTGCACTTCGACGAGGCCCCGCCGAGCGGGGAGGCGACCCTGGCCACCCTGCACCTGATGGCCCGGCACATGGACGCGGTACTGCCGCACGCCGAGCCGGTCCTGGTCGACGTGCGGCGCGGCGTGGCCCACCGGACGCCCGCCGACGCCAGACCGGAGCAGGTGGAGCAGTGGCTGGCCGGGGAGGCCGCCGCCTTCCGCGCCATCTGGTCCACCGCCGCCTGACCGGTCCGTCGCCGCCCGCCCGGCCCTGCCGGGCGGGCGGCCAGCCATCCGGCCGACGCGAACCCACCCGGCCGCCCGTCCTCCCACCTGGCGGCAGGTGACCCCGGTCAGCCGGCCTCGGGTGGCGTCAACCGGCGCGTTCGGCGCGGCGCAGCAGCCCGGCCGCGACGAGCCCGCCGGCGAGGACGGCGAGGGCGCCCACCGTCTGCCCGGTCTCCAACGCCACCCGGAAGGCGTCGGTGACCTGCCCCCGTTCGGCCTCGCCACGCGCGGCGGCCAGCGCCGCCGGGAACGACCCGGCACCGGCCAGGGCGGCCGGCAGCAGCGCGGCGAACCGGGCGTTGAGCACCGCGCCGAGCACGGCGATGCCGAGGCTGCCACCGAGTTCGGTCATGGTGCCGTCCACCCCGGCCCCGGCACCGGCCTTCTCCACCGGGATCGCGCTCATCACCGCCTCCACGATGGCGGGGTTGGCCAGCGCGCAACCCGCTCCCATCACGAGCAGCCCGGCGAGCAGCGCCGGATACCCGTCGCCCGGGGCGTGGGTGACGAACGCGAGCCCGGCGGCCAGCATCGTCATGCCGACCGCGATCGCCGCCGGCACCCCCCACCCGCGGATCAGCGCGGCGGCGGCCCCGGAGACGTTGAGCACCACGATGGAGAGCGCGAAGGGCACCATCCGCAGGCCGGCCTCCCAGGCCGAGTAGCCGCGCACGAACTGCAGTTGCTGGGTGAGCAGGAACAGCGCCCCGGTCGCCCCGAAGGTGATCAGCACGACGCCGGAGACCGCGCCGACGAACCGGCGGTGCCGGAACAGGCCCATGTCCAGCATCGGGTCGGGGATCCGCCGTTCCCAGCGCACGAAGGCGACCAGCAGCAGCACGCCGGCGCCGGCCGCGCCGCACACCGCCGGGGCGGTCCACCCCTCGTCCGGGCCGGCGATGATCGCCCAGACGATCCCGGCGAGCCCGGCCGTGGAGAGCAGCGCACCGCCGATGTCGGGGCGGCCACCGCGCGGGTCGCGGGACTCCGGCACCAGCCCCCGGACCGCCAGCAGGCAGACCACCACCACCGGGAGATTGACCAGGAAGATGGCCTGCCACGGCAGGTGGGCCAGGATGGCCCCGCCGACCGGCGGCCCGGCGGCGAACCCCAGGGCGCTGGCCGCCGCCCACAGGCCGATCGCCCGCTGCCGCTCCGCCCCGGAGAAGACCTGGATGGCCACCGCGAGGGTGGCGGTGACCAGCAGGGCCCCACCGATCCCCATGGCGCCCCGGGCCGCGATCAGCTGGCCGCTGGAACGGGCCAGCCCGGCGGCGACCGAGCCGGCCCCGAACAGGACCAGGCCGGCGAGGAGCATCCGGCGGCGGCCGTACCGGTCGGCGGCGCTGCCGGCGCTGAGCAGCAGGCCGCACAGCACCAGGGCGTACGCGTTGATCATCCACTGGACGTCGGTGGTGGTCGCGTCCAGTTCGGTGGTGAGCACCGGCACCGCCACGGTCAGCACGGTGTTGTCCAGCACCACGATCACCTGGGTCAGGCAGAGCACCGCCAGGATCCACCACCGCCGGCGGACCGGGGCGGCGGGCCGGACCGCCTCGACGGTCGGCGGGGCGACGGTGCTCATCGCGGCGGGGCGAAGCGGGCGATCGGGTTGGCCAGGGTGCCGACGAACTGGAGCGCCGCCGACGGGTCGGCCAGGTCGACCATCTGCCGGTTGTCGCGCAGTTGCAGCCGGTTCAGGCAGGACAGCGGGAACTCGGCGACGAACAGGTCGTACCGGCGTAGCCGGTCGGCCAGGTGCGGGACGCTGTCGGCGTAGTCCGCCGCGCATTCGGCCACCGTGCGCCAGAAGGTGTCCTCGTCGAGGACGCCCTCGGTGACCAGGATGGCGTTGAGGTGGCGCAGGAAACAGTCGACCACGTCCGTGAAGATCGACAGGATCTTCTCGTCCTCGGGGACGGTGACCTGGACCCGGCGCACCCGGGGCGGCAGCTCGGCCGTCGGGTCCATCACCACGATCTCCTCGGCGATGTCCTTGAAGATCACCCGTTCGACCGTGCCCTCGTGCAGCACCAGGATGACGTTCTCCCCGTGCGGCATGAACGCCAGGTCGTGGGCGTAGAGGCTGTGCAGCAGCGGGACCAGGTAGGCGTCGAGGTAACGGCGCAGCCACCGCGCCGCCGGCAGGCCCGACCGGGCGACCAGCGCGCCGGCGAACGACCGGCCGGCCCGGTCGACGTGCAGCAGGGACGCCATGGTCGCCAGCCGCCGGCCCGGCTCCAGGCCGGGAACGGGGCTCTCCCGCCACAGCGCCGCCAGCATCTTCCGGTACGGGGAGTACCGGTCGGTCGCCGCCTCGTACTGGCGGTGGCGGTACCCGACGGCGGCCCGCTCCCGCAGGATCGACAACCGGGTACGCCGCAACACCGGGTCGCCGTCGACCAGGGCGGCGAGCCAGTCGTTGATGGCCGGGGTGTCCTGCATGTACGCGGCGGACAGTCCGCGCATGAAGCCCATGTTCAGCACCGACAGGGCCGTCTTGACGTAGTGCCGGCCCGGTTCGGTGACGTTGAAGAAGGTCCGGATCGACTGCTGGGCGAGGTACTCGTCCGGCCCCTCACCGAGGCAGACCACGTCCCGCCGGGCGACCTCGCCGGCGAAGGTGACCGCGAGCCTGTTCCACCACTGCCAGGGATGCACCGGGATGAGCAGGTAGTCGGCCGGGTCCAGGCCGAGGCCGGTCAGGGTGTCGGCGAAACGGGCGAGGGTCGGCGCGCCGAGTTCGGCGCGGACCAGGGTGTCGTAGTCCAGGTCGGCGGCACAGCTGAAGGTGGTGTGGTCCCGGTGCGCGGCCAACCAGAGCAGCCGGACCGGCCGGGCCGCCTCCGGGGCGTACCGGTGGTACTCGTGCACCCCGAAACCGATCCGGCCGTTGTTGGCCACGAAGCAGGGGTGCCCCTCGGTCATCTGGGTCTCGATCTCCTGGAAGTCCGCCTCGACCAGGTCGGCGGCGCTCACCTGCGGCTTGCCGAGCTTGTACGCCGTCCCGGCCAGTGTCGAGGTGATCTCTTCCAGGTACACCGGCAGGACCTCGTCGCTGAGCCCGAGCGCGCCCCGCAGTTCGAGGCAGAGGTCGACGGCGTCGAGGGGCAGTTCCCGGTCGCCGGCGTGCCGGGTGATGCTGGCCGGGTCGATCCGCCAGTGGTCGAGGGCGAGCAGCCGGGCCTGGAACCGGTACTCGACGGTGCCGTCGTCGGCGCGTACCCGGTAGCGGTCCGTACCGATCGGTTCTGGGCTGACCAGGCGTTCGTGGGCGAACTCCGCGAGGGCCTTGCGGACCAGCAGCCGGTTGGCCTCGGCCCAGCGTCGCGGGGTCAGGTGGTCCACGGATGTGGTCGGGTTCACGCGGGTACGTCTCCTCGGGTGGCGGCCAGGAACTGGTCCCGGGTGCAGACGCTGAGCAGGGCGTCCTTCTCCGGTTTGCGGATCGGGCCGACGACGGTGAAACCGACGGCCGCGTTGAGCGCGTGCACGGCGGTGTTGCGCACGTCCGGTTCGACCACGACCCGGCGGGTGGTGGGGTCGGCGAACAGCCACGCCATCACGGTGGTGATGACCGCCCGGGTGAAGCCGTGCACGGGGGTGTCGGTGGGCGCGCAGAGGAAGTGCATGCCGACGTCGCCCTCGGCGTGGTCGTAGCGGCCGACGAGTTCGACGTGGGCGGGGTCGTACCGCTCGGCGAGGAACCCGGGCCGGCCGCGCCACGAGCCGAGGTACGCGTCGTGGTGCGGGTGCGCGGCGATCCGCCGGTACTCCTCGGCCACCCGGCTCTGGTCGGCGTCCCGCATCAGCCAGAACGCCGACCTGGGGTGGGTGACCCAGCGGTGCAGCAGCGCCGCGTCACCGTCGGGGTCGACCGGACGCAGGGTGAACTCGCCCAGACGGTCGTCGTGCCAACGCCAGCTCGGCCCGGTCACCGGAGCACCTCGTTCCGCGGCCGCGGGACCGGCCCGCCCGCCGTGCCCGTGGACGCCGCCTCCGCTACGCCGAACTCCTGGAAGGCGATGCGCTCCTCGATCCGGTAGTGCTCCCGGCCGGTCAGCTCCCGGATGATCCAGGAGTTCCGGTACGGCCCCATGCCCAGGTCGGGCGAGGTGATGCTGTGCGCGTGGGTGGCGGCGTTCTGTAGGAAGACAGCCCGGCCGGAGTGGTCGATGCTGTAGTTGCGGGCCACGTCGAACCGGCCGTGGGAGTCCCAGCGGAGCCGGTCATGGATCGGCGCGAGGAACTCCGGCACCTGGTAGTGGTACCCGGTGGCCAGGACGAGGCCCTCCGTGTCGAGGGTGAAGTCGCGGCCCTGCTCCTCGTGGCGCAGCCCCAGCGTGTACGTCCCGGTCCCCTCGTCGTACGCGGCCGTGGCCAGCGCGGTGTTGGTCATCAGCCGGGTCGGCACCGGGCCGTGGACGCTCTTGGCGTACAGCAGGTCGAAGATGTCGTTGATCAGGTCGGCGTTGACACCCTTGAACAGCCCCTTCTGCTCGGCCTCCAGCCGGTAGCGGGTCGGCTCGGGCAGGGCGTGGAAGTAGTCCACGTAGTCCGGCGAGGTCATCTCCAGCGTCAGCTTGGTGTACTCCAACGGGAAGAACCGTGGCGAGCGAGTCACCCAGTTCAGCTGGTAGCCGCCGGTGTCGATGTCGGCGAGCAGGTCGTGGTAGATCTCCGCCGCGCTCTGCCCGCTGCCGACCACCGTGATGCTCCGTTTGGCCCGCAACGCCGCCCGGTGCTCCCGGTACCGCGAGTTGTGGATCAGGTCGCCGCCCAGGTCCCGGCAGGCCTTCGGCAGGTACGGCGGGGTGCCGGTGCCGAGCACGAGGTGCCGGGCGCGGTGGGTCACCCGCTCGCCGGCCGCCTCGGCGTGTACGACGTACCGCTCGTCGGCCGGGTTGTACTCGACGGAGGTGACCCGGTGGCCGAACCGGACGCTGGACAGCTTCGCGGCGGCCCACCGGCAGTACTCGTTGTACTCGCTGCGCAGCGGGAAGAAGCTCTCCCGGATGTAGAACGGGTACAGCCGACCGGACTCCTTCAGGTAGTTCAGGAAGGAGTACGGGGAGGTCGGGTCGGCCAGGGTGACCAGGTCGGCGATGAACGGCGTCTGCAGGCGGGTGGACTCCAGCAACATGCCGGGATGCCAGTCGAAGGCGTCCCGCGCCTCCAGGAACAGGCCGTCGAGGTCGCCGATCGGCTCCGTCAGGCAGGCCAGGCCGAGGTTGTACGGGCCCAGCCCGACGGCGATGAAATCGTGGGTCGACACGGTTCTCTCCTGGTCAGCCGACGGGGCAGGACAGCTCGCCGGCCGTGCGGGTGCGCACGTACCAGCCGGCCTGTTCGGCGATGAGATCGAGGACGTGGGCCACGTCCTCGGTGGTGGTCTCGGGGTTGAGCACAGTGAACTTCAGGTAGTGGGCGCCGTCCACCTTCGTGCCGGCGACGACGGCGGCGCCGGAGGCGGCGAGGGCCTCGCGGGCGTGCAGGTTGGCGTCGTCGACGTACCGCTGCCCGGGGCCGGTCGGCAGGTAGCGGAACACCACGGTGCTCAGTTGGGACCGGGTCACCACCTCGAAGCGGGGGTCGTCGGTGAGCAGCCGGTACGCGTCGGCGGCCCGGTCGACGACCTCGTCGAAGAGCGCCCCGACCGCGTCGGGGCCCATGATGCGCAGGGTCAGCCAGAGCTTGAGGGCGTCGAAGCGGCGGGTGGTCTGGATGCTCTTGTCGACCTGGTTGGGGATGCGCCGCTCGACCGCGCGGGCCGGGTTGAGGTAGTCGGCGTGCCAGGTGGCGTGCCTCAGCACCCGGCGGTCGCGGACCAGCAGCGCGCTGGAGCTGACCGGCTGGAAGAAGGACTTGTGGTAGTCCACGGTCACCGAGTCGGCCCGCTCGATACCGTCGAGCAGGTGCCGCCGCGTCGGCGAGACCAGCAGCCCGCACCCGTACGCGGCGTCGACGTGCAGCCACACCCCGGCCGCGGCGCAGATGTCGGCGACGGCGGGCAGCGGGTCGATGGTGCCGAAGTCGGTGGTGCCGGCGGTCGCCACCACGGCCATCACGGTCAGCCCGTCGCGCCGGCAGCGGTCGATCGTCCGGGCCAGTTCGTCGGCACGCATCCGGCGGTCGGCGCCGGTGGGCACGGCCAGCACCGCGTCCGCGCCGAGGCCGAGCAGCTTCGCCGCCTTCTGCACGCTGAAGTGGCCGGCCACCGAGGTGATGACGCGCAGCCGGGACAGCAGCTCCGGCCGGGACGGCCGGACACCGGCGGGGTCGCCGAGCCGGGCGCCGGCCTCCTCCCGGGCCAACAGCATCGCCTGCAGGTTCGACTGGGTGCCGCCGCTGGTGAACACGCCGTCGGCGGCCGGCCCGAGCCCGATCCGGTCCGCCGTCCAGTCGATGAGCCGCCGCTCGATCAGGGTGCCGCCGGCGCTCTGGTCCCAGGTGTCCATGGAGGAGTTGACCGCGGAGAGCACCGCCTCGCCGAGCAGCGCGGGGATGACCACCGGGCAGTTCAGGTGGGCCAGGTAGCGGGGGTGGTGGAAGTAGACGGCGTCGCGCAGGTAGACGTCCTGGAGTTCGTCGAGAGCCGCCCGGGTGTCGCCCAGTGGCTGGTCCAGGTCGATGCCGTCGATCCGGGGCGCGAGTTGCTCGGGGGTGACGCCGGTGCACGGTCCGTCCGTGGCGGCCACCCGGGCGGCCACCCGGGCGATCCCGTCGGCCAGTGTCCGGCGGTAGTGCTCCACCGTGCCGCTGTGGAACAGGTGGGCCCGGCCGGTGGCCGTCGGGGCGCGGAACCCCGCGGCCGGCCGGGCCGTGGCGGTTGGTCCGGACAGACTCATGTTGGTCCTCAGGGTCGAGAGTGGACACGAAGGGTGAGGGGGTGCGCACCACGCGCAGGCGGGCCCATTAGTTAGGTTACCCTAACCTAAGCTAGGGTAACCTAACTTCTTGGCCGCATCCGCCTGGTGCGGTCGCGCCCGGAAGGTGAGGCCTCGTGACCGGCATCCATCGCGACGACTGGGGCATCCCCCACCTGTACGCCGACACGGTCGACGGCCTGGCCCGCCTCCAGGGCCGTGCGGCCGCCCTCGACCGGGCCTGGCAGATCGAGACCGAGCGGTGGCGCGCGGAGGGCCGGCTCGCCGAGCACGTCGGCCCCGCCGGTCTGACCTGGGACCGGTTCGCCCGGCGCGCCCGCCTCGACGACACCGCGCAGCGCTGCTTCCACCGCCTCCCGCCCGCCATCCGACGATGGGTCACCGCCTATGTCGACGGCGTGAACGACGGGCTCGCCGAGGGGGCCGCCGGCGCACCGGAGTTCGCCTCGGTCGGCGGTGCGCCCGGCCGGTGGCGGCCGTGGTCGCCACTCGGCGTCTTCCTCGTCCAGCACGTGCTCTTCTCGACGTTCCCCAACAAGCTGTGGCACGCCCACGTCGCCGCCACGCTCGGGCCGGCGGCGACCGACCTCTTCGCCGTCGAGGGACCGGGCGGCTCCGGCAGCAACGCCTGGGCCGTACCCGGTGACCCCACCACCGGCCGCGCTCCGGTCATCGCCGGCGATCCGCACCGCGTCCTCGAACTGCCCGGCGTCTACCAGCAGATCCACCTGGTGTGCCCCGAGTTCGACGTGCTCGGTTTCGCCTTCCCCGGCGTGCCGGGGCTGCCCCACTTCGGGCACGCCGGCGACGTCGCCTGGGCGGTCACCAACGCCATGGCCGACTACCAGGACCTCTACCGGGAACAACTGCGCCGCGACGGCGACCTGTTGCTGGTCCGCGACACCGACGGCTGGGTACCGGCGCGGCGCCACGCCGAGCGGGTCAGGGTACGCGGCGGCGACGACGAGATCGTGGAGATCATCGAGACGCCCCGGGGACCGGTCATCGACCGCGACCGGCACACCGGAGAGGCGATCAGCCTGCGCACCCCGTCCCGGGTCGAGGAGAGCCTGGGCTTCGAGGCGCTGCTGCCGCTGCTGCGCGCCCGCACCGTCGATGACGTCGCCGACGCGCTGACCGGCTGGGTCGAGCCGGTCAACAGCGTCCTGGTGGCGGACCGCACCGGCAGCGTCCACCGCCTGGTCGCCGGGCTCGTGCCACTGCGCGACGACCGGTGCCGCCGGGAGCCGGTGCCCGGCTGGGATCGGCGCTTCCGGTGGCACGGCGGGTACGCCGAGTCGGAACCCACCCCGGTCGACGGGTTCGCGGTCTGCGCCAACGACCGCCGCGAGGACGTGGCCGACGTGGGCGTCGACTTCGCCCCGCCGCACCGCGCCCGGCGGATCCGGGCCCTGCTCGCCGACGGGGCCGCCCCGCAGACCGTCCACATGGACACCCGGCTCGCCGCGACGCCGCTGCGCGACCTGCTCACCCGGCTCGATCCCAAGACACTCACCCCACCGGCCCGCGCACTACGCGAACGGCTCGTCGCCTGGGACGGGCGGATGAGGGCCGACAGCACCGACGCCGGGGCGTTCGCCGCCTGGCGCGCGGCGCTGGCCCGCCGGCTGCACGACCACCCGTGCCTGCGCCCACTGCGCGCCCCCGGCGGCTACGACGTTCTGTTCCGGCCGTGGACGGATCCGCTGGCCCGCATCGGCCACGCCCTCGACGGCGTGGTGGCCGGGCTGCACCGCCTCGGCGGCGACATCGCGCCGGTGGCGGCCGTGGCCCTGGCCGACGCCGCGACCGAACCGCCGCAGCGCTGGGGGCGGCGGCACCTGTTGCGGCCGGTCTACCTCGGTGTGGCGCCGGTCGTCGACGCGGCGGTGACCGCCATGCGGGACGGGGTCGATCTCGGCGGCGACACCGACTGCGTACTGGCCACCGCCAGCGTCCCCGGCGTCTCCGACGCCTGCTGGCGGGGACCGGTCGCCCGCTACGTGTGGGATCTCGGCGATCGGTCCCGCAGCCGCTGGATCGTCCCCTTCGGCGCGTCCGGGCGCCCCGACGATCCGCACTTCGCCGACCAGCTCCGGCGCTGGGCGGCCGGCGAACTGATCCCGGTGGGCGGGGGATCGACCGAACCGCCACCCCGGGCCCGGTCACTTCCGGATCGTGATCCGAACCTCAAGTTGAATGCTCAAAAGTTGAGCCTTCAATAGTTTCTCGGTACGGTGGACCTCGACGGCACACCGGCGACCACGGCCCGGCCCAGGCACGGCTCTACCCGGCCGAACCGGGCCCCGCGCCAGCCGTCACCCACCGGCCGGTGGTCCGCACCGCAGGCCGGTCCGTCGTACACCAGACCGAGGAGAACAGCATGACCCTGCCCACCCCCGTCCGCGACGTCGCGATCCTGCTCGCCCGGATCGGCATCGGCATCGTCTTCTTCGCCCACGGCTGGCAGAAGCTGGTCACCAACGGCGTCGACGGCACCGCCGCCTTCTTCGGCGAGGCCGGCGTACCCCTGCCGACCCTCTCGGCGTGGTTCGCCACGCTGGTCGAGCTGGCCGGCGGCGCGGCGCTGATCGTCGGCGCGGGCGTCACCGTCGCCGGCCTGCTACTGGCGCTGAACATGGCCGGCGCCTTCCTCTTCGTGCACGCCGGCAACGGCCTCTTCGTCGACCAGGGCGGCTACGAGTTCGTCCTCGCCCTCGGCGCGGCGAGCCTGCTGCTGGCCGGGGTGGGCGCCGGCCGGTTCAGCGTCGACCACCTGCTGTTCGGCCGCCGCGCCCGCGCCACCGGCACCGCTCCCGCCTGACCGGGCACCGCCCCCGCCTGACCGGAACCGCCCCCGCCTGACCGGAACCGCTTGGGCGACGCGCGCCGGGAAGCCGCTCAGTCCTCCGAGGCCGGGCGGCTGGCGGGGACGGTCGGCATCGGCCACTGCCCGGTGCGGACGAGCGCGGAGGCGTCGAGCCGCTGGTCGTCCCAGACATCCGCATCGGGGAGGAGCTCGGCCACCGGCACCAGCCGCAACGCGTCCATCGGGCCGACGATCACGTGGATCGAGGGGACGTGGTCGAGCAGCACCTGGCGGCACCGCCCGCACGGCGGGACCACCCCCCGTCCGCGGTCCCCCACCGCGACGATGGTTTCCAGCTCGCTGACGCCCTGGGTCGCGGCGGTTCCGAGGACGACAAGCTCGGCGCACGGACCGCCGGTGACGTGCGCGACGTTCACACCGGTGAACACCCGGCCGTCGGCCGTCCGGGCCGCGGCGGCAACGGTGTGCCGGTCACTGCGGCACCGCAGCTTGGCGACCGCGGTCGCGGCCTGGACCAGCGCCCGGTCCGTGTCCAGCATGTCCATCTTGCGCCCCCGTCCTGTCGCCGGACAGCCTAGCCCGGCCCGCCCGCGTTCCCCGGCAGCAACGCCCGTCACGCCTTCGGACGATCCCGGCAAGATCGACCTCGATTGCGCCAGGCGGCGGTAACCCGGGGGCGGTCCGCCCTCGGGCTGCCTATCCTTGGCGACGACATGCAGAATCCCGCCGCACCCGCCGCAGCCGTCACCGTCCGCGAGCTGCACCGCCGCCTGGACTTCCTGATGTTCCGCGACCAGCGCCGCCTCCAGCGGCGGCTGGACGGCGTCCGGAAGCTCAGGGACCCGCAGCGACGCGACAGCGCGCTGGCCGAGATCGCCGCCGAGCTGGCCCGAGCCGAGGCGCGGCTGGCCGCCAGGCGCGCCGCCGTGCCGGTGGTCACCTACCCGCCGCAGTTGCCGGTCAGCGAACGCAAGGACGACATCGCCGCCGCCATCCGCGACCACCAGGTGGTGATCGTGGCCGGCGAGACGGGCTCCGGCAAGACCACCCAGCTACCCAAGATCTGCCTGGAGCTGGGACGCGGCGTGCACGGGTTCATCGGGCACACCCAGCCCCGCCGGCTCGCCGCCCGCACCGTCGCCGACCGGATCGCCGAGGAGCTCGGCACCGAACTGGGTGACGTGGTCGGCTACAAGGTCCGCTTCACCGACCAGGTCGGCGACAACAGTCTGGTCAAGCTGATGACCGACGGCATCCTGCTGGCCGAGTTGCAGACCGACCGGATGCTGCGCCAGTACGACACGCTGATCATCGACGAGGCGCACGAACGCAGCCTCAACATCGACTTCATCCTCGGCTACCTGAAGCAACTGCTCCCCCGCCGTCCCGACCTCAAGGTCGTCATCACCTCGGCCACCATCGAGACCGACCGGTTCGCGAAGCACTTCGCCGACGCCGACGGCGAGCCCGCCCCGGTCGTCGAGGTCTCCGGACGCACCTACCCGGTCGAGGTGCGGTACCGGCCGCTAATCGAGGTGACCGAGGCCGAGGAGGACTCCGGTGACGACGAGGAGAACGTCCGCGACCAGATCCAGGCCATCGGCGACGCGGTCGAGGAACTTGCCGCCGAGGGGCCCGGCGACATCCTGGTCTTCCTCAGCGGCGAGCGGGAGATCCGGGACACCGCCGAGGCGCTGGGGAAGCTGGTGCAGAGGAAGCGGTCCCTGCTCGGCACCGAGATCCTCCCGCTGTACGCGCGGCTGTCCACCGCCGAGCAGCACCGGGTCTTCGCCCCGCACGCCGGTCGCCGCGTGGTGCTGGCCACCAACGTCGCCGAGACGTCGCTGACCGTCCCCGGCATCAAGTACGTGGTGGACCCGGGCACCGCCCGGATCTCCCGCTACTCCAGTCGGCTCAAGGTGCAGCGGCTGCCCATCGAACCGGTCTCCCAGGCGTCGGCAAACCAGCGCAAGGGGCGCTGCGGTCGCACCTCCGACGGCATCTGCATCCGCCTCTACGACGAGCAGGACTTCCTCACCCGGCCCGAGTTCACCGACCCGGAGATCCTGCGTACCAACCTCGCCTCCGTCATCCTCCAGATGACCGCGATCGGGCTCGGCGACATCGCCGCGTTCCCCTTCATCGACCCGCCCGACCGGCGCAACATCGCCGACGGCGTCAACCTGCTGCACGAGCTGGGCGCGCTCGACCCGACCGAGAACGACCCGGCGAAGCGGCTCACCGAGTTGGGCCGGCGGCTGGCCCAGCTGCCGGTCGACCCGCGGCTGGCCCGGATGGTGCTGGAGGGCGAGCGCAACGGCTGCGCCACCGAGGTCGTCGTGATCGCCGCCGCGCTCTCCATCCAGGACCCGCGCGAACGGCCGGCGGAGAAGCAGGCCCAGGCGGACCAGGCACACGCCCGGTTCGCCGACGCCGAGTCCGACTTCGTCGCGTACCTGAACCTGTGGCGGTACCTGCGGGAACAGCAGCGCGCCCTGTCCTCCGGCGCGTTCCGGCGGATGTGCAAGGCGGAGTACCTCAACTACCTGCGGGTCCGCGAGTGGCAGGACATCGTCAGCCAGCTGCGCCAGGTCAGCCGTACGCCGGAGGTCGGCGACGGACGACGGGGCCGGCGCGACAGCGCGCAGGCCGCGCCCGACGGCGGCGCACGGCGCGGCGGCGCGGACCTGCCGGAGGAGATCGACACCCCGAAGGTGCACCAGTCGCTGTTGCCCGGCCTGCTGTCGCACATCGGGCTCAAGGACGCCCAGAAGCACGAGTACCTGGGGGCGCGGGGCGCGAAGTTCGCGATCTTCCCCGGTTCGGCGCTCTTCAAGAAGCCGCCGCGCTGGGTGATGGCCGCCGAGCTGGTGGAGACCTCCCGGCTGTGGGGCCGGGTCGCCGGGCGGATCGAGCCGGAGTGGGTCGAGCCGCTGGCGCAGCACCTGGTCAAGCGTAGCTACAGCGAGCCGCACTGGGAGAAGAAGCAGGCCGCGGTGATGGCCTACGAGAAGGTCACGCTGTACGGCATCCCGCTGGTCACCTCCCGGAAGGTCAACTTCGGGCGGATCGACCCGGCGCTGAGCCGGGAACTGTTCATCCGGCACGCCCTCGTCGAGGGCGACTGGTCCACCCACCACCAGTTCTGGCAGGACAACCAGCGACTGCGCGCCGAGGTCGAAGAGTTGGAGAACCGGGCCCGGCGGCGGGACATCCTGGTCGACGACGAGACGATCTTCCAGTTCTACGACGAGCGGATCCCCGCCGACGTGGTCTCCGGCCGGCACTTCGACGCCTGGTGGAAGCAGGCCCGTCGGGAACGCCCCGACCAGCTCACCTTCACCCGGGAGCTGTTGGTCAACACCGGCCGCGGCGGGGTGGACGAGACCGACTACCCCGACGAGTGGCGGGCCGACGGGGTCACCCTGCCGCTGACGTACACCTTCGACCCGACCGCCCCCGGCGACGGCGTCACCGTCGACATCCCGCTGCCGTTGCTGAACCAGGTGCCGGCGGAGAGCTTCGACTGGCAGGTGCCGGGACTGCGCGAGGAACTGGTCATCGCGCTGATCCGGTCGCTGCCCAAGGCGGTGCGCCGCAACTTCGTCCCGGTGCCGGACTACGCCCGCGCCGCCCTGGCCGCGATCACCCCCGGCGAGGAGCCGCTGCTCGACGCGCTGGCCCGGCAGCTACGCCGGATGACCGGGGTCACCGTCCCGCGCGAGGCGTGGGACGTCGGCAAGCTCCCGCCGCACCTGCGGGTCGGTTTCCGGGTGCTCGACGAGGAGAACCGGCCGGTCGCCGAGGGCAAGGATCTCGCTGCCCTGCAACGCCAGCTCCGCCAGGAGGTACGCCAGGTCGTGGCCGCCGCCGCGCCGGACGTCGCCCGGACGGGCCTGAAGGAGTGGAGCATCGACTCTCTCCCCCGCACCATCGAGCAGGTCCGCGCCGGGTACGCGGTGACCGCGTACCCGGCGCTGGTGGACGAGGGCGCCACCGTCGGGGTGAAGGTGTTCGACTCCCCCGCCGAGCAGGAGGCCGCGCACTGGGCGGGCACCCGCCGGCTGCTGCGGCTGACCGTGCCGTCCCCGGCGAGGTTCCTGCAGGGCCGGCTCTCCAACGAGGCGAAGCTGGCGTTGAGCCGCAACCCGCACGGCGGGGTGCAGCAGCTCATCGAGGACGCGGCCGGCGCGGCGATCGACAGGCTGGTCGCCGACGCGGGCGGACCGGCCTGGGACGCCGACGGCTTCGCCGCGCTGCGCGAGCGGGTCCGCGCCGACCTGGTCGACACCGTGGTCGAGGTGATGGACCGGGTCCGCAAGGTGCTCGCCGCCGCGTACGCGGTGGAGCAGCGGCTCGGCAAGACCCAGAACCTGGCCGTGGTGGCCGCCCTGGCCGACATCCGCCAGCAGCTCTCCGGCCTGGTGCACCCGGCTTTCATCACCGAGACCGGGTACGCCCGCCTGCCCGACCTGCTGCGCTACCTGACCGCCATCGACCGGCGGCTGGACCGGCTTCCGGGCAACCCGCAGCGGGACCGCCAGCAGCAGGACCGGATCGCGGCGGTGCGCAAGGAGTACGCCGACATGCTGGCGGCGCTGCCGCCGGGGAAACGGAACTCGGCGGCGGTCCGGCAGATCCGTTGGATGATCGAGGAGTTGCGGGTCAACGTCTTCGCGCAGGCGCTGGGCACTCCGTACCCGGTCTCGGAGCAGCGGATCTACCGGGCGATGGACGAGGCCGAGGGGCGCTGACCCGCCCGCCGGTCAGGCCGGGTGGCGCTGGACCTGCCGGACCGAGGCCGGAGCCGGACGCGGACCGCGCAGCACGCGCAGCACGCGACCCGGGGTGAGCAGCCGCGTCGGCGGGTCGACCAGGTTGATCACCCGCAGGAAGGCCGCGCCGAGGTCGGCGTCCGTGGTGGCCGCCGCGTGCAGCCGGGCGACATAGGCGTTGACCAGCCGTACCTTGAGGGTGCGCCGGCCGACGACCTCGGGGAAGCGCAGGTCGGTGCCGACGGAGATCTGCCAGGGGCCGTCGATCAGCCGGGCCGCCCCCCGGTAGAAGCGGCGGGCCAGCCGGTCACCGCCCTCGGCGAGCAGCCGGCGCAGCAGCAGCGCCTCCAGCGAGGCCACCGTGATGCCCTGCCCGTAGATCGGGTTGAAGCTGCACAGCGCGTCGGCGAAGACCAGGTGCCCCTCGGGCAGGCGGCGCAGCCGCTCGTAGCGGCGGCGGACGCTGGCCGGGTAGCGCATCCGGACCGGCTCGCTCGCCGGCAGTGCGGTGCGCAGCAGCTCACCGATCTGCGGGGCGGACAACGAGCCGGCGAAGGCGGCCATGCCCGCGTCGTCGGTGGGCGGCTGCTCCCCGAGCACGCCGCTGAGCACCACCGCGAACCGGCCGTCCTCGTGCGGGGCGACGATGCCGGCGCGAGGCCGCCCCGGCACCGCGTTGGCCAGCGCGCCGAGCAGCCCTTCCAGCTGGCCCGGTTCCCGGCGGTAGGTCCGGGTGACGTAGGTGACGTCGATTCCGACCCGCTCCTCGGGCGCGGCCGGGTGACCGAGCTCGGCGAGCCAGCCCGGGCTGCGGCTGCCCCGGCCGCCGGCGTCGACCACCAGGTCCGCGTCGATGGTGGTCTCGGCCCGCGCCGCCCCGCCGGGGATCACCCGCACCCCGACGACACGGGCCCCGTCGCCCTCGGCGAGCAGGCCGGTGACCGTGTGCCCGGACAGCACCCGTACGCCGGGCAGGACGGCGACCCGCTCCCGCACCACCTGCTCCAGCAGCGGCCGGCTCATGCCGTAGGCGACCAGGTCGGAGGGGGCGCGGCGCATCCGGTGCCCGTCGTTGTACCAGTGCACCTCGCCGTGCAGGTCGACCGGGCAGGCGCCGCGGGCGGTCAGTTCCTCGCCGATGCCGGGGAACAGTTCGACGAGCACCTGCCGTCCCCGGTCCAGCAGCACGTGCAGTTGGCGTCCCTGGGGCACGCCGCGTCGGCTGGTCGGGGTCGCCGGCAGGTCGTCCCGGTCGAGCAGGATCACCTCGGCGTACCGCTCGCACAGCGCCCGGGCCGCGAGCAGGCCGCCCATGCTGGCGCCGATGACCACGGCGCGTCCGGTAGGTGCCATGCGGGGAGCGTAGGGGCGGCACGGGGGGCGTGGCGTCTTCCAGCGTGCGCGACCGGGGCAGTCAGAGCGGCTCCACCCCGGGAGGCAGTTCGTCGCCGCCGGTGGCGTCGTGCACGTACTCCAGCAGGATCCGGCGCAGTTCCCGGCCGGCGTGGGTGGGCACCACGTCGCGCCGGCGGGCCACCGCGATCGTCCGCCGTACGCCCGGCGGGGCGAGGCGGGTGACCCGGACGCCGGCCCGGCGGGCGACCACGATGCCGGGGACGAGGGCGATGCCGAGGCCCGCCTCGACGAAGCTGAGCACCGCGTCCATCTCCCCGCCGTCGACCGCGACGGTCGGTTCGAACCCGGCGTCCCGGCAGGCCTGGAGGGTGGCGTCGCGCAGGTCGTAGCCCTCGCGGAACATGACCAGCGGCTGGTCGCGCAGGTCGGTGACGCGCAACTGGCCGGTCCACTCCGCCGCGGGCAGCGGGTCGACGGAGGCGACGACCAGGCTCTCCCGCAGGATGGGGTCGACGCGCAGCCCGGGGTCGGCCCCCTGTGCGGGCATGATGATCAGCGCGAGGTCGAGATCGCCGCGGAGCAGGTCACGGACGAGGTCCTGGGAGCCGCCCTCCTCGACCCGCAGGTCGACGGTGGGGTGGGCGTCGCGGAACCGGCGCAGCACCGGCGGGGCCAGTGAGGTGGCCAGGCTGGGGGTGGCGCCGAGGCGGACGCGGCCCCGGCGCAGGCCGACCAGTTCCTGCACCTCGCGGGTGGCGGTCTCCACGTCGGCGAGGATCCGCTTGGCCAGCGGCAGCAGCACCTCACCGGCCGTGGTGAGGGTGATGTTGCCCCTTACCCGCTCGAAGAGCGGGGCCCCGAGGTCGGTCTCCAGGGCGTGAATTTGCTTACTCAGCGAGGGCTGGGTGATGCCGACCAGGTCAGCGGCTTGGGTGAAATGTCGTACTTCGGCAACCGCCACGAAGTACTTCAGCTGATGGAGCTGCATCTACATAGCCTACGGCTATCAAGACTGCGAGGTCGATGCATTGGACGACTGATCAAACTACTTCTAGCGTCGATGGAGTGGTAATCACGAAACCCCGGTCGCCCATCCGCTCCACCGTCGGCCTCAAGGCCGTCATGGCGGTGACGGGCCTGCTCCTCGTGCTGTTCCTCATCGCCCACATGCTCGGCAACCTGAAGATCTTCGCCGGTCCCGAGTCGTTCAACCACTACGCCCACTGGCTGCGCGAGCTGGGCACCCCCCTGCTGCCCGCCGGTTGGTACCTGTGGTTGCAGCGCGGCGTGCTCCTGGCCGCCCTGGTCGCCCACATCTGGGCCGCGACCATGCTGGCGGTACGCGCCCGGGCCGCCCGCCCGGTCAGGTACGCCCACCGCAAGAAGATCCAGGGCAGCTACGCCGCCCGCACCATGCGGTGGGGTGGGGTGATCATCGGCCTCTTCGTGATCTACCACATTCTGGACCTGACCACCGGTCACCTGAACCCGGTCGGCGACCCGACCCGGCCGCAGGCCAACGTGGTGGCGGACTTCGCGCCCGAGCGCTGGTACGTGACCCTCTTCTACACCCTCGCGGTGGTCGCCCTCGGCTTCCACCTGCGCCACGGCGCCTTCAGCGCGTTCCGCAGCCTGGGCCAGCAGACACCGAGGGGTGAGCGCCGGGCCCGGAACGTCGCGCTGGTCTTCGCCGTCGCGCTGACCGCCGGCTACCTGGTGGTGCCGTTCGCCGTACTCATCGGATTGGTGCGCTGACCATGGATCTCTACACCGAGGGCGACCCGATCGCCGACACCAAGGCTCCCGAGGGTCCGATCGAGACCCGCTGGGAACGTCGACGCTTCTCCGCCAAGCTGGTCAACCCGGCGAACCGGCGCAAGATGACCGTGATCGTGGTGGGCACCGGCCTGGCCGGCGGCTCGGCCGCCGCGACCCTGGCCGAACAGGGTTACCGGGTCAAGTCGTACTGCTACCAGGACAGCCCGCGCCGGGCGCACTCCATCGCCGCGCAGGGCGGCATCAACGCCGCCAAGAACTACCGCAACGACGGCGACTCGATCCACCGGCTCTTCTACGACACGGTCAAGGGCGGCGACTTCCGCTCCCGTGAGTCGAACGTGCACCGGCTGGCCGAGGTCTCGGTCAACATCATCGACCAGTGCGTGGCGCAGGGCGTGCCGTTCGCCCGCGAGTACGGCGGCCTGCTCGACACCCGCTCCTTCGGCGGCGCGCAGGTGCAGCGCACCTTCTACGCGCGGGGGCAGACGGGCCAGCAACTGCTGCTCGGCGCGTACCAGGCGCTGGAGCGGCAGATCGGCCTCGGCAACGTGGAGATGAACTCCCGGCACGAGATGCTGGAGCTGGTCGTCGTCGACGGCAAGGCCCGGGGCATCGTCGTCCGCGACCTGGTCACCGGTGAGATCAGCACCGAGATGGCCGACGCGGTCGTGCTCGCCTCCGGCGGCTACGGCAACGTCTTCTACCTCTCCACCAACGCCAAGGGCTGCAACGTCACGGCCACCTGGCGGGCGCACCGCAAGGGCGCGTACTTCGCCAACCCGTGCTACACGCAGATCCACCCGACCTGCATCCCGGTCTCCGGCGACCACCAGTCGAAGCTGACCCTGATGAGCGAGTCGCTGCGCAACGACGGCCGGGTGTGGGTGCCGAAGGCCAAGGGCGACGACCGCGCGCCGCGCGACATCCCCGAGGACGAGCGGGACTACTACCTGGAGCGGATCTACCCCTCCTTCGGCAACCTGGTCCCCCGGGACATCGCCTCCCGGGCCGCGAAGAACGTCTGCGACGAGGGCCGTGGGGTCGGGCCGACCAAGCTCGGCGTCTACCTCGACTTCGCCGACGCCATCAACCGGCTGGGCCGAAAGGCGATCGAGGCCAAGTACGGCAACCTCTTCGAGATGTACGAGCGGATCACCGGCGAGGACCCGTACGAGGTCCCGATGCGGATCTACCCCGCCGTGCACTACACGATGGGCGGCCTCTGGGTCGACTACGACCTGCAGTCCACCATCCCGGGACTGTTCGTGATCGGCGAGGCGAACTTCTCCGACCACGGCGCCAACCGGCTCGGCGCCTCGGCGCTGATGCAGGGTCTCGCCGACGGCTACTTCGTGCTGCCCGCCACCATCGCCAACTACCTGGCCGCCGGCCCGTTCGAGGCCGTCGACGCCAGCCATCCGGCCGCCGTGGAGGCTCGGCGCGACGTGGAGGACCGGATCACCCGGCTGCTCGCCGTCGACGGCGACCGCACGGTGGACTCGTTCCACCGTGAGCTGGGTCAGATCATGTGGGAGCACTGCGGCATGGAGCGCAGCGAGGCCGGGCTGCGCAAGGCGATCGACGAGATCCGTGCCCTGCGCGACCAGTTCTGGCAGCGGGTCCGCGTTCCGGGCGACGGCGAGGGGCTCAACCAGTCGCTGGAGAAGGCCGGCCGGGTGGCCGACTTCTTCGAGCTGGCCGAGCTGATGTGCGTCGACGCCCTGCACCGCGAGGAGTCCTGCGGCGGGCACTTCCGGGCCGAGCACCAGACCCCCGACGGCGAGGCGCAGCGCGACGACGACCGGTTCGCCTACGTGGCGGCCTGGGAGTACACCGGCACCGGCGAGCCGGCCGTGCTGCACAAGGAAGACCTGAAGTTCGAATACGTCCACCCCACGCAGCGGAGCTACAAGTGAATCTGACCCTGCGCATCTGGCGCCAGAAGGGCCCTGAGGACAAGGGTCGGATGGTGACCTACCAGGTCGAGGACATCTCTCCGGACATGTCGTTCCTGGAGATGCTCGACGTGCTCAACGAGCGGCTGATCCTCGCCGACGAGGAGCCGGTCGCGTTCGACCACGACTGCCGCGAGGGCATCTGCGGCATGTGCGGCCTGATGATCAACGGCGACGCGCACGGACCGCAGCGCGGCACCACCGCCTGCCAGTTGCACATGCGGCAGTTCTCCGACGGCGAGACGATCGACATCGAGCCGTGGCGGGCCCGGGCCTTCCCGGTGATCAAGGACCTGGTGGTCAACCGGGGCTCCTTCGACAAGATCATCGCTGCCGGTGGTTACATCACCGCCCCGACCGGCAGCGCCCCGGAGGCGCACGCCACCCCGGTGCCCAAGGCCGACGCCGACGCCGCCTTCGAGTCGGCCGCCTGCATCGGCTGCGGCGCCTGCGTGGCGGCCTGCCCGAACGGCTCCGGCATGCTCTTCACCGCCGCCAAGGTCACCCAGCTCTCGCTGCTGCCGCAGGGCCAGCCGGAGCGCTACACCCGGGTGATCGGCATGGTGGACGCCCACGACGAGGCCGGCTTCGGCGGTTGCACCAACGCCGGTGAGTGCACCGTGGTCTGCCCGAAGGGCATCCCGCTGAACACCATCGGCCGGCTCAACCGCGACTACCTCGCGGCGACCGCCAAGAGCGGCGGCAAGCCGGGCTCCTGAGCCCGGCTCCGCCGGCCGGTCCTCGGCCGGCCGGCCGTGCGCGATCACCAGACGCGGCACGTGGGGGTGTTCCTCGACCGGAACACCCCCACGTGCCGCGTTGGAGCCGGTCAAGGGTGGTCCTGCGGCCCCGGCGGGCGACGCGGCCCGGCGACGAGACGGTAGATCGACCGGTTCAACCCCGCCCGCCCGGGTAGCACACACCCGGGACGCACGGAGAGGGGACCGGCCATGAGGGCACTGACCTGGCACGGCAAACGGGACGTCCGGGTGGAGCAGGTGCCGGACCCGAAGATCGAGAAACCGACCGACGCGGTCGTCCGGATCACCTCGACCGCGATCTGCGGTTCCGACCTGCACCTGTACGAGGTGCTCGGGCCGTACCTGACGCCGGGCGACATCCTCGGGCACGAGCCGATGGGCGTCGTTGAGGAGGTCGGCCCCGAGGTGACCCGGCTCAGGCCCGGCGACCGGGTGGTCGTGCCGTTCAACATCGCCTGCGGGCACTGCTGGATGTGCGCCCGGCAGCTCTACGCGCAGTGCGAGACCACCCAGGTGACCTCGACGGGCAAGGGCGCCGCCCTGTTCGGCTACACCTCGCTCTACGGCTCGGTCCCCGGCGGGCAGGCCGAGTACCTGCGGGTCCCCCAGGCGCAGTTCGGCCCGATCAAGATCCCCGAGGACGGTCCGGACGAGCGCTACCTCTACCTCAGCGACATCCTGCCCACCGCCTGGCAGGCGGTGCGGTACGCCGACACCCCGCCCGGCGGCACCCTGGCGGTCTTCGGCCTCGGCCCGGTCGGCCAGTTCTGCGCCCGGATCGGCCGCCACCTCGGCGCCGGCCGGGTGATCGGGCTGGACCTGGTGCCGGAGCGGCTGGAGATGGCCCGCCGGCACGGCGTCGAGACGCTCGACGTCAGCCAGCTCGACGACGTGCCAGGTACCCTGGTCGATCTGGTCGACGGGCGCGGCCCGGACGCGGTGATCGACGCCGTCGGGATGGAGGCGCACGGCGCGCCGCTGGGCAGGATCGCCCAGACCGCCGCCGGGCTGCTACCGGACCCGCTGGCCCGGGCGATGACCGACCGGGTCGGCGTCGACCGGCTGGCGGTCCTCACGGCCGCGTTGAAGGCGGTCCGCCGCGGCGGCACCGTCTCGGTCACCGGCGTCTACGGCGGCGAGGTGGACCCGCTGCCGCTGATGGAGATGTTCGACCGGGGAATCCAGCTACGGATGGGCCAGTGCCACGTACGCCGCTGGACCGACGAGATCATGCCGCTGCTCACCGGCGACGACGACCCGCTGGGCGTGGCGGACCTGCGTACCCACCGGGTGCCGCTCGCCGGGGCGCCGCAGGCGTACGAGATGTTCCAGAAGAAGCGGGACGGCTGCGTGAAGGTCGTGCTCGCGCCGTGAGCCGGGTGGTGGTGCTCACCGGGGCGAGCAGCGGCATCGGCCGCGCCGCCGCCCGGGAGTTCGCCGGCCGCGGTGACCGTCTGGTCCTCGCGGCCCGCTCCCCCGAGACCCTCGCCCAGGTCCGCGACGAGTGCCGGCGGGCCGGCGCCGAGGTACGCGACGTACCCACCGACGTCACCGAACCCGGCGCGCTCGACGCCTTGGCCGCCACCGCGGTCGCCGAGTTCGGCCGGATCGACGTGTGGGTGCACACCGCCGCCGTGATGGTTTACGGGCGGTTCGAGGAGATCCCGGTGGAGGTCTTCGAACAGGTGGTCCGGACCGACCTGCTGGCCGCCGCCGGGGCCGCGCGGGTCGCGCTGCGGCACTTCCGGTCGGCGCGGCGCGGCACGCTGATCCTCACCGGCTCGGTGCTCGGTCACGTCACCGCGCCCTACCTGAGCGGCTACGTGACCAGCAAGTGGGGTCTGCACGGCCTGGCCCGGGTGCTGCGACAGGAATCCCGGGACCTGCCCGGAGTGCACGTCTGCCTGGTCACCCCCGGCAGCGTCGACACCCCGGTCTACCAGCAGGCGGCCAACTACGTGGGCCGGATCGGCCGGCCACCGCCGCCGATCACCACCCCGGAGCGGGTGGCGCGGGCCGTCGTCGGCTGCGCCGACCGGCCGCGCCGGGAGATCTCGGTGGGCCGGCTCAACCTGCTCATGCGGGTCGGTTTCACCGTGCTGCCGGGCCTCTACGACAGGCTGGTCGGGCCGCTGATGCGCCTCGGCGGTCTGACCGACCGGCCGGTGCCACCGACCGAGGGTGTGGTGTTCCGGCCCCACCCCGACGGCGAGGCGGTGCGCGGCGGCTGGCTGCCCGACCTGCCGGGCCTGGTCCGGTCCATCGGCGGCACGGCCGCGGCCGCCGGGGCGGCGGCGCGGCGGCTGCGTCGGCAGGTCGCCTTCCGCCCTGCCGACACCGGCGCGACCACACCCACGGGTCCGGTCCGTCGGCAGTCCCGTCCGCCGCTCCACTGATCGCCTGCCCCGGTCGCGACGGCGGGCCGGACGGGCAAGATACTCGATCGGGGATCAAGTGCCTCTCCGGCGTCGACACGGTGACTACCGTGGACGACGGGAGAGGACGGAGGGGGCGGGACGATGCGGGCACCAGGGGACGGGCAACCGGGCCGGGCCACCGGTGGGCGGCTGTGGCGGTTGGCGGGGCTGGCCGCCGTGGCCGGCCTGGCGTACGTGGCGCGGGACGTGCCGGCCCAGCTCGGCGGCCGGCTGTCCGGGCCCCGGGCGGAGCGGGCGGCCCGCTCACCGCAGTTCCGCGACGGCACCTTCCACAACCGGGCCCAGATCCAGTCCATGATCACCGGCGAGTCGGGCCGCAACCTGCTCTGGGAGCTGGCCTTCGGCAAGCAGCGCCGCCGCCCCAGCGCCCCGGTGCCACTGCTGCGCCCGGCCGCGGCCCCCGCCACCGGGACCGACCGTGACCTCGCCGTCGTCTGGTACGGCCACGCCTCCGCCCTGGTGGAGCTGGAGGGGCACCGGGTGCTGATCGACCCGGTGTGGAGCGACCGCTGCTCCCCGTCGGCCTCGTTCGGCCCGAGACGGCTGCACGAGCCCCCGGTACGCCTCGACGAACTGCCCCCGGTCGACGCGATCCTGATCTCCCACGACCACTACGACCACCTGGACATGGCCACCGTCGGGGAACTGACCCGCCGGCAGTCCGCGCCGTTCCTGGTGCCGCTCGGCGTCGGTGCCCACCTGGACCGCTGGGGCGTGCCCGAAGACCGGATCGTCGAGCTGGACTGGTCGGAGTGCCACCGGGTCGGCGGGCTGGAGATCACCGCCACCGCCGCCCAACACTTCTCGGGGCGGGGCCTGCGCCGTGACGGGACGCTCTGGAGTTCCTGGGTGATCGCCGGCGCGCGCCGCAGGGTCTTCTACACCGGCGACTCCGGCTACTTCGACGGGTACGCCGAGATCGGCGCGGAGCACGGGCCGTTCGACGTGACGCTGATGCAGATCGGCGCGTACGACCGGGCGTGGGCGGGCATCCACATGTTCCCGGAGGAGGCCGTCGCCGCCCACCTCGACCTGCGCGGCGAACTCCTCCTCCCGGTGCACTGGGCGACGTTCAACCTCGCCCTGCACGACTGGGCCGAGCCGGTGGACCGGCTCTGGGCCGAGGCGAAGGCCCGGGACGTGCGGATCGCCGTACCCCGGCCCGGGGAGCGGGTGGTGGTCGACGACCCGCCGCCGGTGGACGGCTGGTGGCAGGCGGTCGCCTGAGGTGCCTGCCGGTGGCGGTCGGCAACGGCGGCCACCGGCAGGCGGGCGACACCGGCGGGCCGTCAGAGCACGAACGCGTCGGTCCAGAGGGCGCCGGAGCGCCCGGAGAGCGCGTCCAGCATGGCCACCGCCTGCCCGTCGGTGAGCTGGGCGACGAAGTCGACGATGGCCCGGCCCCGGGCCCGGCCGATCCGGTCCGGGGTACGCGGGTGCAGCTCCGCCTCGGCCAGCTCCACCAGGTCGTGCAGCCGGCGCGGCAGCCGCGACTCCTCCTCCGGATCGAGCAGCCACTCCCAGAGCGCCTCGACGAGGGTGCCCAGCAGCCGGGCCTGCCCGCGCTGGTGCAGGGCCAGGTCGGGGCGGGCCAACACGAACCGGTGGTGGACGAACTTGAGCACCTGCACCTCGTGCCACTGCGCCGGGGCCAGCAGCACGTGACCGGAGCGGACGTCCGGCTCCGCGACGACGGTGATCGCGTCGATGAACCGGGTGGTCCAGCGGGCGGAGAACCGGGCCACGTACTGCTCGGCCTCGATCGAGCCGTCGAAGGGCATCGCGAGCAGGCCCTCGACCAGCTCCTGGCGGACGTGCTCGACGGCGGCGGCGAACGCCTCGTCGTCGGCGACCCACGCGTCCTTGCGGTGCAGCTGGCGGCGCAGCCGCTCGATCGCCGAGCCGGGACGCCGGGCCGCGCCGGCCAGCGCCGCGTCGGTGACGGCCCGCAGGTGCCCGCTCTCGCGCTGCCAGGCCATCAGCTCGGCGGCCACCGCCCCCTGCTGGAGCACACCCACCCGGTAGAAGTCCTCCACGTCGTGGATGGCGTACGCGATGTCGTCGGCGGTGTCCATCACCGACGCCTCGGCGGTCTGCTGCCAGTCCGGGATGCGTCCGGCGAAGGGTTCACGGGCCTGCCGCAGGTCCGCCAGCTCGGTGCGGTACGCACCGAACTTCGCCGAGCCGCTGGCCGGGTCGTCCGGCGGGACGGCGGCGCCCCGGGGCGCCGGGGTGAGGTGCCGGGGATGGGGGTCGGGGTGGTTCAGCCGGGTCCACGGGTACTTGAGCATCGCCGCGCGGACCGCGGCGGTCAGGTCGAGGCCGGTGGTCGCCGCGCCACGGATCTCCGTGCTGGTGACGATCCGGTACGACTGGGCGTTGCCCTCGAACCCGTCGGGCAGCCCGAGCCGGTGCCGGGCCAACCGGTCCAACACCCGCTCCCCCAGGTGCCCGAAGGGCGGGTGGCCCAGGTCGTGGGCGAGCGCGGCGGCCTCCACCACGTCCGGGTCGCAGCCGCCGAGCTTCTCCAGCAGCTCACGGTGCCGGTCGTCGGCGATGAGCCGCTCGGCGATCGCCCGGGCCACCTGGGCGACCTTGAGGCTGTGGGTGAGCCGGTTGTGCACCAGCAGCCCCGAGCCGCCCGGGCTGACCACCTGGGTGACGCCGTTCAGGCGGGCGAAGAACGGGGAGGCCACGATCCGGTCCCGGTCGGCCCGGAACGGGCTGACGGCCAGGTCGCCGAGGGCACGGGCGCTGCCGCCGAAGAGCCGCCCCGCCCGCGGATCCGCAGGTTGTTCCATGATCGCCACGCTAGCGCGGCAGAATGCTGGGCGGAAACCACACGCGAAGGCGGATCGAGAT
>NZ_SMKD01000067.1 GCF_004348595.1 Micromonospora sp. KC723
CACCCCGACCACCCACGGCACCCCCGCCCCGGACGGTACGGTGACGGGCGACGCCAGCTGACCGGGCCGTACGCCCGGCGGACGGGGCCGGCCCGGCAGCGGCCGGCCGGGACGGATCGGGGACGGGGCGTTGAGCGGGGTCGACAGGAACGGTGGCGGTGGCACCCGCCCGGGCGTCGCGCGACCCGACCGGGCGACCCGGCTGGCCCGGCTGGTCACCGAACTGACCGCGCCGGCTGTGCTGGTGAGTCTCCTGACCGTGGTGGTGGGCTGGCACGCGGCCGGCGGCGCGCACGGGCTGGCCTGGGGACTGCTCGCCACCCTCTTCGCCAGCGGCATCCCGTTCGCGTACATCCTCGGCGGGGTACGGCGCGGGCGGCTCACCGACCACCACGTGGGAGTGCGGGAGCAGCGGCGGGTACCCCTGCTCGTCGGTCTGGCCTCGGCGGCGGCCGGCCTGGCGCTGCTCGCCGCGCTCGGCGCTCCGCGCCCGATCCTCGCCCTGGTAACGGCCGGGGTGGTCGGCCTGGTGGTGGCGGTGACGGTCAGCCACTGGTGGAAGATGTCGATCCACACCGCCGTGGCGGCCGGCGCGGCGGTGGTGCTGGTGCTGATCTTCGGCTCCCGGCTGCTGGCCGCCGCGCCGCTGCCGGTCGTGGCGGGCTGGTCCCGGGTACGGCTGCGTGACCACACGGTGCCGCAGGTCGTGGTGGGTGGGATGGTCGGTGCCCTCGTGGCGGGTGGCGTCTACGCCGCGTTCACCTGACAGCGCGGTGGTCAGGAGGCGTCGTCGGTGAGATGGTGGCGGTTGGCCTGGAACCAGGCGTCCAGGGCGGCCGGGTCGTCCGGGTCGACGCCGTCGGCGATCAGCTGGGCCACCGCCGCGGTGGCGGGGCTGCGCCGCTCGCCGGTCGAGTAGAGCCGGGCGAACTCCGGCACCAACTCCTCGATCATCTCGTCGGTCCGGGTGGCCGCCTGCTCCGGCAGCCCCCGCCGTCGCGTCGCGTACCCCGCCCAGGCCCGAAGCACCCGGGGCAGCATCGCCGCGTCGTCCATGTCCAGCACCGCCCGCCGGTGCACCCAGTCCAGCAGGAACAGGCCGGCCACGGCCGGGCTCCAGCGCAGCGGATCGGCGTCCGGGAAGGTCGCCGCGTGGTCGAAGAGCAGACCCAGACAGAAGTGCAGCGAGGCCAGCTCCGCGTCGCCGTCGAGGGTGTCCAGCCCGAACCGGGCCGCCTCCGGGGAGGCGAGGAAGGCGCGGACGAGGTCGACCCGCTCGTCACCGGTGAGCGGCTCCGCGTCCCAGACGGTGGTGTCGGCGGGCCCGCCGGGCAGCAGCGCCAGCCGAGCCCCGACCAACGCCCGGTCGGTGGCGAGCGAACCTTCGGCGGGAAGCTCCCCGAGGTCGTCGGTGACCGCCAGGTGGCGGCTCACCTCGCCGTGCATCCGGGCCGGGTCCTCCTCCCGGAACCAGGTCAGCTCGTCGGCGGCGCACATCTGCCGCACCTGGTCGAGGATTCGCTCGGCGGGGCCGCCGACGAAGACGTCCTTGGTGATGCCGATGTTGTGGTCGACCAGCGCCACCAGCGCGTGCTCGGGGCCGCCCGCCGCGTCGTCGTAGGCGAAGGTGGCCAGGTAGGACGTCTGGTCGCCGTACACGTCGCCGTACGACCAGGTGCCGGTCAGGTGGACCCGGCCGAGCTGGCCCGACCAGGCCGGGGCACGGGTGCCGGGGCGTACCTTCGCGGCGCCCTCGGCGTCCGGCACCAACGCGGCGAAGACCGACCGGATGGTCGTCGCGGCGGCGGTGCGACGCCGGGCCGTGGCGGTCAGGAAACCGGCGACGAACTCGCGGACCGCCCGCTCCCGGTCGGTCTCCGCGATCGCGTAGACACTGCCCAGCAGGGCGGTGCCGAGCATCTCGGCGTCGAGGGCGCAGTCCAGGCGGGTCACGTCGCGGGCGGCGTGCAGCACCGCCTCGTAGGGGGTCTGTGGCGTGGCCATGGACCCGACCCTACGCCGCCCCGGGGCTCCGGCGCTCCGGCGTCAGCCGCGAGCATCCCGCAGTGCGGCGCGCGCCTGCCCGTACCGGTCCAGGACGACCCGGACCGGGGCGACCACGAGTTCCGCCCCGACCTCGGCCACCGCCGCCGCCAGCCGCTTCTCGGCCCGCTGCCGGGCCCGGCGGGCCGCCCACCGCACCACCGGCCGGGTCGTGGCGGCCACCAGCAGCCCGGCGAGCAGACCGCCCAGGAGCAGCAGGGTGGGCAGCGGCACCTCGCCCACCATCGGGGTGTCCAGCGCCGGCAACCCGAGCGCACGCAGCGCGTACCCGAGCACCAGCCAGCCGAGCCCGGCCACCGCGGCGAGGGTCACCAGCCACTGGAGGCCGCCGACGATCCGCCACCACACCGGCCGGCGGTCCATGCCGAGGTCGGTGCCGGCCACCGCGCGGTCCAGCGCGTCTGGCAGGTCGCCGAGGCGGGAGCGGGCCGCCTTGGTCACCGCCTCCGGCCAGGGCGGAGGCAGGTCGTCCCCGGCGCGGTCGGCGACCTGCCGGACCGCCAGCCCGAGGGCGGAGCGCTGCGCGGCCGTCGGGTCGGGCACCGAGGTCGCGGCGACGAGGCTCTCCTCCGGCCGGTCGGCGTCCGGCCCCGGGCCGGGCAGGTGCAGCCGGCGCAGCGGGTCCGGCCGGAGCTTCCGCCAGCCGCGGACCAGAGGCCAGCCGGTCGCACCGGCGGCCCGATGCCGGTACGCCCCCTCGACCGCGTCCGCCACCGCCGGCACCCCGGCCGCCCCGGCCAGGGCCCGGTCCAGCGTGCGGACGGTCGCCTGGTCCGGCGCGTTTCCGGGCGCCTCCGCCCCGACCAACTCGCCCAGGGCGGTCACGACCGTGTCCACGTCGCCGGCGAGGCGGCGCAGCGCGGCCTGCCGCTCGGCGACCGTACGCTCCAGCGCCTCCCGCAGCCCGACGATGCCGCCCGGGTCCACCGCGTACGTGGCCAGCAGCGGCACCCCCGCCAGCCCGTCGGCGTCGAGGAGGCGGCGCAGGTCGTCGACGACCCGGGGCAGCTCCGCCGGGGGCAGCCGGTCGGCCTGGTTGAGCACGACCAGCGTGACGTCCCGGTGCCGGTGGAACTCCCGCAGGTAGCTGGAGTGGATCACCCGGTCGGCGTACTTCTGCGGGTCGACCACCCACACCACCAGGTCGACCAGGCCGAGCAGCCGGTCCACCTCCAGCCGGTGGGACCGCTGCACCGAGTCGAAGTCGGGCAGGTCCAGCAGGACCAGCCCGTGCAGGGCGGACTCGTCGTCGCCGTCGAGCGCGCTCTCCCGGACGAACCGGTGGCGGGGCAGCACGCCGAGCCAGTCGAGCAGCCGGTTCGCGCCGTCGAGCGGCCCCCACACGCAGGCGTGCGCGACACCGGTGGTCGGCCGCCGTACCCCGACCGGGGAGAGCTCCAGCCGGGCCAGGGCGTTGAACAGGCTGGACTTGCCGCTGCCGGTGGCGCCGGCGAGGGCCACCACGGTGTGGTCCCGGGACAGTGACAGCCGGGTGCCGGCCCGTTCGACCAGGGTGTGCGCGGCGACGAGCCGGGAGTCGGGGACCTGCCCGTCCACCGCGTCGAGAAACCGGCGGACCGCGTCGAGGCGGGTGACCAGGGTTTCGGCGTCGACTCGCTGGTCACCCCGGAACACCTCGCGCAGCCGACCGCCGATGCCCGTCACCGGCCGTCCCCCACCGGCACGGCGGTCGGCTCGCCGCCGTCGAGGCCGCTGCGGCGGCGGGCCGTCTCGACCCGGTCGGCGGCCAGGCGCAACTCCGCGCCGGCGTCCGCACCCGGGCGGGCCTGCTCGGTGCGTGCCAGGTAGCGGGCGGCCTCGTCGTCCAGCAGCGTCCGTACCCGGTCCAGCAGATCGCCCCGGGCCTTGCTGGCGAGGGTACGCACGGCCTGGTCGCCGAAGATCGCCTGGAGCACGCCCTGCGCGGCGACGGTGGTGCCCGCCCCGGTGGCCACCTCCAATCCGGTCGGGATGAACGCCGTCGAGGCGAACACCGCGATCATGACGGCGAGGCCGGTCGCGTTGACCGCGTACGCGGCCGTCCGGGCGACGAACCGTTTGCCGCCTCCCTCCGTGCGTACCAGCTCCAGCACGCCGCGCTGCCAGTCCCGAACCAGGCGTTCGGCCCGTTCCGGCAGGTCGGCGGAGGGGTGGGCCAGCTCCGGCGTGAGCAGCGCCGCGCCCGCCGGGTGCGCCTTCCAGCCGGTGTACGCGCTCTCCCCGGCCTCGGCGGCGACGGCACGCAGCAGGGTGACCAACTGCGACTCGATGGCGTTGCGCAGCTCGGTGGCGGGGGCGGCGGGCCGCCCGGTGACCGCGGCGACGAGTCGGTCGCGCAGCCGGCTGACCCGCGCCTCCACCGTCCGGAAGAACTCGCCGGTGCCGACGAACTCCTGCCAGCGGGCCAGCACCTCGCCGCGGAGCAGCCGGCCGTCCTTCAGGCCGGCCTCCACCGTCCGCTCCGCCCCCCGGTACGCCGCGCGGACCCGTTCGTCGAGCGCGTCGGCGGCGGAGGCCTGCTCGTCGGCGGCCTCGGCGAGCGCCTCGACGGTGGGATGCAGCGAGGCGAGCGCGCCGTCCAGGGTCTGCCGGACCACCGCGGCCCGGGCCTCGGCGTCGGCGGCCAGCCCGGCGAACCAGTCGCCCAGCGGCGCGGTGACCCGCTCGGGCAGCAGGCCCTGGCCGTCGACCCAGGTCTCGGGCAGGACGAAGAGGGGCGCGGTGTCGAGTTGCTGGGCGGTGAGCATCTCCGACAGGTGGGCGGCGATCTCGTCGGTGGCCTCCGGCGGCACCCGGTCGAGCACCAGGGCGATCGCGGCGCCCCGGGACCGGGCGCTGCGCAGCAGCTCCCAGGGGACGGCGTCGGCGTACCGGGCGGCGGTGGTGACGAAGAGCCAGAGGTCGGCGGCGGCCAGCAGTTGGCCGGCCAGGGCCCGGTTGGCGTCGACCACCGAGTCGATGTCGGGCGCGTCGAGGAAGGCCAGCCCGGGCGGAAGCGCGGGCGCGCTGACCAGTTGCAGGGTGCCCGGGTCCTCGCTGGGCTCGTTGGTGCGGGTCAGGCCGGGCAACAGCTCACCCTGCCGGAACCAGGAGGAGTCGGCGGGGTTGCAGACCAGCACCGGGGAGCGGGTGGTCGGGCGCAGTACGCCGGCGGCGCTCACCCGGGCCTTCACCAGGCTGTTGACCAGGGTCGACTTGCCGGCTCCGGTGGAGCCGCCGACGACCACCAGCAGCGGCGCGTCGAGCCGGGCGAGGCGGGGCAGCAGGTAGTCGTCGAGCTGGTCGGCCAGCGCGGCGGCGGTGCGGCGGGCCGGCTCGGCCGAGGGCAGGGTGAGCGGGAACCGGACCGCGCCGATCGCGGCCCGCAGCCCGGCCAGTGCTGCCGGAAGGGCGTCCCCGGCGGTACCGGACCCGTCCTGGACGGCGTCCGGTGACCCGGTGCGGGCGGCGGCAGCGGGCGCGCCGGACCGGGTGGCGGGATCGCCTTTCGTCGTCACCGCTAAAGCGTGCCCGACCGATGCTGGAGAAGACAACCAGACGGTAATAACGGTCGGGTTGCGTCGGGTCGACTCAACCCCAACTTGCGATTTGCGGGAGGCGTGGCACTATTGAGTCAAGTTCACTCAACTTGTGGTGTGGTCGCTGCGGGCGGCCCGCCGGGCAGGCCCTGCGACCTGCTCATCGTTACGAAGCGAGGAAGCGAAGATGGCACGTGCGGTCGGTATCGACCTCGGCACGACGAACTCCTGCGTCAGCGTTCTCGAGGGCGGTGAGCCCACCGTCATCGCCAACGCTGAGGGCTCGCGGACGACCCCGTCGATCGTCGCGTTCGCCCGCAACGGCGAGGTGCTCGTCGGTGAGGTCGCCAAGCGGCAGGCGGTGACCAACCCGGACCGGACGATCCGCTCGGTCAAGCGGGAGATCGGCACCAACTGGACCGTCGACATCGACGGCAAGAAGTACACCCCGCAGGAGATCTCGGCGCGCACGCTGATGAAGCTCAAGCGCGACGCCGAGGCGTACCTGGGTGAGCAGATCACCGACGCGGTGATCACCGTTCCCGCCTACTTCAACGACGGCCAGCGCCAGGCCACCAAGGAGGCCGGTGAGATCGCCGGCTTCAACGTGCTGCGGATCGTCAACGAGCCGACCGCGGCCGCCCTGGCGTACGGGCTGGACAAGGGCTCCAAGGAGCAGACCGTCCTGGTCTTCGACCTCGGCGGCGGCACCTTCGACGTGTCGCTGCTGGAGCTGGCCGAGGGCGTCATCGAGGTCAAGTCCACCTCCGGCGACAACCACCTCGGTGGCGACGACTGGGACCAGCGGATCATCGACCACCTGGTGAAGACCTTCCGCGGCGAGCACGGCATCGACCTGTCGCAGGACAAGATGGCCCTGCAGCGGCTCCGCGAGGCCGCCGAGAAGGCCAAGATCGAGCTGTCGGCCGCCACCACCACCAACATCAACCTGCCGTACATCACCGCCGGGGCGGCCGGCCCGCTGCACCTGGACGTGACGCTCAGCCGCGCCGAGTTCCAGCGGATGACGCAGGACCTGCTGGACCGCTGCAAGGGCCCCTTCGAGCAGGCCGTGAAGGACGCCGGCATCAAGATCTCCGACGTCGACCACGTCATCCTGGTCGGCGGCTCGACCCGGATGCCGGCCGTGACCGACCTGGTCAAGCAGCTCACCGGCAAGGAGCCCAACAAGGGCGTCAACCCGGACGAGGTCGTCGCCGTCGGCGCCGCCCTCCAGGCCGGTGTGCTCAAGGGCGAGGTCAAGGACGTCCTGCTGCTCGACGTGACCCCGCTGAGCCTGGGCATCGAGACCAAGGGCGGCATCTTCACCAAGCTGATCGAGCGCAACACCACCATCCCGACCAAGCGCTCCGAGGTCTTCACCACGGCCGACGACAACCAGCCGTCCGTGCTGATCCAGGTCTTCCAGGGTGAACGGGAGATCGCCGCGTACAACAAGAAGCTCGGCACCTTCGAGCTGACCGGCCTGCCGCCGGCGCCACGCGGCGTCCCGCAGATCGAGGTCACGTTCGACATCGACGCCAACGGCATCGTGAACGTGCACGCGAAGGACCTGGGCACCGGCAAGGAGCAGAAGATGACCATCACCGGCGGCTCCTCGCTGCCGAAGGACGACATCGAGCGGATGCGCCGGGACGCCGAGGAGCACGCCGAGGAGGACAAGCGTCGGCGCGACGAGGCGGAGACCCGCAACCTGGCCGAGGCGCTCCAGTGGCAGACCGAGAAGTTCCTCGCCGAGAGCGGCGACAAGCTGCCCACCGAGAACCGCGACCAGATCAACGAAGCCCTCGGCGAGCTGCGCGGCGCGCTCGGCGGCCAGGACATCGAGAAGATCAAGTCGGCCCACGAGCGGCTTGCCCAGGTCTCCCAGCAGGCCGGTTCGCTGCTCTACTCGCAGCAGGCGGAGCAGGGCGAGCAGCCCGGCGCGGCCGGTCCGGGCGCGGGCACGACCGGCGGCCCGAAGGCCGGCGGGGCGGACGACGTGGTCGACGCGGAGATCGTGGACGAGGACAAGAAGTGACGGTCCGTCCCGGACACGGACTCACGGCTAAGGGATCGAGGTAGTCGCATGACGGAGAAGCCACGAGCCGCCGACCCGGGCTCCACCGGGTCGGCGCCGGGTGGCTCCGGGCCCGCCGAGCAGACCGCCGGCGACGCGCCGCGGGTCGTCATCCGCAACAACCGCAAGCTCGACAGGACCGAGGAGACGCCCGCCGCGGCCGACGCCGGGACGGACGTCCCGGCCGAGGGCCTGGTCGAGGAGACCGAGGTCGTGGTCGACGAGATCGAGGTCGAGGCGACCTCGGTCTCCGGCCCGCCGGTGGTCGACGCCCCGGCCCAGCCGGCGGGGGAGGCCGCGCCGGCCGCGCCGCTCGGCGCCGAACTGGAGGCCCTCCGGGCCGAACTCGACGAGCGGACCCGGGACCTGCAACGGGTGTCGGCGGAGTACGCCAACTACCGCAAGCGGGTGGACCGCGACCGTGGTCTGGTCCAGGAGCAGGCGACCGGCTCGGTGCTCGCCGCGCTGCTGCCGATCCTGGACGACCTCGACCGGGCCCGCGAGCACGGCGACCTGGTCGGCCCGTTCGGCACGGTGGCCGAGCAGCTCACCACCGCGCTGGGCAAGTTCGGGCTCAGCGCCTTCGGCGAGCAGGGCGACCCGTTCGACCCGACCCGGCACGAGGCGGTCGCGCACCAGACCTCGGCCGACGTGGACGCGCCGACCTGCGTGCAGGTGATGCGTCGGGGTTACCTGCTCGGGGAGCGGCTGCTGCGGCCCGCGCTGGTCGCGGTCGCCGACCCGGAGTAGTGCACGACCATCCGGTCGCCCCGCCTGCCGGAGCACGGCGGGCGGGGCGACCGGGCCACATCGCGAAGGGGGTGGACCGGTGAGTTCCAAGGACTGGATCGAGAAGGACTACTACGCCACGCTCGGCGTACAGAAGTCCGCCTCCTCGGACGAGATCAAGAAGGCGTACCGGAAGCTGGCCCGGGAGTCCCACCCGGACCACAACCCCGGTGACCCGAAGGCCGAGGAGCGGTTCAAGGCCGTCTCCGAGGCGTACGCGGTGCTCGGCGACGACGCCAAGCGCCGCGAGTACGACGAGATGCGCTCGCTGTTCGGCTCGGGCGCGTTCCGCCGTGGCGCGCGCGGCGCGGGACAACCCGGCGGGGGTGTGCCGTTCGACGTCTCCGACCTGTTCGGCGGCGCGGCCGGCGGGGACGCCCGGTTCGGCGGGGGCGGCTTCACCGACCTGTTCAGTTCGATCTTCGCCGGTGGGGCCGGTGGCCCGGCGCGTCCCCGGGGACCGGTCCGGGGTCGGGACGTCGAGACCGAGGTGGTGCTCGACTTCGACGACGCGGTACGCGGGGTGACCCTGCCGTTGGCACTGCGTGCTCCCGGGGTCTGCGACACCTGCCACGGCGACGGGGCGAAACCCGGTACCCGACCGAAGGCCTGTCCGGTCTGCCACGGCGCCGGGGTGACCACCCGCAACCAGGGGTCGTTCAGCTTCTCCGAGCCGTGCCACACCTGCCAGGGTGTGGGCACGGTGGTCGAGGAGAAGTGCCCCGAGTGCCTGGGCACCGGCGGCGTCACCAAGACCCGGACGTTGAACGTCCGCTTTCCCGCCGGGGTGGCCGACGGTCAGCGGATCCGGCTGGCAGGGCGTGGTGAGCCGGGTGAGCGCGGCGGGCCGGCGGGTGACCTGTTCGTACAGGTGAAGGTCCGCCCGGATGAGTTGTTCGGGCGCAGCGGGGACGACCTGACCCTGACCGTGCCGATCACCTTCGCCGAGGCGGTGCTCGGCACGGACCTGCGGGTGCCGACGCTCGACGGCGCGGTGACCCTGCGGGTGCCACCGGGTACTCCGTCGGGGCGAGTGCTGCGGGCCCGGGGCAAGGGCGTGCAGCGCCGGGACGGTCGGGCCGGTGACCTGCTGGTCACGCTAGACGTGCTGGTGCCGGCGGCGGTGTCGGACGAGGCCCGGGCGGCGCTGGAGTCGTTCGCGGCGCAGACGCCGCCGGCGGCTCGGGAACATCTCGACGCGCGCCTGCGTCGGGTTGGTTGACCGGTGTGAATCGGGTGCGGAGGTGAGCGGGATGTCGGACGGGTTCGTCGGTTCGGATGACCCTGCCTACGAGGCCAAGGTGCTGATGATCTCGGTCGCGGCGCGGATGGCGGGGATGCACCCGCAGACCCTGCGCCAGTACGACCGGCTCGGCCTGGTGCAGGCCGGCCGGGCGGCCGGGGGTGGGCGCCGGTACAGCGTGCGCGACGTGGTGCTGCTGCGCGAGGTGCAGCGACTCAGCCAGGACGAGGGCGTCAACCTGGCCGGGGTGAAGCGGATCATCGCGTTGGAGCGTCTGTTGGAGCAGGCGCAGCAGCGGGTGGCCCGGTTGGAGGCGGAGCTGGACGCGGCGTACCGGCGGATCGCGGAGCTGGAGTCGTTGGGCGGCTTCGCGCGCGGTGATCTCGTACCGACGAACCGCACCTCGACGGCGCTGGTGGTCTGGCGTCCCCGCCGCACCGACCGCTGACTCCACCACCGCCGGGCACCTCGCCTCGCCAGATCAACTCTGTTCCACGCGGCTGGCGGTATCCCTGTGCTCGGGATACCGCCAGCTGGCGCGCCTGGAGTCGACCACCGGGGTGCGGGCTGGTTGTGGGTTTCCCTGCGCCGGTGGGGGGTCTCCGCTAGCCTTGGAATCGGGTTCAACCGGCTCAATCCGGACCTCGATGGCAGGGGGAGCCATGACCGAATCTGCGAAGAGGGTTGCCCAGCAGGCGGAGGACCGGCTCGAGAAGGTGGCCGAGAACGCCCGGAAGAGGTTCGATCGGCTCGCCGCCGGAAGCCTCACTGACAAGATCAAGAACGGTAGGTTCGCCGACCAGGTCGACCACGGCGTCGACCAGGCGCGCCGGGAGGCGCGACGCCGAGAGCAGGGCGGATCGGAACGCTGACGATCCGCCGACGCGGGCCGGGACCCACGGGGGGTCCCGGCCCGCGTGTCGTCCCGGGGCGGGCCGGGACGCGGTGACGTCGGCGAGGGGCCCCGGCCCGCGTGTCGCTCAGGTGGGGCGGGCGGCATCGACCGGTCTGCGCAGAGTCGGCCACCAGGCGCGGTGGCCGAGGATGCCGAGGGCGGCCGGCGCCAGCACCACCCGGATCACGGTCGCGTCCACCAGCACCGCCGTGGCCAGCCCGACGCCGATCATCTTGACCAGCGTGTCGTCGATTGCGGCGAAGCTGACGAAGACGACCGCCATGATGGTCGCTGCCGCCGTGATCACCCGGCCGGTCCCGGCCAGTCCGGCGATCATCGCCCGGTGCGGGTCACCGGTACGCCGGTACTCCTCCTGCACGGCCGAGAGCAGGAACACCTCGTAGTCAGCCGAGCCGGCGGTTCTCCCGCACCAGGCCGCCCTCGCACCAGTCGGGATAGTCGAAGAGGCCCGGTCGGGCGAGCAGCGCGCGGCTGTTGTGCGCCCAGTTGCGCATCAACTCGTCGCCCTCGCGCTCGGCCTGCTCCACCAGCTTCCGGAAGCGGCGCTTGGGGTGGGCGCGGAAGTTCGTCCGGATGCCGTCGGCCGCGTAGATGTAGAGGCAGTGCAGGGCGAACCTGCGGGCCGGGCAGTACGGGTCCATGGCCAGCTCGAAGAGGGTGAGCACGAGGTGGTCACCGGCGACGAGCAGATCCCATTCCGGCGGCATCGATGCCAGCGGCACCGAGTCGGGGTGGTAGGCCCAGGCCCGCAACTCCGCCGGCGACGGGTCGACGGGGTTGGCGAAGCCGTGGAACGTCGGATCCTGGGCGTTCACCGGCAACCTTCCGCTCGCGCCCGCGGAGCGCACCGGCCAGCCGCGGAGCCTCTGGCTTGCTGGGGCGAAACGGTAGTCGCAGGTGCCGCACGGCGGAAGGGTTCGGCCGGAACCAATTGGGCAACGGCCGGCCCGGCGGGGTCACCCGGACGGGTGACCCCGCCGGTTGGTCAGTCCGGCACGACCACCGGCTCCGGCCGGCGGACCGCCGCCCGGCGGCGCAGCCATGCCTTGAACCACGCCAGGTCGGGCAGCCGCGCCAGCATCGGCCCGGTCACCACCGTGATCAGCACGTACGCCGTGGCGAGTGCCGCCAGCTGGGGCTCGACGGTGCCGGCGGCGACCGCCAGCCCGGCGATGACGATGGAGAACTCGCCGCGCGGCGCCAGCGCGAAGCCGGCCCGCCAGCGTCCGGGTTCGGCGATGCCGGCCCGGCGGGCCGCCAGGTAGCCGGTCAGCAGCTTCGTCGCCATGGTGACCACGGCCAGGGCCAGGGCCGGCAGCAGCACCGGCGGCATGTCCCGGGGGTCGGTGACCAGGCCGAAGAAGACGAAGAAGACCGCCGCGAAGAGGTCCCGCAACGGGGTGAGCAGCTCGGTGGCGTGGTGTGCCACCGGCCCGGAGAGCGCGATGCCGACCAGGAACGCGCCGACCGCGGCGGAGACCTGGAGCTTGGCGGCGACCCCGGCGACCAGCAGCGTCAGCCCGAGCACGCCGAGCAGCAGGGCCTCGGCGTCCTTGGCCGACATGGCGGTCGAGATGAGATGGCCGTACCGGATGGCGGCGACCAGCACGACGACCACGGTGAGCACCGCGACGCCGAGGGCGATGCCGCCCTTGACCAGCCCGACCCCGGCCAGCAGCGCGGTCACCAGCGGCAGGTACAGCGCCATGGCCAGGTCCTCGATGACCAGCACGGACAGGATCACCGGGGTTTCCCGGTTACCCACCCGGCCGAGGTCGTTGAGGACCTTGGCGATCACACCGGAGGACGAGATCCAGGTGATCCCGCCGAGCACCACGGCGGCCACCCAACCCCAGCCGAGCAGCAGCGCGAAACCGAAGCCGGGAAGGGCGTTGAGCAGGGCGTCGATCAACCCGGCGGGAGCGGCGGCGCGGAGGTTTCCGACCAGTTCGTTTGCGCTGTACTCCAGGCCGAGCATCACCAGCAGCAGGATCACGCCGATCTCGGCGCCGACGGCGAAGAACTCCTCGCTGGCGTTGAGTTCCAGGATGCCGCCGTGGCCGAGGGCCAGCCCGGCGAGCAGGTAGAGCGGGATGGGTGAGACACCCACCCGGCGGCTGACCCGACCGAGCAGTCCGAGTAGGAAGAGGAGCGCGCCGACCTCGATCAGCAGTGTGGTGGTTTCGTGCATCCGCGCCTCAGCCGTCCGGGTCGGTGTCGGCGAGGATGGCGGTGACGCCGTCGAGGCCCTGCCGGGTGCCGACCACGACCACCACGTCACCGGCGGCGAAGCGGAAGGTGGGATCCGGTGAGACGATCACCTCGCCCTGGCGCAGCACGGCGACGATCGAGGCGCCGGTGCGGGTCCGGGTCTGGGTGTCGCCGAGCCGCTTGTTGACGTACTTCGACCCGGCCGGGATGCCGATCTGCTCGGTGAGCAGCCCGGCCGCCTGCTCGCGCAGGCCCGAGAGCTGGCCGAGCATCAACGACGCGCCGAGGATGTCGGCGAGCGCCTCCGCCTCGTCGTCGGTCAACGGGATGTCGTGCTGGCAGGAATCGGGGTCGTCCGGGTCGTAGAGGACGAGGTCACGGCGACCATTGCGGTGGGAGACCACGCCCAGACGGCGGCCGGACTCCGTCATCAGATCGTGACGTACGCCGATCCCCGGTAGGGCAGTCTGTTCGACACGTACTCGCACCCGCAGAAGGCTACCCGCACAGGAGGGCCCATGATCGGTCATGGTTTCCGAGCCCTGGTCGGTCTGCTGTTCGTGCCGGCGCTGGTGGCGTGCTCGGCTGTCGGCGACATCCGACGGGACCCGCCGGCCCCGACGTCCACGTCGCCCCGGCCGGTGGTGCCCGACCCCTCGCCGTCGGTCACCCCCGCCGAGGTACGGCGGTTCCGGGTCGCCGTCCCTGACCGGTACGACGATCCGTACGTCGAGTTCAGCGACGCGGACCGGGGCTGGGCACTCTACGCCGGCTGCGACGGTCGTCCTCCGGACCGGGACTGCCCGGCGCTGCTCTTCACCACCGCCGACGGCGGCCGGGCCTGGCGGGAGGTGCGGCACCCCCGTCCGGTGGCGGACAACCAGCAGCTCTACTGCGCTCCCGGCCTGGTGGTTCTGTGGGCCGAGCCGCACGGCTTCTACGCCTCGACCGACAACGGTGGGGGCTTCACGCGTAGCGGCGAGGAGGTGGCGACGGCAGCGGCGGACCTGGGCCGGTACCGGATCATCGAGCGCCTCGGCAAGGTGGGCGAGTGGGACGGCCGTCGGCTCCGCCCGCTGGCGGCGCAGCCCGACATACCCGCGATCGCCACCGTCGGCGGCGACGGCCGGTTGGTGGTGGCCGCCGGGACCGTCGACGGCAGGCCGTACGCGGCGGTCTCGGTCGACCGGGGGCGGAGGTGGCGGCCGACTCCGGTGCCCGCCGTGGACGGCGAGGTGGGTCTGGTGCGGGCTGTCGTCGACGCGGACGGCGCGGCGTGGCTGGTCGGCGAGCGGCCGGATCGGACGAGCTGGCCGGCGCTGTGGCGGTGGGGGCGGAAGTGGGAGCCGGTCCGGATCGACGACCCTCCGGCACAGGTGACCGCGGTCGCGCCGCTCGGTGGCGGCCTGCTGGCGGTGACCAGCTCACGCGGGGTGGGCGTGGTGGGTGGCGGGGCCGGGTACGTCGACCTGGCCTGGCCACTGGTCCCGGGGCAGCACATGCGGACGCTGGCCGACGGCACGCTTGCGGTGCCCGGCCCGCCCGGCGAGGTCCTGCTCGGCGTCGGGAACCGGCTCGCACGGCGGTGGATCCGGGTGACCGTCACCGGAGAGTGAGCTGGCTCACACCGGTAGAGTTGAGTGGAATACGCTCAACTCTGGTTGTGTCGACATCTGGTGGACACGCCGATCCGGGGGAGCCCATGAACACCGAACGCCTCACCACCAAGAGCCGCGAAACCATCACCAGGGCCGTCGCCCTGGCCAACCAGCGCGGCCACGCCACCGTGGAGCCCTGGCACCTGCTGCTGGCCCTGCTGGACACCGAGGGTTCGACCGCCGCCGGCCTGCTGCGCGCAGTCGGGGCCGACCCCGCCGAACTGCGCCGGGTCGCCCAGCGGGCGGTCGACACGCTGCCCGCCGCGCGCGGCTCCAGCATCGCCGAGCCCACCCTGGCCCGCGAGTTCGTCAACGCCATCGGCGCCGCCGAGCAGATCGCCCGGCCGCTGGGCGACGAGTACACCTCGACCGAGCACCTGCTGGCCGGCCTGGCCCGGGTCGGCGGGGCGGTCGCCGGCGCGTTGAAGGCCGCCGGAGCCACCGAGGAGAACCTGGTCGCCGCCTTCCCGACCGTACGCGGCGGGGACCGACGCGTCACCACCGCAGATCCGGAGCAGACCTACCAGGCCCTCGCGAAGTACGGCGTCGACCTGACCGCCAGCGCCCGCGACGGCAAGATCGACCCGGTGATCGGCCGGGACTCGGAGATCCGCCGGGTGATCCAGGTGCTGTCCCGGCGTACGAAGAACAACCCGGTGCTCATCGGCGAGCCGGGCGTCGGCAAGACCGCCATCGTCGAAGGGTTGGCCCAGCGCATCGTCGCCGGGGACGTGCCCGAATCGCTGCGGGACAAGAAACTCGTCTCGCTCGACCTCGGCGCGATGGTCGCCGGCGCGTCGTACCGGGGGCAGTTCGAGGAACGGCTGAAGTCCGTCCTGGAGGAGATCAAGAACTCGAACGGGCAGGTCATCACCTTCCTCGACGAGCTGCACACCGTCGTCGGCGCCGGCAAGGGCGAGGGCTCGATGGACGCCGGCAACATGCTCAAGCCGATGCTGGCCCGGGGCGAACTGCGGATGGTCGGCGCGACCACCCTGGACGAGTACCGCGAGCACATCGAGAAGGACCCGGCGCTGGAGCGCCGCTTCCAGCCGGTGCTCGTCGGCGAGCCGACCACCGAGGACACCATCGGCATCCTGCGGGGCCTCAAGGAGCGCTACGAGGTGCACCACGGCGTCCGCATCACCGACGCGGCCCTGGTCGCCGCCGCCACCCTCTCCGACCGCTACATCACCGACCGCTTCCTGCCGGACAAGGCGATCGACCTGGTCGACGAGTCCGCGTCCCGGCTCCGGATGGAGATCGACTCCCGGCCGGTCGAGGTGGACGAGATCGAGCGGGCGGTCCGCCGGCTCGAGATCGAGGAGATGGCGCTGGCCAAGGAGCCGGACGCCGCCTCCGCCGAGCGTCTCGAACGGCTGCGCAAGGAACTGGCCGACAAGCGCGAGCAGCTCACCGCGCTCTCCGACCGCTGGAAGCTGGAGAAGGACCACATCACCAAGCTCTCCAGCGCCAAGGAGGAACTGGAGCGGCTCGGTGGCGAGGCCGAGCGGGCCGAACGCGACGGCGAGCTGGAACGCGCCGCCGAGCTGCGCTACGGCCGGATCCCCGCCCTCAAGACCGAGCTGGCGCGGGCCGAGGAGGAACTGGCCCGGCTCCAGGCCGACGGCGCGATGCTCAAGGAGGAGGTCGGCGCGGACGACATCGCCGCCGTGGTCGCCTCCTGGACCGGCATCCCCGCCGGGCGGCTGCTGGAGGGCGAGACCGCCAAGCTGCTCCGGATGGAGGAGTCGCTGGGTTCGCGGGTGGTCGGCCAGGCCGAGGCGGTCGGCGCGGTCTCCGACGCGGTCCGCCGGGCGCGGGCCGGCGTCGCCGACCCGGACCGCCCGACCGGCAGCTTCCTCTTCCTCGGCCCCACCGGCGTCGGCAAGACCGAGCTGGCCAAGGCGCTCGCCGAGTTCCTCTTCGACGACGAGCGGGCCATGGTCCGCATCGACATGAGCGAGTACGGCGAGAAGCACTCGGTCGCCCGCCTGGTCGGCGCCCCGCCCGGGTACGTCGGCTACGAGGAGGGTGGCCAGCTCACCGAGGCGGTGCGCCGCCGGCCGTACTCGGTGATCCTGCTGGACGAGGTCGAGAAGGCCCACCCGGACGTCTTCGACATCCTGCTCCAGGTGCTCGACGACGGCCGGCTCACCGACGGCCAGGGGCGCACGGTCGACTTCCGCAACGCGATCCTGATCCTCACCTCCAACCTGGGATCGTCGGTGATCAGCGACCTGACGCTGGCCGAGGAGCAGCGCCGCGAGGGGGTGCTGGCGGTGGTCCGCTCGCACTTCAAGCCGGAGTTCCTGAACCGTCTCGACGACACCGTCGTCTTCGCCGCGCTCCGGGGCGAAGACCTGCGGGCCATCGTCGACATCCAGCTCGACCGGATGCGCCGCCGGCTCGCCGACCGTCGGTTGACGCTGGACGTCAGCGATGCCGCCCGCGGGTGGCTCGCCGAGCACGGGTACGACCCGATCTACGGCGCCCGTCCGCTGCGCCGGCTGGTCCAGTCGGCCATCGGTGACCAACTCGCCAAGGCCCTGCTGGCCGGCCAGATCCGCGACGGCGACACGGTCCGGGTCGACCTGGCCGACGCGAAGGACTCCCTCACCGTCACCGCGGTCGCCTGACTCCGACCGGCCGGTGGGGTCGGTCCCCGCCTTCTCCGGCGGGGCCGACCCCACCGGCTCCCTGTCGACCGCACGCTCCACCACCCCTCGGCAACCACCGGAACCTCGACCGGCAGTGGAGTGGGGGATGGGAAAGGATGGAGGAATGGTCGGGATCGGGAAGCCGGGCTGGGCGAGGGAACTGGACGCCGCGGTGCGGGTACTGGCCGGGGCGGACACCGTGGCCTTCGGCGGGGTGGGCATCGCGGGGACGCTGCTGCCCGCCACGGAGGCGTACCAGCGGGTGGAGGCGGCCCTCGCCGCGCATCCGGAGGCGGCCCGCAAGCACGTCGACCGGCTGCTGCGCCGTGGCTCGCCCGCCGGGAAGGCGTACGCGGCGACGCTGCTGGATCGCGTCGACCCGGCCGCCGCCCGGAAGGCGTGGGCCGCACTGCGTGACGAGCCGGGCGGGTTCAGCACGTTCACCGGCTGCGTGATGGGCAGCACCACCCTGCGCGCGTACGCCGCCGACCGGCTCGCCGGAGGCTGACCCCGGCCGCAGGGAGGTCCGCCCTCGGGTGTCCGGCCCGTCGCCTCACCCGCACCTTCGGCTCCGCCAGCGGTGGGGCCGGACGTCCGCCGCCCCCTGCGCCCTGTCCCGCGAGCGCGGGTGACTGACTGCCCAGTCAGCCTGTGGCCGTGTTCCCCCAGGTGGCACGCGGTTGTTACGGTCTCCGACCGACGCACGTGAGAGGCGGTCGTGGTGAACGGGTCGGTGGCGTGGCTGGTGACGGTGGTGGGGTGTCTGGTCGGGATCGCCGGGGTGGGGGTGGCCGTGGTCACCCGCGACCGTAGGCGGCGGCCGGAGCGGCCTGGTCCGTTACGGGGCGGCGACGTGGACGACGCGCGCAGGCTGAAGCCGGGCGACGTCGTGGAGATCCGGCGGGTGTCGTACCCGATCCGTGGCTCGGTGCACCTCATCGAGGGAGCGTGGAGCTGGGCCGAGCACCTGCTGGACACGGCGGACGGCGACAAGCGCTGGCTCTCCGTCGAGGTGGACCGGGACCTGGAACTGGTGCTCTGGGCGGCCGAACCGTCCGCCACCGTCGCCCCGGGCGCTCCCACCATCGACTACGCCGGTCGCCGCTACGCCTGGGAGGAGTCCGGGCAGGCGCGCTACTCGGCCACCGGCAGCGTCGGCCTCGAACCGAGGGGCACGGTGCGCTACCACGACTACCGGGCGCGGGACGGCGCCCGGCTCGCCTTCGAGGCGTACGGGGAGAGCGGCTGGGAGGTGGCCCGGGGTGAGCGGCTGCACCGCTCCGAGGTGACCGTCCACCCGCAGGGCGACCCCGAGAAGGTGGACTGAGCGTGCCCGGCCCGGACCCGGCGGTGGTGGCGTTCCCGACCGGTCGGCGTCGTGCCGACCTGACCGCCTCGACCCCGTGGCAGCCCAGGGTGCCGGAGTACGCCCGTGCCGAGCGGCCTGGCCACTAGTCTCGGACCGGTGTCACCCTCCCGCCGTCGCCGTCTCCCGCCGCGTGCGGTGAACGCTGCCGGGTACCTCCAGGGGTTCGTGCTCGCCGGGGTCGCGACGGTGCTGCTCACCCGGGCCTACCTCAGGGCGACCGGCTATCCGCAGATCGGCGGGGGTGGCCTGCACATCGCCCACGTGCTCTGGGGTGGTCTGGTGATGGCCGTCGGGCTGGGCGTGGCATTGGTCTTCCTCGGCGGCGCGGCACGGATGGCGGGCGCGATCGTCGGTGGCATCGGCTTCGGTCTCTTCATCGACGAGGTGGGCAAGTTCGTCACCGCCGGCACCGACTACTTCTACCGGCCCGCGGCCTCCATCATCTACGCGGTCTTCGCCCTGCTCGTGGTGATCACGCAGGCGGTTCGCGACCGGATGACGCTCACCCCCGGGGAGCGGGTGGCGAACGCCCTGGACACGGTGGTGGGTGGGGTCGGCCGAGGGCTGACCGACCGGCGTCGGGTGACCACCCTGCGAATGGTGCGCGGCGCCGGCCCGGAGGTCGAGTACGCCGTGTCCCAGCTGCTCGACGCGGTGCCGCGTCGGGAGCCGCCACCCCGCCGGTTCTGGCAGCCCTGGCTGGCCCGGCTGCGGGCCGGGGCGGTGCGGCTGATCCGGGCGCGCTGGGTGGTCACGCTGGTGGTGGTCTATCTGGTTGTCGAGCCGGTGACCAACGTGGGGTCCGTGGTGGTGGACGGGGTGACCGGTCAGTTGGACGAGGTGCGGGAGTGGGGCGCGGTGCTCGGCGTGTCCGCCGCCGCGCTGGTCGCCGCGGTGCTGGGCATCCGGGCGGCGTTCCTGCTGCGCAACGACCGGGCCGGCGCGTTCCGCCTGTTCAAGCTGGCTCTCCTGGTCAACCTGCTGTTCGGCCAGGTCTTCAACTTCACGGTCAACCAGTTCGGCGCGGTGGCCACGCTGGCGGTGGACCTCGTCCTGCTCGCGGTCGTGACCGGCGAACACCGGCGGGTACGCGCCGAAGCCGGCTGAACCGGGCCGGTCCCCGTGCCGCCGGCGCTCCGGCGCGCGCGGGTGGGCCGGAGTGGATACGGTGTGGGCGCGATCCAAGGGAAGGAGAATCGTGGTCGATTCCCAGCACACACCGGCCCGCGCCCGGCCGGCCGTGGTGACGATTTCCAGCTACCTGCTGATTCTGTTCGCCCTGCTCCAGGTGATCAGCCTGATCATCGCGCTGGCCACCGCCGGCACCATTCGCGACGTGCTCGACGACGCCTACCGCGGCACCGCCGCGAACGGCGCGCAGGAGGTCGCCACCTTCGCCATGGCGTTCATGGTCGGCGGCGCCGTCCTCGGGCTGCTGTTGGCGATCGTGCTCGCCGTGCTCGGCCAGTTCAACAACCGTGGCGTGAACGGCACCCGGATCGCGACCTGGGTGCTCGGCGGCATCCTGTTCTGCTGCTGCGGCCTGAACACGGCCGGCGGGCTCGCCAACGGCATCGGCACGACCGGCGGCCCGAGCGGCGGTGACATGCCCAGCGGCGAGGAGATCGCCCGCCGGCTGGAGGAGGGTCTGCCGTCCTGGTACACCCCGGTGACCACCCTGCTGGCGGTGCTCACCCTGCTGTCCCTGCTGGTGGCGCTGATCCTGCTGGCGCTGCCGAAGGCCAACGAGTTCTTCCGCAAGCCGCAGCCGGCCTGGGAGCCGCCCGCTCCCGGTGCCGCCTACCCCGGCTACCCGACGGGCTACCCGACCACCCCGGGCTACCCGCAGTCCGGTTACCCGACGGCCCCCGGCCAGCCGGGCCAGCCCGCGGCGCCCGGCCAGTCCCAGCCGCCGGCCGGCTCCGAGTGGCAGGCCCCACCGCCTGCGCCGGCCGAGCCGCCCTCGGCGCCGCCGTCTGGGGCTCCCGACGCGCCGTCCACCGGTCAGCCCGACCCGGGCCGCCCCGCCGACGGATCCGGCCCGTCGGGGGACAGCAACCCGCCACCCGCGCGCTGACGGGCGCGTAGCAGCGACGCGACGGTTCCCTCCGAGTAGGTTGCAACCCGACGCCTACCGGAGGGAACCGTTGTGTCGTACCCCGACCAGGCGCCGGTGTTCCGGCCCGCCGTCACGTCGGCGCGCCGGCCGGCCGTCGTCACGCTGGCGGCGGCGGTGCTGGCGCTGATGGCCCTCGGAGCCGTGGCCTACGCCGTCACGGCCCTGCTCGCCCTCGGCGGCACGGTCGACCGGTTCCGCACCGCCACCGCGGGTACCGGCGCGGACGACGTCAACGCCGTGGTGACCCTGGTCCGGGCCGTCACCATCGTCTCCGCGATGGTGACGATCCTGGTCGGCCTGGTGCTGGTCGGCCTCGCCGCCGGCCTGCTCGCCGGCCGTCGGGGTGCCCGGGTGTCCACCTGGGTGGTCAGCGGGCTCGGTCTGCTCGGCGGCTGCTGCACCGTGGCCGCGCTGGTCGGGCAGCGCGCCGCCCCGCTGAAGGTGGGCGACGCCGGGCTCCTGCCGCTACTCGGCGAGGCGTACCCGGGCTGGTGGCTGCCGCTCAACGCGGGGCTTTCGGTGGCGCAGATGCTCGGCTACCTTGTGGTGGCCGTGCTGCTCGCCCTGCCCGTGGCGCACCGCTGGTTCGGTACGCGCCACCCGGTGCGGCCGGAGTTGCCGCCGGAGAACCCGTACCGTCTCCACCTGCCGCAGGGTCCGTGGCCACCGCAGTAGAGGAGCCGTGTTGACCGCCGACCACCCGGGCGCCGCGCGACGGGCGTTGGTCACCGGGGCCACCGCCGGCATCGGCGAGGCGTTCGCCCGGCGGCTCGCCGCCGACGGCGGGGACCTGGTGCTGGTGGCCCGCAACGCCGACCGGCTCGCCGAGGTCGCCGCCGAGTTGACCGGCCGGCACGGCCACCGGGTGGAGACAATCCCCGCCGACCTGTCCACCGCCGACGGTTGCGCGCTCGTCGCCCGCCGGCTCGCCGGCGGGCCGCCGGTCGACCTGCTCGTCAACAACGCCGGAATCAGCCTGGACCGGTCTTTCCTCCGGTCCACCGTCGAGGACGAGGAACGCCTGCTCCGGCTGAACGTGCACGCCGTCATGCGGCTGACCCTGGCGGCCCTGGGCCCGATGACACAACGGTGCCACGGGGCAGTGATAAATGTCTCTTCCGTCTCCGGGTTCGGGCCGGTGATGCCGGGGTCGACGTACCCGGCGAGCAAGGCGTGGGTGACGAGTTTCAGCGAGTCGCTGGATCTCTCGGTGCGGTCGCTCGGCGTACGGGTGATGGCGCTCTGCCCCGGCTACACGGCCACCGGCTACCACGAGCGCAACGGCATCGACATGTCCGGCACGCCGCGCTGGATGTGGCTGCGGGCCGACGACGTCGTTGCCGCAGCCCTACGTGACCTGCGGAAAGGCAAGCAGGTCAGCGTTCCCGACTGGAAGTACAAGCTCGCCGTGGCGGGCCTGCGGCACGCCCCGCGCCGGCTGCTGCGGCTGGCGTACCGGGACCGGCGGGGCCGGCTCGGACCGGCCGACGGCTGACCGGGGCGGCTCTGCCGGCCGTGCCGGCCCGCCACCATACTGCCCCGCAGCGCAGTCGCGCAGCGTAGTGGTACATCGCCACCTGTCGGTCGCTCGGCAGGCTGATCCGGGAGGACCCCACAGACGGGGCACAGACTTGCGCAGTACCCTCTATCGCCATGGGGGACCACGACGACCTGCGTAAATTCATCATCGACCTGGCTGTGGTCCATGGACGGGTGGTGCTCTCCTCCGGTCGGGAGGCGGACTGGTATGTCGATTTGCGACGCGTCACGCTCCATCACCGTGCCGCGCCGTTGGTCGGCCGGGTGATGCGTGAGCTCACCGCCGACTGGGAGTACGACGCGGTCGGTGGGCTCACCCTGGGAGCCGACCCGATCGCCGTGTCGATGCTGCACGCCGCAGCGGAGACGGACCGTCCGTTGGACGCCTTCGTGGTCCGCAAGGCTGGTAAGGCGCACGGTTTGCAACGTCGGATCGAAGGGCCTGACGTGGCCGGCCGGCGGGTACTTGCGGTGGAGGACACCTCGACGACGGGCGGCAGTGTGCTGACCGCGGTCGAGGCACTTCGCGAGGCCGGGGCAGAGGTGACAGGTGTGGCGGTTATTGTTGATCGAGGCGCTGGGGACGCCGTACGTGCCGCCGGATTGCCGTACAGGGCCGCCTATACGTTGGCTGACCTCGGCCTTCTGGCGTAAAAATTTGCCGATTCGGATCTGCTGATATGCAGGCGGATCGATGCTGCTGGTGGAAGGATGGAATACGTGGGAACTGCGTTGGCTGAAATGACCATGCCTCAGATCTCGCCGCTTGCCGGCGAGCCGATCGAACGTGCCGATGCCGAGCGGCTCGCGGGGGTCCTCAAGGCCCTCGCCGACCCCGCCCGGCTGCGGCTGCTCAGCCTGATCCAGTCGGCGCCCGAGGGCGAGGCGTGCGTGTGTGACCTGACCGCGCCACTCGGCCTCTCGCAGCCGACGGTCAGCCACCACCTGCGTATCCTCACCGAGGCCGGCTTGCTGGAGCGGGAGAAGCGCGGTGTGTGGGCCTACTACCGTCTGGTGCCCTCCGCGATCGCGACGATCGCGGATCTGCTCACCCCGCCGCGCAAGCGGGCCACCAAGAAGGCCCGCTGACCGGTAGTCCGCTCGTCGTCCCCCGGGGCGACGTCCGGTGGCGTACCAGGGGTGGTGCCGCCGGGCGGTGACGCCTGCTCGTTGACGCCTGCCCGTCGACGGCAGTCACGATCCGTGCCAGCAGGGGTTCGTGGACAGACACGTGATGGCCGGCCCTTCCCGGGGCCGGCCATCGTCGTCCTGCCGGTCAGTACTGCCCGTAGTGCTCGCGGGTCTCCCGGATGGCCTCCTCGGCCGCCGCCACCTCCTCGGGCGTGGTGCCCCGCTTGGCGGCCATCCGTGCCCGCAGCAGCTCCACCACGATGGGGAAAACCGAGAGCACCACGATCCCGATGAGGATCATCTCGATGTTGGCCTTCACGAACGGGATCTGGCCGAGGAAGTAGCCGAGTACGGTCACGCCGGTGCCCCAGAGGATGCCGCCGACCACGTTGTAGATCACGAAGGTCCGGTAGCGCATCCGGCTCACCCCGGCGACGATCGGCGTGAAGGTCCGCACGATCGGCACGAACCGTGCCAGCACGATCGACCGGGCGCCGTACTTCTCGAAGAACTCGTGCGCCTTGATCGCGTTCTCCTGCTTGAACAACCGGGAGTTCGGCCGCCGGAACAGCGCCGGCCCGACCTTGCGCCCGAAGGCGTAGCCGACCTGGTCACCGGCGATCGCGGCGAGGGTGATCAGCAGGCACACCAACCAGAGCGGGTACTTGATGTACTGGCCGTCGGCGGTGAGCAGCCCGGCCGTGAACAGCAGCGAGTCACCCGGCAGGAAGAAGCCGATCAGCAGGCCGGACTCGGCAAAGACGATCACCAGGATGCCGAGCAGCCCGAAGGCCGAGATCAGCCACTCCGGATCCAGCCAGTCCGGGCCCAGGGCGAGCGTGGTGGTGGGCATCGCGGGTGACCTCCGAGTCTGCCTGTGGATGGTGGCGGTTCGTCCGCCACCGGCGGCGGCACGCCCCGTAGTGTAGGTGCCGCCCGTTCCCGGCCGGTGGGCGACGTCACAGCCGGCTCGGAGCGGGAACCCCCGGCCGGGGTGCGACGGTGGTTCACAGTCGCGGGTCCACCGGCTCCGACTCGCAGGCCAGGATGGCGAAGACCAGCTCGTCCAGGCCAGACCACGCTCGCGCCCCAGGCACCGGCGACGCCTTCGCGTTCGGCGCCGGCGAGGGCCGCCCCGACCTGGCCCGGGGGTACGAGCTGACCGACCTGCTCGGCGGGGTGGAGGTCTGCCTGCCCGGCCGGGTCGTGTCCGTGCACACCTCGCGGGTCTTCCGTGCCGGCTGTCAGCGACTCGACGGCGCGGCCTCGGTCGACCTGCTCCGCCAGCGGCGAGGGCTGCCCGGCTGGCGCGGTGGGTGGCGGAGCACCCGGGTCGGGTCACCGCGACCAGGTGACCCGACCCGGCACCCGTTGTCAGCGGTAGTCGTCCTCGTCGGCGGTGACCACCCGGGCCTGCTCCATCGCGTCCCAGTCGGCGACCTCCAGGCCGCGGTGCGGCTCACCGTCGTCCTCGGAGGGGCCGGCCACCGTGGCCTGCTCGACCGCGTCGGCCGGCTCGGCCTCCAGGTCGCGTTCCTCCGGGCTGAGGTGGTCGCTCGGGGTGAACTCCTCTTCGGGGTGACCCATCGTCGTCCTCCTGAGTTCCGGCGGATTTCCACCCACACGGTACGGGTTGCGGGCGGTTGTCGCCCGGTGGGCGGGCGAGCGGACTCGGTGGATCACACCACCGGCGGCGTCCGGCGGTGCCAGGATGGGGGCGTGGGCTTCCTGATCCGGTTGGCGATCACGGCGATCGCGTTGTGGGTCACCACGCTGGTCGTACCCGGGGTCGACGTCTCCGGCCGCACCGGCACGAACACCGCGCTCACCCTGCTCGCCGTGGCGTTGATCTTCGGTGTGGTGAACGCGGTGCTCAAGCCGGTCATCAAGGTGGTCGGTTGTGTGTTCTACCTGCTCACGCTCGGCCTGATCGCGCTGGTCGTCAACGCGTTGCTGTTCCTGCTCACCGACTGGATCGCGCGCGGGCTCGACCTGCCGTTCCGGGTGGCGGGCTTCTGGGCGGCGTTCTGGGGGGCCATCGTGATGACGGTGGTGACCTGGTTGATCAGCGTGGTCGTGCCGGACCGTCTGGAGCGCCGGTGACCGCCCTGGTGGGCGGGCGCCGGGGCGGGTGTGTAGACCGCCAGCTCCTACGGGATACTTCCGGCGGTGGACAGCGCGGTCCGGCGCACCCGATGGAAGACAGCGGCCAGCGCGGCCGAGAGCGGTAAGTAAGGAGCGTTCGACATGCCCATCGCTTCCCCCGAGACTTACGCGGAGATGCTGGACCGGGCCAAGGCCGGCCGGTACGCGTACCCCGCGATCAACGTGACGTCGTCGCAGACCCTGAACGCGGCGCTGAAGGGCTTCGCCGACGCGGAGAGCGACGGCATCATCCAGGTCTCCACCGGTGGCGCCGAGTACCTCTCCGGCCCGTCGATCAAGGACATGGTCACCGGCGCGGTCGCCTTCGCCGCGTACGCGCACGAGGTGGCGAAGAAGTACCCGGTCAACATCGCGCTGCACACCGACCACTGCCCGAAGGAGAAGCTGGACAAGTTCGTCCGGCCCCTGATGGCCATCTCGCAGGAGCGGGTCAAGAACGGCCAGGAGCCGCTGTTCCAGTCGCACATGTGGGACGGCTCGGCGGTGCCGGTGGCGGAGAACCTGGAGATCGCCGCGCAGCTGCTCGACGAGGCCGCCAAGGGCAAGATCGTCCTGGAGATCGAGGTCGGTGTCGTCGGCGGCGAGGAGGACGGCGTCGAGAACGCCATCAACGACAAGCTCTACACCACCGTCGAGGACGGCCTGGCCATGGTCGACGCGCTCGGCCTGGGTGAGAAGGGCCGCTACATGGCGGCGCTGACCTTCGGCAACGTGCACGGCGTCTACAAGCCGGGCAACGTCAAGCTCCGCCCCGAGGTGCTCAACCACATCCAGCTCGCCGTCGGCGCCAAGTACGGCCAGGAGAAGCCGCTCAGCCTGGTGTTCCACGGCGGTTCCGGCTCGCTGCTGTCGGAGATCCGCGAGGCGCTGGACTACGGCGTGGTGAAGATGAACATCGACACCGACACCCAGTACACCTTCACCCGGCCGGTCGCGGACCACATGTTCCGCAACTACGACGGCGTGCTGAAGGTCGACGGCGAGGTCGGCAACAAGAAGATGTACGACCCGCGTGTCTGGGGCAAGGCCGCCGAGGCCGGCATGGCCGCCCGCGTCGTGGAGGCGTGTGAGCACCTGCGCTCCACCGGCACCAAGTTGAAGTGACCTGCGCGTGACGGCACGACGGCCGGCGTCCCCGATCCGGGACGCCGGCCGTCGGCGCGTTCACGCCGTCGCCGTGAGCACCCGTACGGCCTCCCGGACGTCGTCGGTCAGGTGCACCGTCGTGGACAGGTCACCGAACGGGGAGTTGGCGAACAGTGGCCGCAGCAGCGACTCGACCGGCAGCTCTGTGGTCCAGTACGCCCGGTCCAGGAAGACGTACGCCCCGCTCGCCCCGTCGGTGCCGTAGTACGTCTTGGTCGCCGCCTGGAACACCTCCTGCACCGTGCCGGCCCGGCCGGGCGCGAAGACGATCCCGCCCCGGGCCAGCCGCAGGATGGTGTCCTCCCGGATGGCGTTGGAGAAGTACTTGGCGATCCTCCCGGCGAAGAGGTTCGCCGGTTCGTGGCCGTACAGCCAGGTGGGGATGGCCAGTCCACCGGTGCGGGCCCAGTCCAGCCCCGGCCTCCGCTGCCGCGAAACGGCCGGGGGCGTGGCGTACCGCGCGCGGACGGCCAGCGCCGCCGCGGTGTAGCGGTCGTGGTCGGTGAAGTCGGGGGCCGCCGCGAGCAGGTCGATCGCCGCGTTCAGCTCGTCGGCCGGCCAGGCGGCCAGGAACGCGCCGAGGTTCGCCGCCTCCATCACGCCGGGTCCGCCGCCGGTCACCACCAGCCGGTCGGCCCGGGCCAGCTCCCAGCCCAGTACGGCCGCCATCCGGTACGGCCCGCTGCCGCGCGGCACCGCGTGCCCGCCCATCACGCCCACCACCGACTGCGGACCGTGGGCGGCCAGCCACGCCCGGGTCGCGTCGGTCAGGGCGTTGTCGACGCCGTGGTCGTGCAACCGCTGGCCGAGCGCCTCCCGCACGTCCGGCAACGCCCCGCCGTGCGCGCGGAAGTGCGCGTACACCCGGGTGTCGTACATGCCGGCGAAGCCGCCCTCGGCGAAGCCGGCCGCCAGGTCGTCAGGGGTGTACAGGTGCGACGGCTGGGTCGGGTACGGCAGCCCGGAGAACGGCGGCACCACGTTCGCGCCGCGCCGCACCAGGTCGGCGCCGACCTCCCGGTCGACGAACCGGCAGCCCACGAAGAGGGTGCCCGTCACGTCGACGGTGGTCAGGTCGGGGACCGGGGCGAGGTCGAGACGCAGCCCCTGGACGGTCAGCCCGGAGAGGCTCCCGGTGGCCAGCCACCGGTCGAACTCGGCGCGGGTCTCGATCTCGTCGTGGCTGGTGTCGTCGGGCGCGATGACGTCCGTGGGTGGTGGGGTGGGCACACGCCCATCCTGCCCATCCGCCACAACCTGCCCAACGCCACCCGCGGCCCCATCCGGCCCGGCGTGGCCCTGCGGGACCAAGACGGGAAGGGCAGGAGCCCGGCGGTCCGGCCACCGGGCTCCTGCGTTACCGGTCCTGGGGAGGCTCCGGACCAATAGTTGTAGTGGAAGACTTTGCGTCGCGGCATGGGCCGCGGGGTTGTCCCGGCCCGGCCCGCCGGCGGGCCGGCCGATCCACCGTTCAGCCAGCGCGCCGCGCCGGACCCCCTCGCGCGCCGCTGGGCGAAGCGGGTTGAATGGGGCGATGCAGAACCTGTTGCCTGAGCCACCGGCCACTCTCCTACCGGCGCACGACGCGGCCGACGCGGCCCTGGCCTCCGCCGCCCAGCAGGGCACCGACGAGGCGTACGCCGAGGTCGCGGCCCGCTTCCCGACCCACAGCGCGGCCTGGGCGGCGCTCGCGGGCCGGGCGTTCGACGCCGGTCAGGTCATCCCGGCGTACGCCTACGCCCGCACCGGCTACCACCGGGGCCTGGACCAGCTGCGCCGCAGCGGCTGGAAGGGGCACGGCCCGGTGCCCTGGTCCCACGCGCCCAACCAGGGCTTCCTCCGCTGCCTGTACGTGCTCTCCCGGGCCGCCGGGGAGATCGGCGAGGCCGACGAGGCAGCCCGTTGCGCCCAGTTCCTCCGGGACTGCGACCCGGCCGCCGGGGACGCCCTGGCCGGCGCCCAGGTCTGACCGGCGCGGGCGCCCACCCCGCCACCTGGCCACAGCCGCGCCGCCGCCGGTCCGACACCCGTACCGGCGGCCGGCGCGGTATCCGCCGGCTCCGGCCGGGGTCAGAGCCCTTCGGCCACCGCGGCGGCGATCTTCAGCCAGGCGTCCCGGGTGGCCGAGGAGAGCCCGCCGTACCGGATCGGCTCCCCGGTGTCGATAAGCCGCTCGTACGGTGCCAGCAGCACCGCCCTCGTCCGGGCGGCGAAGTGTTCCTGGATCGCCGGCAGGTCGATCTCCTTGCGTGAGGGCGGCATGGACACCACCGTCACCGCCTGCCGGACGAGCCGCTGCCGGCCGCTCTGCTCCAGATGGTCCAGCATCCGCGCGGCGGTCTCCGCCGAGTCGTTACGGGCCGACATGGTGACCACGAGTTGGTCGGTGGCGTCCATCGCGGCCTGCCAGTTCTGCGCCCGCACGTTGTTTCCGGTGTCCACGAAGATGAGCTTGTAGAAACGGCTCACCACCTCGCGGATCTCGGCGAACGCCGCCGCGGTCAGCATCTCCCCGCCGGTCGCCGACTCGTCCGAGGCGAGCACGTCGAACATCCCCTCGCCCTGTGAGCGGACGTACTGCGACAGGTCGCCGATACGTCCGTGCGCGCCCTGGAACTGCCCGAGGTCACGCAACATGTCCCGGACCGTACGGGAGTGGAAGTCCTGCTGGGCGCGCATCCCGAGGGTGCCCTGGGTCTCGTTGTTGTCCCAGGCCAGCACGTACCCGCCGCGTTTCTGCCCGAAGGTCATCGCGAGCAGCAGGATCGCCACCGTCTTGCCCGCGCCGCCCTTCGGGTTGACCACCGTCACCTGGCGCAGCCCGCCGAAGTTGCGCCGGACCATCTCGATGTCCCGCTTCACCTCCTGTTCGTGCCGCCCCGGCGGAAGCTTGACCAGCCCGATTCGGTTCACCACCGCCCGTACGCCCATCGTGGCCACCGGATCGGCGGGACGGGCCTGCCGGCGGCGGGCGAAGTCCTCGGCGGTCGGGGCCGGCCCCTCCGGTGTCCAGGCCGCCTCCGGCCGGGTCACCGACTGCGGTTGCTGCGGCACCCCGCCGTGCGGGGTGCCCTGCTGCCACACCGGCTGGTACCACGAGGTGGGCGGCGGCGCGGGCGGCCCGGTGACGGCCGCGGCCGGATGCGGCGACGCCGACGCGGGCCGCGGGGGCGGCACCGCGAGTGTCGGGCCGGGCGGGTACTCCGTCGGCGGCACCGGCGGGGTGAGCGTCGTACCGGGTGCGGGCGGGAACGGGCC
>NZ_SMKD01000068.1 GCF_004348595.1 Micromonospora sp. KC723
GTCCCCGACCCCGATACCGCCGAGGTGACCCGATGAGCGTCTTCCGCCTGGCCCGCTTCGAGCTGCGCCGGCTGACCCGTGGCCGGCTGCCGCGCGCCGCGCTCGCCGTCCTCACCGTGGTCCCGCTGCTCTACGGCGCCCTCTACCTCTACGCCTTCTGGGACCCGTACGGGAACATGGACCGCATCCCGGTGGCGCTGGTCAACGCCGACCGGCCGGCGAAGACCGCCGACGGCGACGAGGTGCACGCCGGGCAGGACCTCACCGACGAGCTGCTCGACCGCAAGGTCTTCGGCTGGACCGTCACCGACGCGCAGGACGCCACCGCCGGCCTGCGCACCGGCCGGTACCACCTGGTCTTCTCCATCCCGGAGGACTTCTCGGCCACCCTGGCCGCCAACCCCGAGCCGGACCGCCCGGCGCGCGCTGCCGAGCTGACGGTGGTCAACGACGACGCCACCAACTACCTCTCCGGCCTGCTGGCGCGCTCGGCGTTCAGCGAGATCCGGGCCGCCGCCGCGGAAAGCGCCGCCGGCGGCTACTTCGACCGGATGCTGGTCGGCTTCACCGACCTGAAGGCCGAGACCGGCCGGGCCGCCGACGGTGCCGGGCAACTCGCCGACGGGCTGACCCGATCGCAGGACGGCGCCGACCGGCTGGCCGGCGGCCTCGGCGACGCCGAGGCCGGAGCCGGCAAGCTCTCCTCCGGGCTGGGCCAGGCCGCCCAGGGCGCAGACCAGCTCTCCAGCGGCATCGACAAGCTGCGTACCGGCGCCACCCAACTCGCCGACGGCAGCGCCCAGGTCGCCACCCAGACCCGGGCCGCGGCCGACAAGGTCGACGCCGCGGTCGGCACCGTCGACGCCGCCGCCGGCACCGTCGAGCCGGTGCTGCGCAAGAACGCCCACTCCATCGCCCGGGCCGCCACCGCCATCGCCGAGGGGGCAGACGCGCTCGCCGACGGACTCGGCGCCCTGCCGCGGCAGGCAGACGCCGCCGCCGCCCAGGCGCGCACGGTCCGCGACCGGCTCGACACGCTCGTCGCCAAGCACCCCGACCTGGCCGACGACCGGGACGTCGCCGCCGCCCGGAAGGCCGCCGACGACCTCGTCGACACCGCCGGGAGGATGGCCGGCACCGTCGACCGGCTCGACCTCGCGAAGCTGAAGCAGGAGATGCGACAGGTGGCCGCCACCGCCCGTCAGGTCGCCGCCGCCGCACCACACCTGGCCGACGACGTCGCCGACGCCCGGACGAAGGTCCACCAGCTCTCCGACGGCCTCGGTCAGCTCGCCGACGCCACCGGCAAGGTCGCCAAGGGCAACGCCGAGCTGCGTGACGGGCTCGGTGGCGCCGCCGACGGCGCCCACCAGATCCGCGGCGCGCTGTTCCGGCTCTCCACCGGCGCCCGTGACCTCGACGGCGGCCTGGCCCAGCTCGGCGGGGGTGGCGCGCAACTCGCCGCCGGCCTGACCAAACTGGAGGGCGGTGCCGGCCAGCTCGCCGACGGCCTCGCCGCCGGGGAACAGAAGATCCCCGGGTACGCCGACGCCGCCGACCGCGCGGGCATCCTCGGCGACCCGGTCCGGCTGGACCGCAGCAGCCAACACCCCGCCGCCTCGTACGGGGTGGGCTTCGCGCCGTACTTCCTGGCACTGGCGCTCTGGGTCGGCGCGATGATCACGTACATGCTGCTGCGGCCGGTGAACCAGCGGCACGTGATGTCCGGCGCGCCCGCCTGGCGGGTCGCGCTCGCCGGCTGGTTGCCCGCCGCGGCGATCGGGCTGGCCCAGGCCGGGGTGCTCTTCACCGTGGTCACCCTGGCACTCGGCCTCGACCCGGTCCACCCGGGCGCCACCCTGGGGCTGCTCGCGCTGACCTCGCTCGCCTTCACCGCGATCATGCAGTGGCTCGGCGCGCAGCTCGGGCCGGCCGGCCGGCTCGCCGCGCTGGCCCTGCTGATGCTCCAGCTCACCTCCTCCGGTGGCACCTACCCGGTGCAGACCTCGCCGGGCTTCTTCCAGGCGATCCATCCGTACCTGCCGATGACCTACGTGGTGCAGGGCCTGCGACACACCGTCAACGGCGGCCCCGCCGCCACCGTGGTCACCGGCGCGGTGGTCATCGCCGGGTTCGGCGTCGCGGCGCTGCTGCTGACCGGCGTCGCGGTCCGCCGCTCCCGCCGGCTCACCCCGGCCCGGCTGCACCCCGAACTGAGCATGTGAGGATGCTCATGGGCGGGACGGCGGCACGCAGGCAGGCGAACCCGGCCCACACCGGCCGGTTCGACGGGGAGGGCCAGTGACGGACGGACGATCACGGCGGCGGGAGGACACCCGGCAACGCCTCTTCGTGGCGGCCGTGGAACTCATCGCCGAGCAGGGTTTCTCCGCCACCACGGTGGACGACATCGCGGCCCGTGCCGGGGTGGCCAAGGGCACCGTCTACTACAACTTCGAGTCCAAGACGGCGCTCTTCGAGGAGCTGCTGCGCCACGGCATCGGCCTGCTCACCGCCGACTTCCGGGCCGCGGTGGCGGGGCTGCCCCCACGCGAGGCGCTCGCCGCCCTGATCCGGGCCGAACTGGAGTACATCCGGCGCTACCGGGCCTTCGCCCAGCTGCTGCTGTCGGAGATGTGGCGGACCAACCGCGAGTGGCAGCAGACCCTGCGGCTGCTGCGCGGCGAGGCGATCGAGGTGATCGCGCAGACCGTCCGCGCCGGGGTGGACAGCGGCGACCTCCCGGCCGACCTGGACGTGCGTACCGCCTCGTCGGCGCTGTTCGGGGTCGGGCTCGTGGTGGCCGTCGACTGGCTGGTCTTCCAGCCCGACCGGCCGATCTCCGACGTGCAGGAGGCGCTGCTCGGCATCGTCCGGCGGGTCGCCCGGACCTGAGACCGGCGCCTCCGCCGGCGGCGTAAATGCGTTGAGTGGTCGCCGCCGGAGGGTCAGGCTGGGGTCGCCGCCCCCACCCACGCCGAGTCCCGGAGGGACCGTTCCATGCGCCTGCTCCGTGATCTCTGGGCCACCGCGCCACGCCGGTTGGCTCTGGTGGCGTTCCTGATCGCCCTCGGCGCCGGCGGTTCGGCCGCCGCGTCGGCGCTGGCCGGCCCCGTGCTGGTGCACCGGTCGGTGGGTTGGTTCGTCGGGCTGACCGCCGCGCTGGTCGCCGCCGTCGGCAGCGAGCTGATGATCGGCCTGGTGATGGCCCGGCTGACCGCCGACTGGTCCGCCGACGTGCGTCGCCGGCTCTGCCGGGTGGCGCTCGGGCAGGACCTGCCCACCCTGGAGACCACCCCGGTCGGCGAACTGCTCGACCGCATCGACAACGACGTCTACCAGGTCGCCTCCGAGGTGCGTAACACCGGCATACGGGTGGTGCAGGGCCTGGCGGTCTGCCTGCTGTCCACGGCGGCCGCCGTCTTCGTCTGGTGGCCCGCCGGTGTCGCCATGGTGCTGCTGATCGTGTTGCTCGCGGTGGCGCTGCGCCGCCCCACCGCCCGCATCGGACCGGCCCGGATGGCCGAGGAGGAGGCCTGGTCGGACCTGGCCGCGGTGATGGAGGAGGCCGTGCACGGCCAGGACGACGTCCGGACCAGCCTGGCCCGGCCGTACGTGCTGCGCCTCTACGCCCGGCGGGCCGCCGAGGTGCTCGCCCGGGGCGGCCGGGTGTTCCGGATGACGGCGAAGATCACCGCCATCGCGGGCGGGGCCGTCCGGGTCGGCGTCGCCGCCGTGGTGCTCGGCGGGGCGTGGGCGCTGGCCACCGGCCGGGTCGACGGGGCCCGGCTCACCGCGATCTGGCTGCTCGCCATCGCCTTCGGGGCCACCACGGAGCACCTCGCCCGCTGGGTGCCGCAGGTGCAGTACGCACTCGGCGCGTGGGCCCGGGTGCAGCTGCTCTCCGACGCCCGGCAGGAACCCTCCGGCGGGACGAGCCCGGCCGACGGCGACCTGACCGTACGGGGCCTCACCTTCCACTACCCGTCCAGCGGCGACGTCCGGCGCGGCCCGGCGCTGCGCGACGTCCGGCTCAGCTTCGTCCGGGGCCGGTCGTACGCCCTGGTCGGGCGGACCGGTTCGGGCAAGTCGACACTGGCCAAGGTGCTCACCCGGGCGGTGGACGTGCCGCGCGGGACGGTCTTCCTCGGCGACACCGACCTGACCGACCTCGACGTCGAACGGCTGCGCCAGTGGATCGCCGTGGTGCCGCAACGCACCGAGATCCTCGCCGGCACCCTCGCCGAGAACGTCGCCCTCTTCGACCCCGACCTGCTCGACGACGCCGGCCGGGCGCTGGCGGAGCTGGGGCTGGACGGCTGGGTCGCCGAGTTGCCCGACGGGCTGGGCACCCGGCTCGGCGACGGCGGGCACGTGCTCTCCGCCGGTCAGGAACAGCTGGTGGCGTTCGCCCGGATCCTGGTCCGCGACCCGCACGTGGTGATCCTCGACGAGGCCACCGCCCGGCTCGACCCGGTCACCGAGCACCGGGTACGCGAGGCCACCGAACGGCTGCTCACCGACCGGATCGGCATCGTCATCGCCCACCGGCTCTCCTCGGTGCGCCGCTGTGACGAGGTGGTGGTGATGGCCGACGGCGCGGTGCTGGAGGCTGGTCCGTTGCGCGAGTCGGCCCGTTTCGCCGAGCTGCTCGCCACCAGCCATGCCGGCGCGTACGCCGGGGCGGGCGCGCCCCGGGGCGGGGTGGACCTGCTGCCGACGCCGGTCGGGGAGTGGGACGTCGCGCCGGAGGTCGTCGCGCCGGCGGCGGCACCGCGGCCGGTGGTCGTACCGAAGGGCGACCCGCCGCCGCTGCCGCCGCGACCGCCCGTGCGGACCATGCGGGAGATCCTGCGGCTGGGCCTGAACGACCCGCGCTACGGGCTGGTCTCGGTCAGCCTGTTCACCGTCATGGTGCTGTTCGGCGTGGACGGCTCGGTGCTGCCCTGGCTCTGGGCGGACGTGGTCGACGGCGGCAGTCCCTGGTTGCCGGCGCTCGGGATCGCCGCCGCGCTGCTGCTGGTGTTGCCGATGCCCTACCTGACCAACGCGTGGTTCCCGCAGTGGTGGGTGCGACAGATGCTGCGGATCAGCCTGCGGCTGGTGCACGGGCAGACCGGCCCGCGCCGGGTCAGCGGGCACACCCCGGCCGAGGTGGTGGCTCAGGGCGGCGACACCGAACGGGTGGTGGAGCTGGCCGACAACCTGATGGACCAGTTCATCGCGGTTACGTTGCTGGTGAGCATGACGGTGGTGACCGGCAGCATCGTGCCGGGTCTGTTCTTCGCCAGCACGATGGTGGTCTCCGGGCTGGCCGCGACCCTGTTCGGTCCGCGCCTGGAACGCTCCGCCCGGGGCACGGTCAAGGCCCGGGCGGCGTTCGCCACCGCGTTGGTGTCGTCGCTGTCGGCGGCACGTACGGTGAAGCTGGCCGGGGCGACCCGTCCGGTGCTGGACCACCTCGCCCGGCTGGACGTGGTGCGCAGCGACCGGCAGCGCCGGGAGATCACCATGCAGGTGTGGGCCCGGTCCACCCCGGCGATGGCCAGCGGACTGCTGCCGATCGGGGCCTGGGGGCTCTACCTGGCCGGTGGGCTCTCCGCCGGGGGCACCCTGGTGGCGGTCTCCACCCTGAGCGCGGCCCGCTGGTTCGCCTGGACGACCGCGGCGCTGGTGTCGCACTACCCGTCGGCGAAGGTGTGGACCCGGCGGACGGTGTCGATGTGCGGGGTGGCGTCGTACTCGGCGCCGGTGCCCGGGGTGGACCTCGCCGCCGGCACCGCGCCCGCGCCCGAGCCGCCCGCCCGGCGGCCGTTGCGGCGGCTGGAGCTGGTCGGGTTCGGCGCGCTGCACAGCGACGGCACGCTGGCCGTCCGCGACGTCGACCTGACCGTGTCGCGGGGGCAGCTGGTGCTGGTCGTGGGGCCGGTGGGGGCCGGCAAGTCCTCGCTGCTGCGGGCGCTCGCCGGGATCGTGCACCACACCGGCACGCTGCGCTGGAACGACGAGCCGGTCACCGAACCGGAGCTGTTCCTGCGCCCGCGGCAGGTCGGGTACGTGGGGCAGCTGCCCCGGGTGCTGTCCGGCACGGTCGCCGACAACGTCGCCCTCGGCCACGACGTGGACGTGGTCGGGGCGGTGGCGACCGCCCAGCTGGAACACGACCTGGCCGCCGCCGGGGGTGGGCTGGATCTGCTCATCGGGCACAAGGGAACCCGGCTCTCCGGCGGGCAGTTGCAGCGGCTGGCGCTGGCCCGGGCGCTGGCGCCGCGTACCGAACTGCTGGTCGCCGACGACGTCTCGTCCGCGCTGGACGTCACCACCGAGCTGGCGCTCTGGGCGGCGTTGCGCGAGCACGGGGTGACCGTGATCGGCTCGACGTCCAAGCGGGCGGCACTGGTCCGGGCCGACCACGTGGTGGTCCTGCGCGACGGGGCGGTGGCCGCCCAGGGCCCCTGGCGCGACCTGGAGGACGACTGGGGTCACCTGGCCGGCTGACCCCGGCCGGGTGATCCACGTGTGCGGCGTGTCGCGGTGTCCCCGTCCAGGGACACGCGACACGCCGCACACGGAGCAGATCAGGGTCGGGCCGGCCGACCGGGCACGGTCAGAAGGCGCGGGCGTACTGGTCGGGCCAGCCGGGGTGGGCGCCGAGCCTGGCGGCGGCGCGGCGGGGCCAGTACGGGTCCCGGAGCAGTTCCCGGCGGGCGGCTCAGGCGGGAACCGGCGCCAGCTCGTCGGAGCGGGTCGGCTGCTGCTCCTCGGCGTCGATGAGCTCACGCCGGCCGGCCGAGTCGTACGCGGCGCGGTCGAGGGTGCCCTCCCGGGCGGCGACGATCGTCGGCACGAGGGCCTGACCGGCCACGTTGGTGGCGGTCCGGATCATGTCGAGGATCGGGTCGATCGCCAGCAGCAGACCGGCGCCGGCCAGCGGCAGGCCCAGCGTGCTCAGGGTCAGGGTGAGCATCACGATCGCACCGGTCAGGCCGGCCGTGGCGGCCGAGCCGACCACGGAGACGAAGGCGATCAGCAGGTAGTCGGTGACGCTCAGGTGCACCCCGAAGACGTGCGCCACGAAGATCGCCGCGAGCGCCGGGTAGATGGCGGCGCAGCCGTCCATCTTGGTGGTGGCGCCGAACGGCACGGCGAAGGAGGCGTACTCGCGGGGGACGCCGAGACGCTCGACGGACCGTTGGGTCACCGGCATGGTGCCCACCGACGAGCGGGAGACGAAGGCGAGTTGGATGGCCGGCCAGGCGCCGGCGAAGAAGCGCAGCGGGTTGAGCCGGCCGGCGGCCACCAGCAGCGCCGGGTAGACGACCAACAGCACGATCGCGCAGCCGACGTAGACGGCGGTGGTGAACTTCGCGAGCGGGGCGAGCAGGTCCCAGCCGTACGAGGCGACGGCGTTGCCGATCAGGCCGAGGGTGCCGATCGGGGCGAGCCGGATCACCCACCACAACGCCTTCTGCACGATCGCCAGCAGCGCGCGGTTGACGGCCACGAACGGTTCGGCGACCTCGCCGGCCAGCAGCGCGGCAGCGCCGACGACCAGGGCGAGGAAGACGATCTGGAGGACGTTGCCCTCGACGAACGCGCCGACCGGGTTGGTCGGGACGATGCCGGTGAGGAAGTCGGTCCAGGACCCGGTCCGCTGCGGGGCGGCGGCCGTGGCCGTGTCCAGCGAGACGCCCCGACCGGGGTTGGTGAGCAGGCCGAGGCCGATGCCGACACCCACCGCGATGAGGGCGGTGGCGCCGAACCAGAGCAGCGTCTTCCATGCCAGCCGGGCGGCGTTGGCCACGCCGCGCAGGCTGACCACGCTGACCACGATGGCGGTGAAGACCAGCGGCGGAACGGCCAGCTTGAGCAGCTGGACGAAGAGGTCGCCGACAGTGTCGAGGGTGCTGGCGAGCCAGCTCAGGTCGCCGGCGCGGGCGAGGAAGCCGAGCGCCACGCCGAGCACGAGGCCGGCCAGGATCTGCACGGAGAAGGGGATCTTGCGCAGGGCGGAAGCCATGAGAATGGGTCCAAGGTCTGTCGGAGGGTCGGAACGGGGCAGCGTCAGGAGATCGGCTGCGCCGGACAGACGCCGCTGGCCTGCCGTCGGAGGTCGACGTACAGGCGCACGGTGAGGTGCCAGACGTTGGTCATCGCCTGCCGACGCTACTCCCGCCGGAAACCGGGCCGGAAGGCGCGGAGCCGTGACGATCCTTACATTGACGGTGTTCGTCCTCGGGCCAGCCCCAACACACTCGCCGTCGCCAGGCCCCAACCGGCGGCCGTCGCCAACAACAACCGCTCCAGGCCGCCCACCAGACTGCCCCGCCCCACCGTCAACAGGACCACCGCGACCACGCCGGCCAGCGGCAGGGCCACCGCCGCGCCCAGCCGGGCCACCCGCCGCAGGCCGGGGGTCGCGTGCGGGGAGCAGGAGATCACCACCATCGCCAGTACCGTCGCCGCCACCGCCGCGATGCTCGCCCCGCCGTGCACCAGGTCCGCCACGGTCGGCGTCTCGAACGGCGGCAGCGGACATCCGTCGCTGCACGTCACCGCCCCCGACAGCGCGGTGCAGACGGCTCCGACCGTGAGCGGGCCGGCCGCGCCCCACAACGCCGGGGGCAGCGCCGCGGCGAGCAGCAACAGCGCCGCGGCCAGGGCGAAGACCCCGATCCGGTACGTCGAGGCGTACCCGCTGCCGGCGATGCCGGCCTCGCTGACGTACCCGGTCAGGCCCGGACCGGGACCGGCGACCACGGCGACCGTCACCGCGACCGTGCCGGCGAGGACACAGCCGGCGGCGGCCGACGCGGCGGCGGCCCGACCGGGCGTGCCGCCGGCTCGCCCTGACGGTGCCGTGCCGGTGGACGCAGCCCGGGACATGCCGTCAACCTATCCGGTCCGTGCCTGGATATCCTGGCGGCCGGGGTGTTCCCGTGACCCGGGCGCCGCCACCTCAGCCCCTTCCCACCCCCGAAGGACGCAGCAGCATGACCGTGGCATATCTCGTGGCCGGAGTCCGCACCCCGATCGGTCGCTACGCCGGCGCCCTCGCCGGGGTACGCCCCGACGACCTCGCCGCGCACGTGATCCGGGAGTTGGTCGCCCGCCACCCGTCGGTGGACTGGGCCCGCGTCGACGACGTGATCCTGGGCTGCGCCAACCAGGCCGGCGAGGACAACCGCAACGTGGCCCGGATGGCCGCGCTGCTGGCCGGGCTGCCCGAGCAGGTTCCCGGCAGCACGGTCAACCGGCTCTGCGGCTCCGGCCTGGACGCCCTGGCCACCGCCGCCCGCGCGATCGTGGCCGGCGAGGCGGAGCTGATGGTGGCCGGCGGGGTGGAGAGCATGAGCCGCGCGCCGTTCGTGCTGCCCAAGGCGACCTCGGCTTTCTCCCGCAGCGCCGAGGTGTACGACACCACCATCGGCTGGCGGCTGGTCAACCCCCTGATGGAGCGGGGGTGGGGCGTCGACTCGATGCCCGAGACGGCGGAGAACGTGGCCGCCGAGTTCGGCGTCGACCGGGTCGCCCAGGACGAGTTCGCGTTCCGTTCCCAGCAGCGGGCCGCCAAGGCCCGGGCCGACGGCCGCCTCGCCGAGGAGATCGTGCCGGTGACCGCGCCGGCCGGCCGCCGGGAGACGACGCTGGTCGAGGTCGACGAGCACCCCCGGGAAACCTCACTGGAGCAGCTCGCCGCGTTGCCCACCCCGTTCCGGGCCGGCGGCACGGTCACCGCCGGCAACTCCTCCGGGGTCAACGACGGCGCGGTCGCCCTGCTGGTCGCCTCCGCGGCGGCGGTCTCCCGGTACCACCTCACCCCGCTGGCCCGGATCAGCGGCGCGGCGGCGGCCGGCGTACCGCCCCGGATCATGGGTATCGGGCCGGTGCCGGCCACCCGTCGGCTGCTCGACCGGCTCGGCGTCGGCCTGACCGACATCGACGTGGTGGAGCTCAACGAGGCGTTCGCCGCGCAGGCGGTGGCGGTCCTGCGCGAGCTGGGCCTGCCGGAGGACGCCGAGCACGTCAACCCCAACGGCGGGGCCATCGCGCTGGGTCACCCGCTGGGGGCCAGCGGCGCCCGGCTGGCGCTCACCGCCGCGCTGGAGCTGCGCCGCCGGGGCGGTCGGCGGGCGCTGGCCACCATGTGCGTCGGCGTCGGGCAGGGCATCTCGATGCTGCTGGAGGCCGCCGGCTGACCCGGTGAACGCCGCCGGGCCACCCGGGATGGTGACCGGCGGTGACCGGCGCGGTGCTGGACGTACGGCCGCCCGCCGCCACCGTCCGCCGGCCACAGTGGATCTCCCGTCGCTCGCCCAGCCGGCCTAGAGTGGGCAGCACCACACGATTCGCGGGTCGGCCGGTGTCGCCTGCGCGTGCCCGCGCGCCGGACGCCGGTGCCCTCCCGCGCCACGGCGACGAACTGGGGCGAGGCACATGCAGATGCCGGACGGACTTCCCGCCGAGATCGACCTGAGCCGGCCGAGCGCGGCCCGGGTCTACGACTACTTCCTGGGCGGCGCGCACAACTTCGAGATCGACCGGCAACTCGCCGAGCAGATCGCCAGCATGACCCCGAACCTCGCCGCCACCATGCGGGCGGGGCGGGAGTTCCTGCGCCGCGCCGTCCGGGTGCTGCTCGACGCCGGTATCGACCAGTTCCTCGACATCGGCTCCGGCATCCCGACGGTTGGCAACGTGCACGAGGTGGCCCAGGCCGCCAACCCCGAGGCGCGGATCGTCTACGTCGACATCGATCCGGTGGCGGTCGCGCACAGCCTCGAACTGCTCGCCGGCAACGACCGGGCCACCGCCGTCCGGGCCGACCTTCGGGAGCCGAAGCTCATCCTGGACCTGGCCCGGGCCAGTAACCTGATCGACTTCGACCGGCCGGTCGGCATCCTGCTCGCCGGAGTGGTCCACTTCGTTCCGGACGCCGACCGGCCGGCGGACGTCCTGGACACCCTGCGCGCCGCCGCCGCGCCCGGCAGCTTCCTGGTCATCTCGCACTCCACCTACGAGGACCAGCCGCAGGAGATGCTCGACGCGCAGCGGCTGTCGGCGCGTACCGACACCGAGATCACCCTACGGTCGCGGGCCGAGATCACCGGATTCTTCGGCGACTGGACGCTCCTGGAGCCGGGCGTGGTGCACATGCCGTTGTGGCGGCCGGACTCGCCCGCCGACGTGGACGAGCACCCCGAGCGCTTCGGGGCGTTCGGTGGCGTCGCCCGGTACGGCCACGTCGGCTGAGCCGACATGGCCGCCGTTCCGGACACCGGCGGGGGCGACCACAGCCGCGCGGGCGCCCGGGAGTACGCCGCCGAGTGGGCCCGGGCGGCGCGGCGGCTCGGTTTCGTGCCACTGAGCGCGGATGAGACCGAGCGGTTGCTGCTCGTGCACACCGTACGGCTGGCAAGGGCGTTGCGGGCGGAGGAGTTCTCCGCCACCCCGGCCGAGGACGTGGGGCGGGCGCTGGTGGAGGCGCACCTGACCGAACCCCGGGTGCTGGACTGGACGGTGCGCGCCCTCGGCGACCGGTTCCTGGCCCGGGTGCTGCCCGACGGCGACCCGGTCGACGCGGCCGAGCGGGTCGCGGCGTTGCAGGGCGCGCTCGCGGCCGGGTTCGCCCGCGCCCTGCGCGACCGGACCTTCACCCAGCAGGAGCGGATCGCCCGCTCGGCCTGGCAGGCCCGCGACACCGTGGAGCGGGCCCTGCGGGACAGCGAGGCCCGCTTCCGCGCGGTCTTCACCGGGGCGGCCATCGGGATCGGCATCGCCGGCGTCGACGGTGAGATCATCGACGTCAACCAGTCCTTCGCCGACATGCTCGGCTACTCCATCGAGGAGCTGCGCCAGATCAACGTGGCGTCGCTGTTCCACCCCGACGACGCCGCCGGTATGTGGGAGCTCTACCAGGAGCTGATCGAGGGCAAGCACGACAGCGTCCGGGTGGAGAAGCGCTACTACCGCAAGGACGGCAGTGCGGTCTGGACCGACCTGGCCGTCTCGCTGATCCGGCACGCCGACGGCCGGCCCCGGTTCACCGTCGCGATGGTCGAGGACATCACCGAGCGGTACGAGCTCCAGCAGCGGCTGCGGTTCCAGGCGCTGCACGACCCGCTGACCGGCCTGCCCAACCGGACGCTCTTCTTCGAGACACTCGGAGGGCTCTTCCAGGAGGCCGGCCCGGAGCAGCGGATCGGCATCTGCTTCCTCGACCTGGACGGGTTCAAGGCGGTCAACGACAGCCTCGGACACGACCTGGGGGACCGGCTGCTCGTCACCATCGCCCGCCGGTTGGCCGACTGCGTGGCCGGGCAGGGCCACCTGGTCGCCCGGATGGGTGGCGACGAGTTCGTCATCCTCGTCGCCGCCGGCGAGGGCATCGACGACGCGGTCGGCGTCGCCGAGCTGGCCCTGGCGGCGGTCTCCGCCCCGGTGCTCATCGGCGACCAGCAGCTCGCCGTCACGGCCAGCATCGGCGTGGTGGAGTGCCCGGCCGGGGAAACCAGCGTCTCCGAGTTGATGAAGGCCGCCGACACCACCCTGTACTGGGCCAAGGCGGAGGGGCGTGGCCGCTGGGCCGTGTACGACCCGGAGCGCAGCGCCGCCGACATCGCCCGCTCGGCGCTCGCCGCCGGCCTGCCCGCCGCGCTGGACCGTGGCGAGTTCGTGCTGCACTACCAGCCGATCGTCTCGCTGCTCGACGGGCGGATGCAGGCCGTGGAGGCGCTGGTCCGCTGGCGGCACCCCGAACTGGGCATGATCGGCCCGGACCGGTTCATCGGGCTGGCCGAGGAGACCGGGCTGATCGTCCGCCTCGGCGGGTGGGTGCTCGGCCAGGCCTGCCGGGACGCCCGGGCGTGGCACCGGGAGTTCCCGGACCAGCGGTTGGTGGTGAGCGTCAACCTGGCCGCCCGACAGGCCGACGACCCGGCGGTCGTGGACATCGTGGCGGAGGTGCTGCGCCGTACCGGCCTGCCCGCCGAGTTGTTGCAGCTGGAGCTGACCGAGAGCGCGGTGATGGGCACCGCGGGCGAGCCGCTGCGCTCGCTGCACCGGTTGGCCGATCTCGGTGTGCGGCTGGCCATCGACGACTTCGGCACCGGGTACTCGAACCTGGCGTACCTGCGCCGGCTGCCGATCCACTGCCTGAAGCTGGCCGGGCCGTTCGTGGAGGGGATCCGGGCCGACACCGCCGACGACACCGCCGACCACCGCGACGAGCGCATCGTCGACGCGCTGGTACGACTGGCGCACGCGCTGGAGCTGTGGGTGACCGCCGAGGCGGTGGAGACCGGGGCGCAGGCCGAGCGGCTGCGGTCGCTGCGCTGCGACACCGGCCAGGGACGCTGGTTCGGCCCACCCGTGCCGGCCGAGCAGATCACCGCCCGGCTGCGCGGCGAGGCGGCGGGGTGACCCGGTACGGTTCGCCGTGAGCGGGCGACGCACGGCGTACCTCGGCTGCGCCCCGGTCTGCGACGACGCGCGACGGGTGGAGGTGGCCGGGTGGACCTGACGGACTCGCAGGCCGTGGTGTCGGTCGTGGCGGCGCTGGCCATCCTGGGCGGGCTGGCCGGGGTGGTGGTGCCCGGACTGCCGGCGCTGCCGCTGTGCTGGGGTGGGGTGCTGGTCTGGGCGGTGTTCGGCGGCGCGGGGCCCGGCCGCTGGGCGGTCCTGGCGGCGGCGACCGTGGTGGTGGCCGGCGGCACCGTCGTCAAGTACGCCTGGCCGGGGCGGAACCTGAAGCGCACCGGGGTGCCGACGTCGTCGCTGCTCGCCGGTGGGCTGCTGGGGCTGGTCGGGTTCTTCGTGGTCCCGGTGGTCGGCCTGGTGCTCGGCTTCGTCGGCGGGGTGTGGGGCGCGGAGCGGCTGCGGCTGGGCAGCAACCAGCTCGCCTGGCCGGCGACCGTGCAGGCGGTCAAGGCGGCCGGCCTGTCCATGCTGGTGGAGTTCCTGGCCGGGCTGGTGGTCGCCGCGCTCTGGGTGGCCGGCCTGCTGCTCACCTGACATACCCGATCACGTGGGTGTCGGTGCGGCATCCGCCCGGCGGGTGCCGCTGACCCACCTGTGACGTCGGATGAGGAGGCGGCGGCGAGGGGCGTCCGTCGGGCACGGCGGATCGCCGTACGTGAGAGAGAGGTGGACGCCCCGCGCCGCCGCGCGGACCGGACGTTGCCGAGCGCCCGGTCTTCAGCCCCGTCGCGATCGGGCCTGGTCACGGGCTCAAGGATGCCCCGACCTGGCCCACGCGGCAACGCGATTAGCCGTGCCGGCCGTGAGATCCTCAGGGCTGAGTATTGACCACCTTGATCGACGGGATCACACTTCACCCACTCGTACGGGGAACCACATCGAGGAGGTGCGCAGTGGCCACGACGCCCGCGCCGACCGCCGAGCAACCGATGGATGACGACGCCCGACGGCTCGCCGAACTCGGCTACCAGCAGGAGCTGCACCGGAAGTGGAGCGGCTTCTCCAACTTCGCCATCTCGTTCTCGATCATCTCGATCCTGGCCGGTTGCTTCACCACGTTCGGCCAGGCGTGGAACAACGGCGGCCCGGTCGCCATCTCCTGGGGCTGGCCGCTGATCTCGCTGTTCATCCTGATCATCGGCTTCTGCCTGGCCGAGTTGGTGTCGGCGTACCCGACGGCCGGCGGCATCTACTGGTGGGCCGCGAAGATGGGTCGTCCGGTGCACGGCTGGTTCACCGGCTGGCTCAACCTGATCGGCCTGATCGCGGTCACCGCCTCGGTGGACTACGGCTGCGCGACCTTCCTCAACCTCACTCTGTCGGCGCTCTTCGACGGCTGGGAGGGCACGCTGCGGCAGGCCTTCGGACTGTTCGTGATCATCCTGCTGCTGCACGGGCTGATCAACATCTTCGGGCACCGGATCATCGACGTGCTGCAGAACGTCTCGGTCTGGTGGCACGTGGCCGGCGCGGCCGCCGTGGTGGCCATCCTGCTGCTGGTCCCGGACGACCACCAGAGCTTCCGGTTCGTCTTCACCGAGCGGTTCAACAACTCGGGCTTCGGCGACGGCGACACCGGCGGGCTGACGTTCTGGTTCTACGTGCTGCCGCTGGGTTTCCTGCTCACCCAGTACACGATCACCGGCTTCGACGCCTGCGCGCACGTCTCCGAGGAGACCCGGGGCGCGTCGAAAGCCGCCGCCCAGGGCCTCTGGCGGTCGATCTTCTACTCCGCGGTCGGCGGCTGGATCCTGCTGCTGGCCTTCCTCTTCGCCGCCACCGACGTGGACGCGGTCAACGCCGCCGGCGGCTTCTCCGGGGCGATCTTCGAGACCGCGCTGACCCCGTTCTTCTTCAAGACCGTCATCATCATCTCCACCATCGGCCAGTTCTTCTGCGGGATGAGCTGCGTGACGTCCATGTCGAGGATGGCGTACGCGTTCAGCCGGGACCGGGCCGTGCCGGGCTGGCGGCTCTGGTCGAGGGTCGACCGCAACGGCACCCCGGTCAACGCGATCATCGGCGCCACCGTGGCGGGCCTGGTGCTCACCCTGCCCGCCCTCTACGCGAGCCCGGACGGCATCCCGGTCGCCTTCTACGCGGTGGTCTCCGTCGCGGTGATCGGGCTCTACCTGTCCTTCATCATCCCGATCGCGCTGCGGCTGCGGATGGGGGACCGGTTCCAGCCCGGGCCGTGGACGCTGGGCCGGAAGTACAAGCTGCTCGGCTGGATCGCGGTCATCGAGATCGCCGTCATCTCGGTCTACTTCCTGCTGCCCATCGTGCCCGCCGGCGTGCCCGGCAACGCCGACTTCAGCTGGTCGGCGGTGAACTACGCGCCGATCGCGGTCGGCGGGGTGCTGCTCGGCGTCGGCGTCTGGTGGTACGCCTCGGCGCGGAAGTGGTTCACCGGTCCGCGCCGTACCGTCGAGCTGCCGGCGCAGCGCACCACGGACGGCACGCCGGCCGACAGGCCGGCCTGACCACGCGGCGACGGCGGGTCCGGCCCCGCCGGGCCCGACCATTGACGATGATCGCGTCAACGAGTAGACCTTGGTGATGGAGGCGAGCCGATGAGGAAAGCTCCGCTCACGCTGGGACAGCTCCGGGTCGCCGTCGCCGAGGGCGAAATCGACACCGTGGTGCTCGCCCTGGTCGACATGCAGGGCCGGTTGCAGGGCAAGCGGTTCCACGCCCCGTACTTCCTCGACCAGGTGGTCGCGCACGGCAGCGAGGGCTGTAACTACCTGCTCGCCGTGGACGTCGACATGAACACCGTCGACGGGTACGCGATGTCGAGCTGGGAACGCGGCTACGGCGACTTCGCGATGCGCCCCGACCTGGCCACCCTGCGCCGGGTGCCCTGGCAGCCGGGGACGGCGCTGCTCCTGGCCGACCTGGAGTGGCTGGACGGCTCCGGGCCGGTGGTGGCCTCGCCCCGGCAGATCCTGCGCCGGCAGCTCGACCGGCTGGCCGCCCACGGGCTGACCGCGTACGCCGGCACGGAGCTGGAGTTCGTCCTCTACCGCGACTCGTACGAGGACGCCTGGCGGCGCGGCTACCGTGACCTCACCCCGGCCAACCAGTACAACGTGGACTACTCCCTGCTGGGCACCGCGCGGGTGGAGCCGCTGCTGCGCCGCATCCGCACCGAGATGGCCGGCGCCGGGCTCACCCCCGAGAGCGCCAAGGGCGAGTGCAACCTCGGCCAGCACGAGATCGCGTTCCGCTACGACGAGGCGGTGGCCTGCGCCGATCACCACGTCATCTACAAGAACGGGGCGAAGGAGATCGCCGCCCAGGAGGGCATGTCGATCACCTTCATGGCCAAACCGAACGAGCGGGAGGGCAACTCCTGCCACATCCACTTCTCGCTGCGGGACGCCTCCGGCGGCTCGGCGATGCTGGGCGACGGCCCCGCCCACCTGAGCGTCACGGGGCAGCGGGTGCTGGCCGGAATGCTCGCCACCATGCGCGAGCTGAGTCTCCTCTTCGCCCCGAACATCAACTCCTACAAGCGTTACCAGCCCGGCTCGTTCGCGCCGACGGCGCTGCGCTGGGGCGTCGACAACCGCACCTGCGCGCTGCGGGTGGTCGGGCACGGGCAGGGCATGCGGGTGGAGAACCGGGTGCCCGGCGCGGACGTCAACCCGTACCTGGCGATCGCCGCGCTGGTGGCCGCGGCGGCGCACGGCGTCGAGCACGAGCTGGAGCTGGGCGAGGAGTGCACCGGCAACGCCTACGACGACGCGGCGGCGCAGCGGGTGCCGGGCACGCTGCGCGACGCGCTCTCCCTCTGGGAGAACTCGGCGCTCGCCCGGGACGCCTTCGGCGACGAGGTGGTCGCGCACTACGCCAACCAGGCCCGCGTCGAGCTCGCCGCCTTCGACGCCGCCGTGACCGACTGGGAGCTGCGCCGTGGCTTCGAACGTCTCTGAGGTGATCAACCCGGCGACCGGGCAGCGGTTGGCGGAGGTGCCGGCGACGACCCCGGACGAGGTCGACGCGGCGATCGGGCGGGCTGCGACCGCGTACGAGTCGTGGCGGGCGGTGGCGCCGGGGGACCGGGCACGGCTGCTGCGGCGCTTCGCGACCGTGGTGGACGCCCACGTCGAGGAACTGGCCCGGCTGGAGGTGCGCAACGCCGGGCACACCGTCGGCAACGCCCGCTGGGAGGCGGGCAACGTCCGTGACGTGCTCGACTACTACGCGGGCGCGCCGGAGCGGCTGACCGGCCGGCAGATCCCGGTGCCCGGCGGGCTGGACGTCACGTTCCACGAGCCGCTCGGTGTGGTCGGGGTGATCGTGCCGTGGAACTTCCCGATGCCGATCGCCGGCTGGGGGCTCGCACCGGCGCTCGCCGCCGGCAACACCGTGGTCCTGAAACCCGCCGAGCTGACCCCGCTGACCGCGCTGCGCCTGGCCGAGCTGGCGCGCGAGGCGGGCCTGCCCGAGGGCGTGTTCACCGTGCTGCCGGGCCGGGGTGACGTGGTGGGGGAGCGGTTCGTCACCCACCCCGCCGTGCGCAAGGTCTGCTTCACCGGTTCCACGCAGGTCGGCACCCGGATCATGGCCGGGTGCGCCGCCCAGGTGAAGCGGGTCACCCTGGAGCTGGGCGGCAAGTCCGCCAACCTGGTCTTCGCCGACGCCGACCTGGAGAAGGCGGCGGCCTCCGCGCCGTACGCGGTCTTCGACAACGCCGGCCAGGACTGCTGCGCCCGCTCCCGGATCCTGGTCCAGCGGCCGGCGTACGACCGCTTCCTGGAACTGCTCGAACCGGCCGTGCGCGGCTTGCGGGTGGGCGACCCGGCCGCGGAGACCACCGAGATGGGTCCGCTCATCTCCGCGGCGCACCGTGACCGGGTCGCCGGGTACGTCGACGGCGCGACAGTGGCCTTCACCGGCGCCCGCCCCGACGGCCCGGGGTTCTGGTACGCCCCGACGGTGCTGCTCGCCGGGTCGCCGGCCGACCGGCACTGGCGGGAGGAGATCTTCGGGCCGGTGGTGTCGGTGCTGCCGTTCGACGACGAGGCCGACGCGGTCCGGTTGGCCAACGACACCGAGTACGGCCTCTCCGGCTCGATCTGGACCCGGGACGTGGGCCGGGCGCTGCGGGTGGCCCGGGCGGTGGAGTCGGGCAACCTCAGCGTCAACTCGCACTCCTCGGTGCGCTACTGGACGCCGTTCGGCGGGATGAAGCGCTCCGGGTTCGGCCGGGAGCTGGGCCCGGACGCCCTGCACGCCTTCACCGACGTGAAGAACGTCTTCATCAGCACAGAGGAGTGAACACGATGCGGGGTCGACTGGCGGACCGGGTCGCGGTGGTGACCGGGGCGGGCAGCGGGATCGGGCTGGCCACGGTGCGGCGGTTCGCCGCCGAGGGGGCGCGGGTGGTCTGCGTCGACGTCGACGCCGAGGCCGGCGGGCGGGCCGCCGACGAGGTCGCCGGCGAGTTCGTCGCCTGCGACGTGGCGGACGAGACCGCCGTCCGGGAGCTCTTCGACGGGGTGGCCGAACGACACGGCCGGATCGACGTGGCCTTCAACAACGCCGGCATCTCCCCGCCGGAGGACGACTCGATCCTGGAGACCGGCCTCGACGCCTGGGAACGGGTGCTGCGGGTCAACACCACCAGCGTCTACCTCTGCTGCAGGTACGTCATTCCGCACATGCGCCGGCAGGGCAAGGGCTCGATCATCAACACCGCCTCGTTCGTGGCGTTGATGGGGGCGGCGACGTCGCAGATCGCGTACACGGCGAGCAAGGGCGGGGTGCTGGCGATGACCCGGGAACTGGGTGTGCAGTTCGCCCGGGAGGGCATCCGGGTCAACGCGCTGTGTCCCGGCCCGGTGGCCACCCCGCTGCTGCGGGAGCTGTTCGCGGCGGATCCGGAGCGGGCCGCCCGCCGGCTGGTGCACGTGCCGATGGGCCGGTTCGGCGACCCGGCGGAGATCGCCGCCGCGGTGGCCTTCCTGGCCAGTGACGACGCGTCGTTCATGACGGCCGCGCAGTTCGTCGTCGACGGGGGCATCACCGGCGCGTACGTGACGCCGCTGTGAGGCGTCCGCCGACCGGCCGTCCCGCCTGGCGAGCCACCTGCGGGACACCCGGTGACGGCCGGACGAGATCCGGGTGACCGGCCGTCGATCTCCGGGCCTGCGTTACCGGCCGGTCGGGGTAGCAGGCATCGCGCGGCCGGAGTGACGCCGAAGCGTGTCAGCCCCGGTGCAGCCAGGACTGCTCGCCCAGGCCGGAGATCTCCAGGACCCGAAGCACCTGGCGGGACGGGAGCACGGTGAGCCGTTCCGGGAGACGGTCGGCGAGCCGGACGACCGTGTGGATGGCGGCCGAGTCGAAGAACGTCACCCGGCGCAGGTCGAGGGTGACCAGCTCGGCCGGCTCCCGGAGGGCGGTCTGCCACATCGTGTCGGCGGTGGCCATGTCGACCTCACCGGTCACCACCACGCGCAGGTGGGCACCGTCGAGCTCCGCGCTCGCGGAGAAGATCGGAGATACGCCCCCGTGATCCACGCCAGCCACAATGGCACAGCCCCGTTGCCACGGCAACAACCCGGCGGACGGGTGCGTGGCGGGGGTCACCCGACCCGCGGCGATAGGCTGTTGTCATGACCGCCCGTGCGCCGCTGACCCCCGGCACGCTCTCCCCGTGGCGAGCGGTGCCCGCCCACATCGCCCGACCGGAGTACGTGGGGAAGACGCGTCCCCAACAGTGGCGCGGCTCGCACGTGCAGACCCCGGAGACCATCGAGAAGATGCGGATCGCCGGCCGGCTCGCCGCCCAGGCGACGCAGCTCGCCGGTGAACACTGCAAGCCGGGGGTGACCACCGACGAGATCGACCGGGTGGTGCACGAGTTCCTGGTCGACCACGGCGCGTACCCGTCGACGCTGGGCTACAAGGGCTTCCCGAAGTCCTGCTGCACCAGCCTCAACGAGGTGATCTGCCACGGCATCCCGGACTCCACCGTCCTCCAGGACGGCGACATCATCAACGTCGACGTCACCGCGTACATCGGTGGCGTGCACGGGGACACCGACGCCACCTTCTGCGTGGGCGAGGTGAGCGAGGAGGCCCGGCTGCTGGTCGAGCGGACCCACGAGGCGATGATGCGCGGCATCAAGGCCGTCGCCCCGGGTCGCCAGATCAACGTCATCGGCCGGGTCATCGAGTCGTACGCCAAGCGGTTCGGCTACGGCGTGGTCCGCGACTTCACCGGTCACGGCATCGGCGAGGCCTTCCACAGCGGCCTGTACGTGCCGCACTACGACAGCCCTCGGCCCACCGACCTGATGGAGCCGGGGATGACGTTCACCATCGAGCCGATGATCACCCTCGGCACCTACCAGTACGACATGTGGGACGACGGGTGGACGGTGGTCACCAAGGACCGGAGGTGGACGGCGCAGTTCGAACACACGATCCTGGTGACCGACGACGGCTACGAGATCCTGACCCTGCCGTGACCGCCGAGACTCCTGCCGCGCTGCGCGAGGCGCACCACGCCGACGTGTCCGGTGGCTGGCTGCGGCCGGCCGTGTTCGGCGCGATGGACGGCCTGGTCACCAACATCGCCCTGATCGCCGGTGTCGGCGGTGGCGGTGTCTCGCCGCGCAGCATCGTGCTCACCGGCACCGCGGGCCTGGTCGCCGGCGCCATCTCGATGGGGCTGGGCGAGTACACCAGCGTCCGCTCAGCCAACGAGCAGGTCGCCGCCGAGGTGGCCAAGGAACGCCGCGAGTTGGAACGGCACCCCGAGGCGGAGGCCCGGGAGCTGGCCGAGGCGTGGGTCGCCCGGGGCCTGCCCCGGGACCTGGCGATGCAGGTCGCCGACGCGGTTCGCCGCAACCCGGCGGAGGCGCTGCGGGTGCACGTCCGGGAGGAACTGGGGGTGGACCCGGACGAGCAGCCCAGCCCGTGGGCGGCGGCGATCTCGTCGTTCCTCTGCTTCTCGGTCGGGGCCCTGGTGCCGCTGGCGACCTACCTGCTCGGCTTCACCAGCCTCTGGTTGGCGCTCGCCGTAGGCGGGGTGGGGCTCTTCGCGGCCGGGGCGGTCGTCGCTCGCTTCACCAACCGCCCCTGGTGGGCCGGAGGCCTGCGCCAGTTCGTGCTCGGCGCGGCGGCGGCCGGCGCCACCTACGCCATCGGCACCCTGATCGGCGTCCAGGGCGGGGTCGGCTGAGCCTGGCCCCCTCAGCCGGTGAGCAGCCAGGCCACGGTGGCCGCCGCGAGCCTGGCCTCGCCGAGCATCGGCAGCGCCTGGTCGGTCCGTACCACTTGGCGAGCCGGGCGGGAGGGTCGCGGCCTCAGTCCAGCCGTCGTTCCACCGCCAACCGCGAGCGGGTGAACAGGCCCGCACCGGCCATGGCCACCACCGGCACCACCACCATCACGCCCAGGGTCAGCCAGGGCACCGCCAGCGGGTACGGCGTCTGCGCCGGCCACGCCTCGGCGAGCTGCCGGTTGACCGAGGTCAGGATGATCGTCGCGGAGCATAGGCCGGCCACGATGCCCAGCACCGTGCCGAGCCCGGCGATCACCCCGGCCTGGCAGATCGCGAGTACCCGGCGGACCCCGGGACTGGCGCCGACGGCGGCCAGGGTGGACAGGTCCCGCCGCCCCTCGGCGGCGGCGAGCCCGGTGGCCACCCCGGCCGCTCCCAGGGTGATCATCCCGGCGGCCACCGCCAGCAGCACCAGCAGCGGTCGCTGGTCCCGCTCCGGCGCCTCCGCCTCCACCAGTGCGATCAGCGACGCCAGCGGACGCAGCTCGGCGACGAGCCGCCGCCGCTGGGCCTCGGTCGGTGCGGTGTCGGTCGCCACGGCGTACCCCTCGGGGACGACGGCCAGGCCGAGCCGGCCGGCGGCGGCGGTCGACAGCACCAGCAGGTCCACCGGCAGACCGCCGCGCAGGACGTACCCGGCTACCGCCATCGTGGTCGACGCCGGCGCCTCGGAACCGGCGGTGACCCGGTTCGTCGCCACCGTCACCCGGCCGTCGCGCAGGTAGCGTGGGTCGGTCACCACCACGCCGCCGGCCCGCAGCACGGCGGTCGCCCGGGCCACCTCGTCGGTGGGCGCGTCGGTGAGGGCGGGCAGGGCGGCCCCGTCGTCCACGGCGACCGGCAGTTGGTAGCTGGAGGGAGTTCGTGTCGGCGGCCGGCAGCGGGGGTCGGCCAGCGCCTGCCGGCGTGTCTCGGCCGACCGGAACGCCTCCACCCGGAACGGGCAGAGCTGGCCGGGCGGCAGCACCGCGGTGACCACGCACTCCTCGTCGTCGCGCGTCGGCGGGGCGCAGCCGGGCCGGTTGATCACGGCGACCGAGTCGGCGGCCAGCACGTGGCGGACCCGCTCGGTCACCGCCGGCAGCGGTGGCGGCGCGTCCTGCCCGGACAACAACAGCAGTACGTGGCCGGGTGGCACGCCGGGCTGGTAGTCCGCCCTGGTGCGGGCCTCGTCGCTGGCCACCCAGACGCCGACGGCGACGCTGCCGGCGACCGCCGCCATGATGGCGGAGACCGCCGGGGCGGTGGAGGACCGGTTCCGGCTGGCGTCGCGCAGCGCGATCCGTGGGGCCAACGGCAGCGCCGGGCCGACGCGGGCCAGGTAGCTGACCAGGGTGGGGATGGTGAGGACCAGACCCAGCTCGCCCAGCACGATGCCGGTCAGGACCACGAAGACGCTGCTGTGCTGTGCGCCGAGCGCGGCCGTCCCGGTGCCCAGGGCGGTCAGCGCCAGACCGAGGGCCGGCCAGCGTCGTCGCTGCGGCGGCACGGTACGCCGACCGGCCAGCCCCGCCACGACGTCCTGCCGGGCCGCCGTCCAGGCCGGCACCAGGGCGGCCAGCACCCCGGCCAGCACGGCGACCGCCACGATCGCGGCCAACGCCGCGGGGAAGACACGGTACCCGCCGGCGCGGTGGTGCAGGACGTGCTCCTCCAGCAGGGGCCGGGCCGTGAACGCGGCGGCGACGCCGAGCAGCAGACCGGCCGCCGCGCCGGCGAAGCCGAGCACCACCCCGTCGGCGAGCACGATCCGGCGCAGGTGGACCTCGTCGCCACCGGCCACCGCGACCAGCGCGAGGTCGCGTCGCCGCCGCCGTACGCCCACCGCGAAGGCCGGCCCCACCAGCAGCACGACCTCCAGCAGACCGAGCCCGCCCACCAGCACCGCGCTCCCGGCCTCCTCGGTGGCGGCCGCCGACACCGGCAGCAGGCCGTCCGTGCCGGGTTCCGCGGTGCCCGGCGCCGGCCCGCGTACCGTCACCGTGACGCCGTGCGCGTTGAGCCGGCGGACCAGCGTCGCGTCCACCGGGCCCGGCAGGTCCGCCAGCCAGCGCTGCTCGCCGGGGCCGTTCGTCGGGACCGTACCCGGGTGCAGCGCGACCACCTCGTTCAGGTCGTCGGGGAACTCGACCACGCCGACGACGGTGTACCGGCGGGAACCGTCGGCGAGGACGACGCTGCCGTCGAGCGGAACCCCGAGGCTGCGCAACGCCGGCGCGGTGACGGCGATCTCGGTCGGGGTGGCCGGCACCCGCCCGGCGCGCAGCCGGACCACCGACCGGGCGAGCGGATCGGTGAGGTCCAGCATCCGCGCCGAGTACGACTCCAGGTGGTCGCCGACCCGCGCCTCGAACGGGACCCACCCGTGGACCGGGGTGACCCGGCTGCCGGGCGGGAGCAGGGCGGTGAGTTCCTCGGCCCGCACCGGTTGGGTGCGTTCCTGCCCCGCGTCGACGGGGTACGCCAGATCGCCCCAGGGGTCCTGGACGACCGGGTTCTCGACGGCCCAGTGCAGTTCGGCGTCGGCGTCGCCGATCCGCTGGTCGACGCGTTCGGCGTGGCTCAGCTCGGACATGTCGTAGCTGACCGCGGCGAAGGTCAACGCCAGCACCGGCAGGGCGATCATCCCCAGCACCAGCGCGGTGCGGCGGCGGGCCCGACGCGCCTCCCGCCGGGCGATCCGCAGCGCGGCCCGCCAGGAGCCGACCGTCTCGGCGATCCGGCCGCGTGGCCGGGGTGGGGCCGCCGGGCCGCCGTGCGCCGGGCCGAAACGCGCCGGAGCGTCCGGCCCCGCGTCGACGCCGTCCGCCCCGGGCCCGCGTGCCGTCGGCCCCTCCGGCCGGGCCTGCCTCACCGGCCGCTGCCGGCGAGGAGCTGCTCGACGCTCGCCAGTGGCGCGGTCGCGTCGACCATCACCCCGTCCCGGAGGAAGACCACCCGGTCGGCCCAGCCGGCGTGCCGCGCCTCGTGGGTGACCAGCACCCCGGCCGCGCCCGCGTCGACCCGGCGGCGCAGCAGGTGCAGCACCGCCTCCCCGGTCTGCGAGTCCAGGGCCCCGGTCGGCTCGTCGGCCAGCACCAGCCGGCGTTCGCCGACCAGCGCGCGGGCGATCGCCACCCGTTGCTGCTGGCCGCCGGACATCTGGTCGGGGAAGCGCCCGCCCAGCCCGGTCAGGCCGACCTCCGCCAGCGCGGCCAGGGCCGCCCGGCGGGCCGCCCGGACGCCCACCCCGTCGAGTTCCAGGGGGAGCGCCACGTTCTCGGCGGCGGTGAGGCTGCCCAGCAGGTTGAGATCCTGGAAGACGTAGCCGATCCGGCGCCGACGCAGCCGGGCCAACCCCCGGCGGTCGAGCGCGCCCAGCGACTCCCCCTCGACCAGCACGTCGCCGGCGGTGGGGCTGTCGAGCCCACCGGCGAGGGTGAGCAGGGTCGACTTGCCGGAGCCGGAGGGGCCCATCACGGCGACCAGCTCGCCGGGCGCGACGCTGAGACTCACCCCGCGCAGCGCGTGCACCGCGGCCTCGCCGCTGCCGTGGGTACGGTGCACGTCCCGCAGGTCGAGCACGGGTCGGCCCGCCACTGTCACCGGTGGACCTCCTCGTCGGTGTGCTCCGGCGCGCCGGAGCGGGCGGGGGGGCCGGCCCGCGGGGCGGGACGGTAGCGGACCAGGCTCGTCTCGCAGTGGTCCAGCCAGCGGATCTCCGCCTCGGCCTGGAACACCATCGCGTCCAGCACCAGCCGCCACGGCAGATCCTCCGGCTTGTCGCTGGCGTACTTCAGCCGGGTCAACTCCTGCAGGGTGCGCATGGTGGCGCTGCGTTGGGTCTGCACCACGGCCCGCACGTTGACGCCGGGCGTGGTCATCGCCAGGGCCAGTTTGATCGACAGCTCGTCGCGGGGGCGGTCGGCGCGGCTGATCGGGGTGGCGAACCAGAGCGCCAGGTCCGCCCGCCCGGCATCGGTGATCTCGTACGGCCGCTGCCCGCCCTCGTGTTCGGGCAGCGGGCGGACGAGTCCGTCGCGTTCGAGCCGGTTGAGGGTGGTGTACACCTGCCCGATGTTCAGCGGCCAGGTCGAGCCGGTCGACTCCTCGAACGCGGCACGCAACTGGTAGCCGTACATCTGGCCGCGCTCGAGCAGGGCGAGCAGGCCGTGGCGGATGGACATGGCAACGGAGTATGCATACCCCGTATGCGGACCGCAACCGGAACGGCCCGGCAGCGCTCAGCCGGGCCGGCCGGGGAAGGCCACGGTGACCGGGGTGACCCGGGCCGCCCGCCGCCAGCGGGTGGCCCACACCGCACAGTCGGTCAACGCGTTCAACGCCCGGGTCCGGTCGGCGCCGCTGGTGACCGGCAGCACCGCGCGCCAGAAGGCGGCCGTCCGCTCCTCGATCTCGACGGCCAGCCGCAGCGCCTCGGCCCGGTCGGTCACCGGGAACGGCAGAGCGTACCCGGCCCGGTCCGCGGGGACCTGCCCGCCGCCCGCGCTGAGCTGGAGGACCAGCGCGTCCCGGCGGGCGCGGTGCGCGGCCTCGGCCGACCGGGCCCCGCGCCGGTCTGCGCCGGTGAGCCGTACCCCGATCGGGCCGTAGGCGTAGATCGCCGCGTACTCGGCGGTCAGCGCGTCGGCGAGCGCCTGCCGGGCGTCGGCGGGTGCCTGCCGCCGGCTCACGTCAGCGCCTCCACGTGCGTGGCCCGGGCGGCGGCGACCGACCCGAGCAGCGCGGCCCGTTCCCCGGGTGCCTCCGCGCACGCCTTCGCGGCGGACTGCCGGCCCCGCTGTTCGGCCTCGCGCAGCGCGGCGAGCAGCGCCGCGCGGCCGCCCGGCGTCGGCGTCGCGCCGCCCGTGGCCGCCCCGGAGGGCGCCGGACGCCCGATCAGCCGGTGGATCTCGTCGGCGTGCGCGGCGTGTGCCTCGGCGATCGGGGTGAGCCGGTCGGCCAGCCCCGGATCGGCGGCGATCGCCGCACGGTGCCGTGCGGCGAGCTCGCGGGACTCGCCGGCGAGGGGCTCCAGCGGGTCGGGCGGAGGTGGGGGCTCGTCGCCGTCGAAAAGATCACAGCCGGTCAGCGGCCCGGTCGAGCCGCCCGCCGCCAGGAGCGCGCCCGCACGCAGCACGGTCCGCCGGGTTCGTCCCGATTCACCGCTGTTCGCGGTCCTTCTGCCCGTCGCCACCGGACAAGTCAACACCATCGACGCTGTCCGGTGGGCGACCGGCGTCGGTGCGCCGCGCGGTCCGCCGCCCCGGCGGCGCGTTACGCTCTGCGCAGCCACCGGGCGCGACTGCCCCGGTGGCGTCCGGCGTGGCAGCCGCGGGGCCGCTGCCGCCTCAGCAGAAGGGTGCGCCAGATGACACAGCGTGGTCGTGCCACCAGGCCGACGGGGCCGGCGGGACGATCCCGTCGTACCGACGGCTCCCGGGGCTCGGATCGCGCGGGCGCGCCCCGGGGGGACCTCGCCGCACGGCGGGCCCGGTTGCGCGAGGTGATCGAACCCGTGGTCACCCGGGAGGGGTACGACCTGGAGGACCTCTCGGTCTCCCGGGCCGGCCGGCGGCACGTCGTGCGGGTGATCGTGGACGCCGACGGCGGGATCAACCTGGACGCCGTCGCGGACGTCTCCCGTGCGGTGTCGGCGGCGCTCGACGCCGCCGAGGAGGCCGGCGGCGACATCGTCGCGGGGGAGTACCAGCTCGAGGTCAGCTCACCGGGCGTGGACCGGCCGCTCACCCTGCCCCGGCACTGGCGGCGCAACGTCGGCCGGCTGGTCAGGGTGACCGTGCGGGGCGCGGCGGCGCTGCCGGAGCAGCGCGACGGCCAGCCGGCCGGGGACCGCCAGCTGACCGGCCGGGTCGCGGCGGCCGACGACGAGCGCGTGGTGCTGGAGACCGACTCCGGCCACAGTGAACACCCGTACGCCGAACTCGGCCCCGGCCGGGTGCAGGTCGAGTTCAACCGCCTCGACGAGATCGACGAGGCGGACGAGTTCGACGGCGCCGGCGAGCCCGGCGAGGATATCGACGACATCGACGACGAAGATGATGTGGAGGACGAGGAGAGGTGAACATCGACCTCGCGGCGCTGCGCGCACTCGAGCGCGAGCGGGAGATCCCGTTCGACACGATCCTCGCGGCGATCGAGACCGCGCTGCTGACCGCCTACCGGCACACCGAGGGCGCCGAGCCGCACGCCCGGGTGGAGATCGACCGGAAGACCGGCGCCGCCACGGTGTACGCCCAGGAGCTGGACGCCGACGGCACGGTGGTGCGGGAGTGGGACGACACCCCGCACGACTTCGGCCGGATCGCCGCGATGACCGCCAAGCAGGTCATCCTGCAGCGGTTGCGGGAGGCCACCGACGAGGTGCACTTCGGCGAGTACGTCGGCCGCGACGGTGACCTGGTCACCGGTGTGGTGCAGGCGCACGAGGCCCGCAAGGAGAAGGGCATCGTCAGCGTCGACCTGGGCAAGCTGGAGGGGGTGCTGCCGCAGTCGGAGCAGGTCCCCGGCGAGCGGTACGAGCACGGCGAGCGGATCCGCTGCGTCGTGGTGCACGTGACCAAGGGGATGCGCGGTCCGCAGATCACCCTTTCCCGTACCCACCCGGGGCTGGTCAAGAAGCTCTTCGCGCTGGAGGTGCCGGAGATCGCCGACGGTACGGTGGAGATCAGCGCGATCGCCCGTGAGGCGGGTCACCGGACGAAGATCGCGGTGCGGTCCACCGTCCAGGGCGTGAACGCCAAGGGCGCCTGTATCGGCCCGATGGGGCAGCGGGTGCGCGCGGTGATGAGCGAGCTGCACGGTGAGAAGATCGACATCATCGACTGGTCGGACGACCCGGCGACCTTCGTCGGCAACGCGTTGTCGCCGGCCAAGGCGCTGCGGGTCGAGGTGGTCGATCTGGCCACCCGGACGGCGCGGGTGACCGTCCCGGATTTCCAGCTCTCGCTCGCGATCGGCCGCGAGGGGCAGAACGCCCGGCTCGCGGCCCGACTGACCGGTTGGCGGATCGACATCCGGTCCGACGCGGAGCAGTCGGGCGCCGGCGGTCGGGGCGCTGCTGATCACGTCCCGGAGCCGGGCGGCGCGATCTCGACGAGCTAGGGGTAGACTTCCTCCAGTGGTACGACGCGCGCAGCCGGAGCGCACCTGTGTGGGTTGCCGGCGACGTGCGCCGGCCAGCGAATTGCTGCGGATCGTCGCGGTCGGCGACGGGGATGATCTCAGTCTCCGGCCCGACCCGGCTCGCAGGCTGCCGGGTCGGGGAGCGAACATGCACCCGGATCCGGCCTGCTTCGCGCAGGCGTTGCGGCGTCGCGCCTTCGGGCGTGCGTTGCGCTTCACCGGGGTCCCTGACCACGGTGCCGTCGCGGAGTACATCGATGCGCCAACCACTACGTCCGGTCAACCCGATCGGGCGAGGGTCGCTAGCAGGGTAGGACGACCGACATGAGCACACGATGAAGTCCCTGAAATGACCAGGCTTCAAGTGCAGGAGTGAGGTCGCTGCGGGTGCTGCCCGCACGACCTCGGAGTGAGGAGTGCAGTGGCAGGTAAGGCCCGCGTACACGAGCTGGCAAAAGAGCTCGGGGTCGAAAGCAAGACCGTTCTCGCCAAACTCAAGGAGATGGGCGAGTTCGTGAAGTCCGCGTCCAGCACCGTCGAGGCGCCCGTCGCCCGACGGCTGCGTGGCGCATTCGTCGCGTCCGCCGGCAACTCGGCGCCGTCCGCCCCACCGGCGGCCGCCCCGAGCCCGGCAACGACCCCGACGCCGTCCCCGGCCC
>NZ_SMKD01000069.1 GCF_004348595.1 Micromonospora sp. KC723
GGGGCGGCGGGGTGCCGTCGCCGAAGGGCCGGCCGCCCAACTCCTCCCGACCGTGCGGGGTGAGCCAGTTCGACAGGTCTGGGCCGACCGGCACCACGCCGGTCGGGTTGATGTCCCGGTGTACCTCGTAGTAGTGCCGCTTGATGTGGTCGAAGTCGACGGTGTCCCCGAAGCCGGGGGTGGCGAACAGGTCCCGCGCGTACGCCCACAGCACCGGCATCTCGGACAACTTCTGCCTGTTGCACTTGAAGTGGCCGTGGTAGACCGGGTCGAAGCGGACCAGGGTGGTGAACAGCCGTACGTCCGCCTCGGTGACCGTGTCGCCGACCAGGTACCGCTGCCCGGACAACCGCTCGGTCAACCAGTCGAGCCGGTCGAAGAGCCGGTGGTACGCCTGCTCGTACGCGTCCTGGGAGCCGGCGAAGCCGCACCGGTAGACGCCGTTGTTGACGTCGGCGAACACCACGGCGTTGACCTCGTCGATCTCGTCGCGCAGGTGCTCGGGGTAGAGCTGCGGCGCCCCCTCGCGGTGGTAGGCCGTCCACTCCGTCGACAGGTCCAGGCTCATCTGCGCGTAGTCGTTGGTGACCACCTGCCCGGTCGGCACGTCCACCAGCGCCGGCACGGTGATTCCCCGCTCGTAGCCGGGGAACCGCGCGAAGTACGCCTCCTGGAGGCGCGCGATGCCCAGCACCGGGTCGCGCCCGTCCGGGTCCAGGTCGAAGGTCCAGCTCCGGGCGTCGTGGGTCGGCCCGGCCACCGCCATCGAGATGACGTCCTCCAACCCGAGCAACCGCCGGACGATCATCATCCGGTTGGCCCAGGGGCAGGCGCGGCTGACCGCCAGCCGGTACCGGCCGGGCTCCACCGGCCAGCCGTCCCGCCCGTCCGCGGTGATCCGGGTGGCGATGTAGCGCTGGTCCCGGGTGAACTCGCCACCCGACTCCACGTACGTCCCACCGGTGGTTCCGCCCGTCGTTGCGCCCACGTCGCCCCCTTCACGTTTCGACCGCACTGCTGCGACCCATCTTGGCGGACGGTGCGCCAGTCGGCTCGGCGAGCGCGTCGGATCCCGTCCCCTGGTCGCCGGGCGAGCCCCGCTCAGCGGCCGGCGGGGAGTGAGGTCGGCGGGGGCAGGTCTCGTCGTGCAGGCGGTCGAGGTCGTGGGTCGTCCACTCACCCCGGCGGCGGAAACTCGTCGTGCGCACCGGCGGTCATCGCCGGTCCTTCCCGGTGTGTGGTTCTCCCCGGGCTCACGACAACGCCGGGAAGGGCCGGGTGGTGGTCGCGCGCGCCGGGGCCACAGGGCAGGATGAGCGGCATGAGCGAGCGCAGCGGTCTTCCCGGCACGGGGCTGGTGAAGGGCCTGGCGGTCACCCTGAAGACGATGACCAGCCGGTCGACCACCCAGCAGTACCCGGACGTCGCCCCCGAGTTGCCACCCCGATCCCGGGGCGTGATCGCGCTGCTGGCGGAGAACTGCACGGTCTGCATGCTCTGCGCCCGGGAGTGCCCGGACTGGTGCATCTACATCGACTCCCACAAGGAGGAGGTGGCGGTGCCCGGGGCCGCCCGCCCCCGACAGCGCAACGTGCTCGACAAGTTCGACATCGACTTCTCGCTCTGCATGTACTGCGGCATCTGCGTCGAGGTCTGTCCGTTCGACGCGCTCTACTGGTCGCCGGAGTTCGAGTACGCCGAGTACGACATCAAGGACCTGCTGCACGACAAGGACCACCTCGGCCAGTGGATGGGCACCGTGCCGCCGCCACCCGCGCACGACCGCAACGGCGAGCCGGCCAAGGAGGAGGCCACCGCCGCGCGCAAGGCCGCGGCCCCCACCAGCCCTTCCACCGGGGTACGCCCCGAGCCGGGCCCCGCCGTCGACCCGGGTACGACCTGATGACCGGGGCGGACGTGCTGCTGCTCGCCCTCGGCGCGGTGGCGGTCGGGGCGGGGGTGCTCGTGGTCGCGACGAAGCACCTGGTCCGGGCCGGTCTCTACCTGGTGGTCTGTCTGGGCGCGCTGGCCGGCGACTACCTGGTGCTCACCGCCGAGCTGGTGGCCTGGGTGCAGGTGCTGATCTACGTCGGCGCGGTGGTGGTGCTGCTGCTGTTCGCGGTGATGCTGACCCGCGCCCCGATCGGCGCCTCCGACGACCTGGACCGTCCCGGCTGGCCCGCCGCCCTGATCGGCGGAGGTGCCGGGCTGGGGCTGGCTGTGCTGCTGGTGGACGCGTTCCGCTGGTCCCGGGTGGAGCTGCCCACCGCCGGCACCGCCGAACGCCTCGGCGAGCAGGTGTTCCGCTCCTGGGTGCTGCCGTTCGAGGTGCTGTCGGTGTTGCTGCTGGCCGCCCTGGTGGGGGCGATCGTGCTCTCCCGTCCCGAGATCGGCCGCCGCCCCGCCGCCCCGCCCGGCGGTCCGGACCGGGACGCCGTGACGCCGGCCGGCCGGGTCGCGGGCGGCGCCGCCGACGAGGGCGGTCGCGGGTGAGGCCGGTCATCCCGTACCTCACCGCCGCGTTCCTGTTCGGCCTCGGCGTGTACGGCGTGCTGCGCCGGCGCAACGCCGTGCTGGTGCTGATGGCCGTCGAGTTGATGCTCAACGCGGTCAACCTGGTGCTGGTCACCGCCGACACCACCGCGCGGGCCGGGTTGCCGCACGGCGGTCAGGTCTTCGCGCTGTTCGTGATCGTGCTGGCCGCCGCCGAGATCGGCGTCGGGTTGGCCATCGTGCTCCAGCTCTACCGGATGCGGGCCAGTGTGGTGGTCGACGAGGTGCCGCTCGCCGAGCCGCCGACGCCGGTCGTCGCCACCGGGCCGGGTGCCCGGGCGGCGGCGCACGGTGGCGCCGGTGCGGACGGTCCGGGTACGGACGCCGGGGCCGCCGACCGGACGGGGGGGAAACGGTGACCGGGCTGCTGGGGGTCGCACTGCCGACCGTACCGCTGGTCGCGGGCCTGGTCGGGTTGCTGCTGCCACCGTCGCCGAAGGGCGCGACCACCGGGGAGGACCGGGCCCGGCGGGCGGCGATCGGCCTGGGCGTGGCGGGCGCGGCCGGCGCACTGGTGGTCGCGCTGGCCCTGCTGGTCCGGGTCGGCGACCCGGTGGAGACCTCGACCACCTGGATCGACCTGGGCGGCCTGCGGGTCACCCTGGGTGTCCGGGTGGACGGCGTGGCCGCGCTGGTGGCGGTGGCGGTGGCGGCGGTCGCCCTGGCTGTGCAGGTGTACTCGACCGCCTACCTGCGGCGCGGCCCGCACGACGACGTCGAGGTGGACCACCGCTACCCGCCGTACGCCGCGCAGATCAGCCTCTTCACCGCCGCGATGCTGCTGGTGGTGGTCGCCGGCGACCTGATCCTGCTGCTGGTCGGCTGGGAGGTGATGGGCCTCTGCTCCTACCTGCTCATCGCGCACGACCGGCGGCTGCCCGAGGCGCCGGCCGCCGCGATGAAGGCGTTCCTGGTCACCCGGGTGGGTGACGTCGGGTTCCTGCTCGGCATCGCGCTGCTCGGCGTCTCGGCCGGCAGTTTCCGGATCGCCGACGTGCTCGCCCACGACCACGCCACCGGTGCGCTCACCGTCGCCTGCCTGCTGCTGCTCGCCGGGGTGGCCGGCAAGAGCGCCCAGTTCCCGCTGCACACCTGGCTGCCCGACGCGATGGCCGGCCCCACCCCCATCTCCGCGCTGATCCACGCGGCCACCATGGTCGCCGCCGGCGTGTACGCGGTGACCCGGCTCTTCCCGCTGTTCGAGGCGGCCCCGGCGGCGCTGGCCGTGCTCGGCGTGCTGGGCTCGACGACGCTGCTGCTGGGCGCGCTCGCGGCCACCGCGCAGGACGACCTCAAGCGGGTGCTCGCCTGGTCGACGGTCTCCCAGATCGGGTACATGACCGGAGCCCTCGCCGTCGGCGCGCCCGCAGCCGCGCTGTTCCACCTGCTCACCCACGCCGCCTTCAAGGCGCTGCTCTTCCTCTCCGCCGGCGCGGTGATCCACGCCGTGGGCACCACCCTGATGTCTCGGATGGGCGGGCTGCGCCGGGACATGCCCGTCACCTTCTGGTGCACGGCGGTCGGGCTCGGCGCGCTGGCCGGGGTGCCGCCACTGTCCGGTTTCTGGAGCAAGGACGGCGTGCTGGCGGTGGCGCAGGCCGCCGCGCTGGACGGCGTCGGGCCCGCCCCGGCCTGGGTGGGCTGGCTGGTCTGGCTGGCCGGGCTGCTCGGTGTGGTGGTCACCGCCTGGTACGCCACCCGGCTGCTGCTGCGTACCTTCCTCGGCGAGCGCCGGCTGCCGCTGCTGCACCCGCACGACCCGCCGGCCGCGATGCGCTGGCCGGTGCTGCTGCTGGGCGTCCCGGCGGCACTGCTGGGGTTGGTCGGGTTCGTCCGGCCCTTCGCCGATCGGCTGCTCCTCCCGGCCGCGCCGGTGTGGCCGCAAGGGGAGACGCCGCTCGTGCACGTCGGGCCGGAGTTGCTGCTTCCGGCCGTGCTGCTGCTGTTCGGGGCCGCGCTGGCCTGGGCCGGCTGGCGGCGAAAGCCCGCCGCCGACCCGGCGGACGTACTGGGTCCGCTGCGGCCGGTGTTCGCCCGTGCGTTCCGGCTCGACGACGTCCAGCACGCCCTGGTCGTACGACCGGTGACCGCGCTGGCCCGGGTGGCGCGTACCGGTGACGAGGCCGGGGTGGACGGTCTGGTGGAGGCCAGCGGGCGCGCGGCGCGCGGCCTCGGTGGCGTACTGGCCGCGCTGCACCGGGCGGCGCTGCCCCGCGCGCTGGGCGCGGTGCTCGCCGGAGCCCTGCTGGTCGGGCTCGCGGCTGTCCTGGTCGGAGGGTCACCGTGAGCGCGAGGAGTGAGCCGGGTGTGCGAGCCCCGCGGTCGCGAACTGAGGTGACGCGGGTGAGCGCGAGGAGTGAGCCGGGTGTGCGAGCCCCGCGGTCGCGAACTGAGGTGACGCGGGTGAGCGCGAGGAGTGAGCCGGGTGTGCGAGCCCCGCGGTCGCGAGTGCAGGTGGTGACGTGAGTTCCGGAGATTTCCTGCTGGTCGCGGTCCTGGCGGTGCCGGCGGTCGGGGCGGTGCTGGTGGCGGCGACACCCCGGGATCGGGCGGCCCGGCTGGTCGGTACGGCGGTCGCCGGGTTGACCCTGGTCGCCGCGGTGCTGCTGGTGTGGGGCGACCACGGCTGGTTCGGCTACGGCCCGGCACCGGCGGTACAGCCCTGGCACGAGCTCGACCTGCCCTGGGTGCCGGGCCTCGACCTGCGTTTCCACCTCGGGGTGGACGGTCTCTCCTGGCCCCTGGTGGCGCTGACCGCGCTGCTGACCCTGCTCTGCTGCGGCTACACGGTCTGGCGGGTGCCGGCGGGCGGCACCGGTCGGGCGCTGGTGGCGTTGCTGTTGGTGGTCGAGGTCGGCATCCTCGGCACGTTCCTCGCCCTGGACCTGGTGCTGTTCTTCGTCTTCTTCGAGGTCGTGCTGCTCCCGATGTACGCGATCATCGCCGGTTGGGGTGGCGACGACCGGCGGCGGGCGGCCCGCAAGTTCGCCCTCTACACCCTCCTCGGTTCGGTGCTGCTGCTCGTCGGCGTCTCCGTGGTGGTCGCCGACGCCGGCACCGCCGACGTGGTCGCCCTCACCGGTGGCACGGGCCTGTCCCGGGGCACCCAACTGGCCGCGTTCACCCTGCTGGCGGTCGCCTTCGCGGTGAAGAGCCCGCTCTGGCCGCTGCATTCGTGGCTGCCCGACGCGCACACCCAGGCTCCCACCGTGGGCAGTGTCATCCTCGCCGGCGTACTGCTCAAGATGGGCACGTACGGCCTGGTCCGGATGGCGGTCGGGGTGGCCCCGGAGGGGGCCCGTTGGGCCGCTCCGGCGCTCGGCGTGCTGGCCGTCGCCGCGATCATCGTCGGTTCGCTGGTCTGTCTCGCCCAGGACGACCTGAAGCGGCTCATCGCGTACTCCAGCGTCGGACACATGGGTTTCGTGCTGCTCGGGGTCGCCACGCTGACCGCCACCGGCATCCAGGCCGCGCTGATCGGCAACATCGCGCACGGCGTGATCACCGGCCTGCTCTTCTTCCTCGCCGGGGCGGTCAAGGACCGCACCGGCACCGGCGCGTTGGCGGAGCTGTCCGGGCTGCGGGAGACCGCGCCCCGGCTCGCGGGACTGCTCGGCTTCGCGGCGGTCGCCTCGCTGGGCCTGCCCGGGCTGGCGGGCTTCTGGGGTGAGGCGTTCGCCGTCGTCGCCGCCGTCCGGCGGGGCGGTGGGTTGTGGACCACGCTGGCTGTCCTGGCGGCGGTCGGCGGCGCGCTCACCGCGGCGTACTTCCTGCGGCTGCTGCGGCAGGTCACCCACGGGCGGCCCACCCCGGCGGTGGCCCGGGTCGCCCCCGGTCTGGCCGGTGCGGAGTTGGCCGCCTGGACGCCGCTGGTGCTGCTGGCGCTGGCGGTGGGGCTGGTTCCGGCACTGGTGCTCGGCTTTGCCGCCGGCCCGGTGGACGCCCTGGTCGGGGTGCTTCGGTGAGCGCGAGGAGGCCGGTCCCGGGCGGTGGCCCGGTGGAGGTACGGCGGAAGTGGGCGGCATGAGTCTGGTGCAGAGCGTCGACAACGTGGCGCTGTTGCCGGCGTACCTGGCGGCCGGCACCGCCGTCCTGGTGCTCCTGGCCGACCTGTTGCTGGGCCGGGCGGGCGCGACCGTGGCGGTGGCCGCCGCGGGCGCCGTGGCCACCGTGGCCGGCGCGGTGGTGGTGGGCGCGGGGGAGACCCGGCGGACCTTCTGCGTCGGGGCCGACTGCTCCTGGGTGTTCGACGGGCGCGCGGCCCTGGTCGCCGCCGTCTTCGCGCTGCTCACCCTCGGGGTGCTCGGGCTTTCCGGGCCGCTGCTGGGCGCCGGCCCGACCCCGGTGGGGGAGTACTGCTTCCTGCTCGCCTGCTCGATGACCGGCGGCGTGGTGCTCGGCGCGGCCGGCGACCTGATCACCCTGGTCGTCGCGGTGGAGACCCTCACCCTTCCGCTGTACGTCCTGGTCGGGCTGCGCCGGGGCAGCCTCGCCAGCGCCGAGGCGGCGGTCACCTTCTTCGTGGTCAGCGTGGTGGCGACCACGCTGACCCTGCTCGGCGCGGCGCTGCTGTACGCGGTCACCGGTGGGCTGCACCTCGACCGGCTCGGCGCGCTGCTCGGCGCCGCCGGCGACCTGCCGTTGACCACCGCAGCGGTCACGCTGGTGGTGGTCGGGCTCGCCTTCAAGGTGGCGGCCGTGCCGTTCCACGCCTGGGCCCCGGCCACCTACGACGGCGCGCCGCTGCCGGTGGCGGCGTACCTCTCCACCGCCTCGAAGCTCGGCGGGGTGGTCGCCCTGCTCGCCGTGGTGCAGCGGGCGTTGCCGGCCGACGTCACCGGCCCGGTGCTCGCCGGGCTGGCCGTGCTCACCATGACCGTCGGTAACCTGGTGGCGTTGCGCCAGCGGCGTACCGTTCGGCTGCTGGCGTGGTCGTCGGTGGCCCAGGCCGGCTACATCCTGGCGCCGCTGGGCGCGCTGGCGTTGGCCGCCGGTCGCACCGGGGAGGCCCGCGCCACCGCCTACGCGGCGGTGGTCGCGTACGCGGTCTTCTTCGTGGCGCTGGAGTTGGTCGCGTTCGCGGCGCTGGTGGCGCTGCGCCCGGCGGGCGCGGACGGCGGCACCGTCGACGACCTGCGCGGCGCTGCCCGCCGGTACCCGTGGGCCGGCGCGGCGTTCGCGCTGGCGTTGACCGGTCTGGCCGGGCTGCCGCCGGGACTGGCCGGCCTGTTCGCCAAGGTGACGGTGGTCCGTTCGTTGCTGGCCGGTGGTGCGGGTTGGCTGGCCCTGGTGGTGGCGGTCAACGCGGTGGTCGGTCTCGCCTACTACCTGCGCCTCACCGCCACCCTCTACGCCGTGGACGCCTCCGCCGGCCCGGCGGTTCGGGACGGCCGACCGGCCTGGGCGGTGAGCGCGGCGTTGGCGGGCGCGACCGTTGTGGCCCTGGTGCTCGGTTTCGCTCCCCAGTTGGTCCTGGCCCTCGCCGCCGGTTGACCGATCGGACGTCCCTGTCCGGTATCGGGGTGCGTTCAGCGGGCGCACAGGATGCTCCAGGCAACTCCCAGTCATGAGCCGGATGGTTGCGGGGTACCGGTGACGTTGTACGGGTCGGCGGGTCCCGTGCGGCCCGCGCACCGAAGGAGTGACCGTGCATCACAACCGTCTGAAGACCGCCGCGCTGCTCGGCCTGCTCACCGCGCTGATCCTGGCGGTGGGCTACTGGTTCGGCGGCAGTGGCGGCCTGGTCGTCGCCGTCGTCGCCTCGCTGCTGATGAACGGCATCACCTACTTCTACTCCGACAAGCTCGCGCTGCGGTCGATGCGGGCGCAACCGGTCAGCGAGGCGGAATTCCCCGAGCTGTACCGGATGGTCCGGGAGTTGGCCACCGAGGCACGGCAGCCGATGCCCCGGCTGTACGTCAGCCCGACCTCGCAACCCAACGCGTTCGCCACCGGGCGCAACCCGCAGAACGCGGCGGTCTGCGTGACCCAGGGGATCACCGAGATCCTGGACTACCGCGAGCTGCGGGGCGTGATCGGCCACGAGCTGTCGCACGTCTACAACCGGGACATCCTGATCTCCAGTGTGGCGGCGGGTCTGGCCGGCATCATCACCATGCTGGCCAACATCGCCTGGTTCATCCCGTTGGGCGGTGGCGACGACGAGGACGCCCCGAACCCGGCGGTGCTGCTGCTCACGCTGATCCTCGGACCGATCGCGGCCACCGTGATCCAGTTGGCGATCAGCCGGAGCCGTGAGTTCCAGGCCGACGCCTCCGGGGCGCAGCTCACCCGGGACCCGCTGGCCCTGGCCAGCGCGCTCCGGAAGATCCACATGGGTACGCAGGCGCGTCCGTTGCCCGCACAGGGCCAGCTGACGAGCACCGCCCACCTGATGATCGACAACCCGTTCAAGCGGGGCGGCGGTGTCGCGGCGCTCTTCTCCACCCACCCCCGGATGGAGGAGCGGGTGGCCCGGCTGGAGCAGATGGCCGTCAGCGGCGGGCCGGTACGGTTCCAGCGCTGACGCCCGTACGATCCGAGCCGCCCGGGACCGGTCCGCCGGTCCCGGGCGGACTGCGTCGCGGCCATGGCCACGCCTGCCATAACCGCTTTCCGCCGGCGGTGCCCGACCTTAGGGTCGGGAAGGCAACCACCCGTTACATCCTCGGAGGTCGACCGTGGTCGCACTGCGCCAGTACCTGGGAGTCTGGCGGATTCCCGGCGCCCCGGTGCTGCTGCTCCTCGGTCTCCTGGGGCGGCTCGGGGTCGGTATGACGTCGCTGGCGCTGCTGCTGGTGGTGGAACAGGTGACGGGGCGATACTCGTTGGCTGCTGTCGCCAGCGGCATCTACGCCCTCTCCGGTGCCGCGCTCAGCCCGGTCGCCGGGCGGATCGCCGACCGGCTCGGCCCGACCCCGGTCCTGCTGGCCACCGCCGTCGCCCATCCGCTCGCCCTGTCCGGGCTCCTGTGGGCCAGTCGCGGCGACACGGCCAACCTGGCCCTGATCTACCTCGTCTCCGGTCTGGCCGGCGCCACCTACCCGCCGTTGACCGCAGCCCTCCGGGGAGCCTGGAACGACCTCACCGGTCCCGACTCCGGCCGGTACCACCTGCGCAACACGGCCCTCGCCGCGGAGACCACGCTCTTCGAGATCGTCTTTGTGCTCGGTCCACTGTTGGTGGCCGGTTTCGTGCTCGTCGCCGACGCCGCTGCCGCGCTCGTCGGCGCCGCCGTGGTCACCCTGGTCGGCACCACGGCGGTGGCGCTCGGGCGGGTCATGCGCGGCTGGCGGCCGCACCCGCGCGAGCACCACGCCAGGGGGCTCGGCCCGCTTCGGGTGGGCGGCTTCCCCGCCCTGCTGGTCTGTGTCGCCAGCCTCGGTATCGCGTTCGGGGCGGCCGGCGTGATCGTGCCGGCCTTCGCGGGCGACCGGTCCACCGGCGGCGACCCGGAGAGTCTCGCGGGCCTGCTGCTGGCCGTCTGGGGAGTCGGCAGCGCCCTCGGCGGCCTCTGGTTCGGCCTACGTACGCCGTCGACCACCATGACCCGGCAGTTCGCCTGGCTGCTCGGCGCGGTCGCCAGCAGCTTCGCGGTCTTCGCGGTGATGCCCACCCCGCTCGCCCTCGGCGTCGCCCTGGTAGTCGGCGGAGCGACCATCGCGCCCGCGCTCACCCTGGAGAACACCCTGGTCGGGCGGATCGCCCCGCCGAGCATGCTGAACGAGGCGTACACCTGGGTCGTCACCATGTCGATCGCGGCGAGCGCTGCGGGCGGCGCGGTCGCCGGGCTGATCGTCGACCACGGCAGCGGAGTGACCTGGGCATTCCTGTTCGCAGGGGCGGCGGTCGCCGTCGGGGCCGGGGTCGCCGCGCTGCCGGCCGGGCCGATCGCCCGCGCGGAGTCCACCGCCGTACGCGTCGAGCAGCCGGCCCCCGTCTGACAGGGCGGCCGGAGAGGTGTGTGGGGCGGGGCAGCGGGTAGCCCAGCAGTCATGTTCGTCTTCTTCTCGAACCGGATCGGCTGTCTCGGTTCGATCCTGGTGAGCGCGATCCTGACCGTGGTGCTGCTGTTGATCTTCTCGCGCTGAGCAGGCACCGCCGGTGCGCCTGCCGGGAGGCTCCGCGAAGTTCCCGGCAGGCCGTGATTCACCGGTAGTTGGTGAACTGGAGAGATACCGCCCACCAGCAGCCAAAACACAGCCATGATCGCCGCTAGGCCGTCGCCAGGCCGTCCGAGGATGACCCGAGCACCTTGTCCACGGCCCGACGGGTGCGGTCCTCGCTGGTCGGCATCAGGTGGGTGTAGGTACGCAGCGTGAAGCCCGGGTCGGCATGGCCCAGGTACTCCGACAGCGCCTTGACGCTCTCCCCGGCGTCGAGCAGGACCGAGGCGTAGAAATGCCGCAGGGCGTGCATGCCGGTGGCCCGGGACGGCTGGATGCCGGCGGATGCCAGGGCGGGGTGCCAGTAGTCCCGGTTGAGCGTGTGGCGATCCATGGCGACGTTCGTCCGGCCGTGAACGACCAGGTTGACGGTCACCGGAGGGCCGCCCGGCATCTCCCACGGCAGCGTGACCGGCACCGGCGGGAACTCCTCCAGGTGTCGGGTGAGGGCAGCGCCCACCGACCTGGGCAACGGGATGTCGCGCGTCTTACGGCCCTTGGGCAGCGCGTAGACGAGCCGGCTACCCACGATCTTCAACTGCCGGACCACGTGCAGGGTGCCCCTCAGGAAGTCGACGTCGTCCACGGCCAGGGCCAGAACCTCACCCTGACGGAGCCCGCAGCCCGCGCCCAGGTCGACGGCGACCCGGTAGCGCGCCGGCAGGCCGGCGCGGATGGCGAGCACTTGTTCCCGGGACCAGGGCACCACCTTGCGGGGCGGCACCTTCGGCGGCCGGACCGTCTTCGCGTGGCACGGGTTGCGGGGAATGCGGCCGTCGTCGACCGCCGCGTTGAGGATCGTGGCGACGTTGCTGTAGGCGACGACCCGGTAGGTGACGGCCAAGCCGAGCTGTTGCAGCGAGCGGTCCAGCTCCCGCAGGTGGGCCGGCAGGATCGTCGCCAGTGCCCGACCACCGAGGTAGGGAAGATGTGCCGGCGTAGCCGCCGCTCCGTTACCTCGCGGGTCGACTCGTCGAAGGTCTGTGCTGCCAACCACTGCTCGGCGTACTGGCGGAAGGTCAGCTTGCCGGCGGTCGGGTCGATGTAGGTGCCCCGCAGCTTGTCCGACTCCACGGAGACCAGGAACGCCTCAGCGGCCCGCTTCTCCTTGTCCGGGAACGACTTCGACCGCTCCCGACCATCCGGCGCGATATACCGGACCCGGTATCGGAGCCCCTTCCCGTGAAGCGGTGTCTTGACGCGCTCCGGCTTGCCATCCGGGCGAGCAACGGTTTTGTACCAGCGATCCTCAACGTGGGCCAACGCTGCTCCTTCCTCAGGCTGCGGCTTGCTGCTGGAACCAGGCCCGGACGGCGTCCGGGTCGTAGCGGAGGTGGCGTCCGACGCGGCCGGCGGGTGGGCCGATGCGGCGTTTGCGCTAGGTGTAGAGGGTCTGGACCGGGACGCCGAGGTACGCCGAGACGTCGTCGACGGTCCAGAGTTGGGGCGGCTGGGTCGTAGTCAGGTCATCTCTCCCTTGGTCGAGGGTCAGGCGGCAGCCGGCACCGTGCCGGCCGGGGTGGTGGCGAGTTCGTGGCCGAGTTCTTCGCGGCCGGTAGCTGCTCGCTCGCGGGCCATGGCGGCGGCGGTGTTGGCGAGCAGGGCGTCACCCGAGGTGTGCCAGCCGACCCCGGCGAAGGTGAGAGTGCCGACGATGAGGGTGGTGTTCTCGTCGACGTGCTCGGCCGGGTGGCCGCCGGTGGTGGGGTGCTCGTGGGCCTGGTCCTCGTGCCGCCGGTAGGTGACGCGGGTGTTCCGAAGGAGCTGGAAGGTCACGGAGTAGCGGCGGGCTTTGGTGAGGAAGTGGCCGCCGTAGCCGAGCATGTGCGCCCATCGGCGCAGGCGTGCGTACGGGTTGCCCGTCGCGGGTTTCGTCGGTTGGATGTCAAGGGCGGCTTGACGTTCGGCGGTGCAGGTTGGGCAGGCGGCGTAGCGGGTGTGGGTGCCGCAGCCGGGGCACTCCCAACGCTGGACGAAGCCGGGTCGGGGCCGGTGGTCCCGGGGCCGCTGTGAGAGCGGGACGGGGATCGTGGTGGGTCGGCCGATGCGCCAGCAGGCGTCGATGAGGCGGGCGGTGTGGTCGCCGTCGGGGTCGGCGTAGTCGCCGATGGTGTCGGCGGTGAGGCGGGTGCTGGTGTGGCCGGTGGCCTCGGTGCTTTTGGTGGCGTACTTGGCGAGGTAGCCGGCGACCATGCCGTCGGTGACCTCACCGGTGCCGTCGGTGGCGATCGGCTCCAGGTCAACCTGCTCGCCCCAGCAGATGGGCCAGCCCTCGGGCCGGTCCGGGTGCGGCGGGGTGTGGAAGGCGATCTGGCCGGCGGCGTGGCGGAGCGCGTCGACGAGGTCGGCAACGGTGAAGCCGGCCGGGGGTGGGACGACGGCGTCGGGGTTCAGGGCGTCGACGCCGTCGAGTCGGGCGATGGCGTGGAAGTGGACCGCTCCCCGTGCCTGGAGTTCGGCGACTTTCCCGGGTGACAGTCGGACCGGTGGCACCTTCCGCGTCCTGCCGGTGGCGGTGACGATCTCGACGCGGGGGATGCCGCGGCGGCGGGCAAGCTTGGCCAGGTAACGTTCGGCGGCTTGTTTGGTGCGGTGCCACAGCTCACCCGCGAAGAGGTTCCAGACGACCTGGTGGTCGGGTGAGGTTCCCCCGGTAGCTCGGAGGCTGATGTTCCCCGGGTTTCTCGGAGCCGTGTTGGTTGGCGTCAGGCTACGGACAGGGCGATCGGGTGGAGCCTTTCATACTCGATCGGGGTGAGCATGCCCAGTGAGCTGTGGCGGCGTTGTCGGTTGTGGAAGATCTCCAGGTACTCGAAGATCGCGTTGGCCAGTTCGACGCGGGTGCGCCAGCGACGGCGGTTGAGCAGTTCGGTCTGCATGCGGCCCCAGAACGACTCGATCATGCCGTTGTCGTAGCAGTCGCCGATCGATCCCATCGACGGTGCCAGGCCGGATTCCTGGACCCGGCGGGTGAAGGCCCATGAGGTGAACTGCACTCCGTGATCCGAGTGGATCACGGTGCCGGCCGGTTGGCGGTTGCTGATGGCCATGCTCAGGGCGTTGGTCACCAGCGTGGCCGTTTGCGTGGCGTCGATGGACCAGCCGACGACTTTGCGGGAGAAGGTGTCCAGCACGACCGCGCAGTACACCTTGCCCTCCCGGGTCGGGTGCTCGGTGATGTCGGTGACCCACATCTGGTTCGGCGATGACCGGGTGAAGTCGCGGTTGACCAAGTCCGCCGCGGTCGGGGTCTGGTGCTTCGGCTGCGGCCGGCGACTACCGGGCAGCCCGCGGATTCCGGCGCGGCGCATCAGCATCTCCACCGCGTGATACCCCACGACGAGGCCACGACCAAGCCGTAGTTCGGCGTGCACCCGGCGGGAACCGTACGTCCCTCGGGAGGCCGCATGCACCGCGCGGATCTGTTCGGTCAACCACGCATGACGCAACGCCCGCTGCGACGGAGGCCGGTTGCGCCAGGCGTAGTACCCCGACGCCGAGACCGCGAGCACGCGGCAGCAGATCTCGACGGGGAGTCCCTCAGCGGCCATCTGGTGGATGACCGCGTACCGGTCTTTTGGGGGCACCACCTCCTTGAGCAGTTCAGCCGCGCGGCGATGCACCGCCAACTCGGTCTCCAACTCAGCGATACGCCGCCGAGCCGCGACCAGCTCAGCCTGGTCGGTGGAGGTGACACCCGGCATCTGGCCGGTGTCGATCAGCTCCTGACGGCGCCAGTTGTAGATCGTCTGATCGCTGATCTCCAAATCCCGGACCAACTCCGCGACAGATCGGCCGGCCTTGAGCAGATCGAGAACCTTACGACGAAACTCCGGTGGATAACTCCTCGGCACGTCTCTCCTCAACGAGCGACGAGCCTGACGAGTCAACCAACCCGACTCCACCGAACCCGGGGAACATCACCCTCCGGCAAACCGGGGGAACCTCACGGCGGCACGGACGCTCCTCTGTCAGCCGTTCGGGTTCTGCACCTTGGGCTGTATCTGAGTGACGGCGGCGTAGGCAACGCTTCCGGGTAGGGCACCGAGTACGGACGCCAGGAAGCCGTCCCAAGGCTGCGTCAACCATCCCTTGAACATCAACGCAGCGGTGAGGGCCGCAGGTACCGCGATCAGTAGCGCTGCCGCAAGCGCCCACCACGACCGCCGATCATCCCGCTGATGCAGAAACATCAGCGCAGCCATCAACGCCACCAGCCCGTCGGAGAAAAACCACAAGGTGGCAAGGATGAAGGCAGCCGCAAAGGCCAATCCGATGGCCGATCGCCGCAGAGCAACGGGGAACGATACCGCATCCTGCTGCGGGGTGTCTTCATGCCCGACAGGGCCAGCGGGCATGCTCGTTACCGGCTCGTCCACCCATCGATGGTCTCAACAGTGAGTCGCCGGCGGCTGCCGGCCAATCGGTTCAAAGTTTCTGTACGTCTTCAAGGCGGCCCTGAACGGGCCGCACGCGCCGCCGCCTGGGCGCGCGTTCGACGCTCCGCTGTCGCTCCACGCCGGCCACGCAACACGCCCGGCGGCTGGCGCGGAGAGCGGGAAGCCCGGGGGCCGCCGCAGACGGATAGCTCAGACAGTGGTGGAGGTGCGCCGCCGGCAGCCGGCTGCGCCGCGCCCGAGCAGCGCGGCGCAGGGAAGGGCACGCCGGGTCCGCGCGGCGGGTCGCGCCGGTCGCAGGGTCGCGGTCAGTGCGCCTCCGGCGGGGGCGCAACGACTCCAGGATGGCCGGGGCTCCGTGGGCCCGTCGCTGTGCGTGGGTGGTTGCGCAGGGCCATCCCGCCAGCCGCCGACCCGGGACGAGCCGAGCAGACCCCCGCCCGGCCCGCCAGCGTCCGTACGAGCCGTCACAGTCCGCCCGTCGTGGCGGGCCGGGCGGCGGCCCGCTCCCCAGGAGGGCGGGTCGGCGGCAGACGGGATGGCAGATGGCGGGGAGGCTGGGAGGGCCCTACAACTGCCCGACGAGGAGATCCCGCACTTGCAGCCCGAAAGCTCCCTCCTCACCGGAGTCCAAGCAGCCCGGCCCGCAGACGGTCTGGCGCGACTGAAGTCACGCGCGCTGGTAGCCTGACGCGTCTCGCGCGAGAGGTGGTTCTGCCCGGTGCTCAGGATGGTGCTGCGTAGGTTAGTCGCGGTGGTGGCCGTCTGCATGGTGACCGCGTGCGGTTCTTCAACTGCTCATACGGCGGATCGATCAGCGGACGAAACGATCCCCTCCACGACGCAGGCGACAGGATCGGCCACAGCCACGAAGTCGGCTTCCCCAGCAGTTCCGGCTTCCGGCGGATCCGGCTACTCCGCGACGCTGTCCGCACGATTGGTGACCACGGACTCAGTGCCGCACGGATTCGCTGTGCAGATCGCGACAGTCATGCCGCCGGATGCCGGAGATCAACGCCCACGCGTCGATGTGTCCTGTTCGGACATGATCCCGCTGCTGTCGGCCGCGCGGCTGACCGGGACTCCGTCGGCGATGGCCGCAGCCACCCTCAGCTATGACGCGGGCCCCGATGACCTCTGGGTGGGAACCGAAGTCCTCAGGACCTATGCCGATGACGGTGCCCGACGAGCGATGACGGACCTGCGAACGTTTATCGGCCGGTTCCCCACCGTCGTCGTGTCGTCCGGCCAGGGGGGCGGCAGCTACCGCTTCGCAGTGGCACCAGGGCCGCGGCTGGGCGATGACAGTATTCACGTCAGATGCAGTACGACGGCCGGTTCTGACGCGCTGGAATGGGACAGCATACTCGTCCGGATCGGTGCCACTCTGGTGGTCGTCAAGGAGCAGGGCAACAAACCCGGCGGCTATAAGTACCTCACCCAGCTCGCCGAAGCTGCGCTCCGCAGATACCAAGCGACCGGATCCTGAATAGCCTTACGCGCAACAGCTTGATCGACGTCGGGTGGTGGTGGATGACGGCGGTAGCTCGCCGTCCGGGTGCCGCGCACGGGATGACGAGGACGAGCTGGGTGACTAACTGGGTGACGACCGGCGCGACTATGCCTGGACGCCCACGGACAACCAAGGACGCGTGTGCCAGCGTCAGGCAGGGATCAGGGCAGGTCGTCGCGGGCTGATTGTTGCCTGGGGGTCAAGGTCGCGAAGCTGTTGTCCCTCTGCCCTTGGCAGGGATGGGTCCGTCAGCGTTCTGTCGGGAACGTCTCTTCGCACGACGCAATGCAAGGGTGCTCATCAAGGCGAGCGCGCCTGAGGCGATGATCCCGAAAGGAAGGTGGTTGTCCCAGTCTTGCCAGATTGCGACACCCCAGACGAGCCAACTGCTCCAGGCGGCCACGACGAATGCTCGCCATACCAGAGGCCGCCAACTCATGCGGCAGAGTCAAGCAGATCTCCACCAGGGGTGTCGACGAGGAATTTGAGTTCATCGGCGTCGCCGTATCCCGCCGGGCCCCACACGAGTACCGATCAAGCCGGCTGGCCGCTGATCCGCCCGGTGGGTTGACGAGGGCCACGCCCAGGCCGTCACCAGGCCGTCGGAGGCCGATCGCGAGCAACCAACGATGACCACTGGCGACGACGTATGCCCAGGTAACAAGGCGTGGCCAGCCCGCTGAGCGGGCCGGCCGGGGCCGCCTTACCTGTAGTTGGTGAACTGGAGGGCGACGCCGAAGTCCTCGCCCTTCAACAGGGCGATGACGGCCTGGAGGTCGTCCTTCTTCTTGCCGGTGACCCGCAGCTGGTCGCCCTGGATCTGCGCCTGGACGCCCTTGGGGCCCTCGTCCCGGATCTTCTTGCTGATCGCCTTGGCCTTGTCCGAGTCGATGCCCTGGATCACCTTGGCATCGATTTTGAAGATCTTCCCGGAAGAGCGGGGGTCGCCGGCATCCAGCGACTTCAGCGAGATGTTCCGCTTCACCAGCTTCTCCTTGAAGACCTCCAGGGCGGCCCGGACCCGCTCCTCGGTCTCCGCCTGGAGGCTGATCGCCTCCTCACCCGACCAGGAGATCTCGGCACCGGTGCCCCGGAAGTCGAACCGCGTCGCGAGCTCCTTCTCCGCCTGGCGGAGGGCGTTGTCGACCTCCTGGCGGTCGACCTTGCTGACGATGTCGAACGACGGGTTCGCTGCCATGCTCATGCTCCTGCTGTCCGGCGGTCTGTGCTCGTATGTCCCCCGCTGACCAGCGGTGCGACCCCCTGACGGTACCCGGTTGCGACGGCCCGGGTGGCAACCGCTATTCTTGGCTCCGCTGCCGCGCGCAGCGCGGTGGTACGCCCTGGCGGGTTGCCCGAGCGGCCAATGGGAGCGGACTGTAAATCCGTCGCGAAAGCTACAGAGGTTCGAATCCTCTACCCGCCACCAGGTGCGATTACGGCCCCTGACCAGCAGGAATGCTGATCGGGGGCCGTTCTCGTTGATCTAGCGGAGTCCGGCTGAGTCCAGCCTGTTCCGACTCGTTGTGGGCAGATCGTGGGCGCGTCGATCTTGCCGCTGAGGGCTCGCCTGAGGCTGCGAACGCTGGGGTTGGTGGGGCTTGCCCGGCCCCGCACGGGCCCGGCGTGTAGCGGCCGGCTGTGGGCTTCGCGTTGGGGCATGGGCGGCTGTGGGAGATGGGCCGGAGGCAAGCCAGTCCCGGGGTTGGACTGGCGCGGCAGTCGGAAGCCCCGATCTGCGACCAGGTCGACCCGTTCGGCTTCCGTACGGCCTGGCCTTGATCGTGCCGGCTCGTTGGATCAGCGGGTAGGGGCGGCGGTCCGGCGGCAGTCGGTGGCTCTCCGCCCCGGCGCCGAAGGCAGCCGGGGCGGCTTGCCGCCGGCCGGCTCACCGCCCCGCGCCGCGCGGAGCGCGGCGCCTTGATCCTGAAAAGACTGTTTCGGCAATGCCAGAATGCAGGGACTGAGGCATGTGTCCTGGCGGGACCTGCGCATTACGAGTCGGCTCCATCTCGCATGTTTGACCGCGTGGGCTTCTCTTCTGACACGCTTCCCATCCGCGACCGCTGACCGCTGACCGCTGCCTTGGCTGCTCTGCCATAGCTGCCGGCGTTGGCTGTCGGCAGTTTGCAAAATGCTCTGCTGCACTGAGCCTCGGCCCTTTCGATGCAGAGCGACCCCTTCCGCTGATTGCGGAAAGGGTCGCCCCTCTTTTGGCTTGCCTACAGAGCAGAGAGAACTCTCAGTCGAGGATGGTTAGTCTAGGCAGTTCTCACGAGCATTCAGATTACGGCACGATCTGAATGTAGAATGGGTCAGAGTCGAGAATTCTCTGGTCCCTGTAAAGGTATGTGTCTAAGTCTGATCCGCCTAGGCTGTTGTGATCTTGGTCGATCATGCATGAACTCCAGCCGGATGGCCCAGTTACACCCGTCGGCAAGGCAGAAACCGAGCACCACGAGAAGGTTCGTCCGGTACCACCACCCGTGTGGGCGCCCTGGTATGTCGAAGCCATTGGATACTCATCACAGCTCTTGGTCGCGGGACGCGGCCACGCAGTAGGGCACGCCTTCAGTCGATTAGCCTGCTGCTCTCTCGGGAAAATGAGCCGCTTAAGCGGGGTGGAGTTCGGCCCCGTCCCAGGATACGCGCCTGGCAGCCCTGCCTGCTGCGCCTCATGGATATGTTTAGCCAGTTCGGCGTATGGGCCGGTCAGACTGTATGCGTAGACGCCGGGCCAATCCCGAAAGACGCAGCCCGCAATGCTAGTTCCAGGAACCCTATTGTCACAACGGACTGTGGGATAGGAGGCCGTCAGCTCTCCCGTCGAGCCACCACTGCCGCCCCAGGAAGGATTGTAGAAGCGGTACTTGAAGACGGCGTCCATGTTGCCAATCGCACCTGCTTCCGTCGCCGTGGTTCTGAAATATGCTTCACCTCCTGGATAGGTGTCCTTAACGACTGGTTGAATAGGGAAGTCGGAGCTTACATACGTGCAGGCGCCTGTACATTGCGATACGCCGCTGACTGTGGTGCCTGCGATCTGTCCCCATCCGTGATACATGCTGACTTGGAGTTGATATGCGACGGTGGGATAGGTGGAGGAGCCGTACGCGTATCGGTATTCATTCAGGAACATTTGGCCGATGATCTGGTTGTTGGGAAGGCTAGTGACGTTCACTAGAACGCCGACGATTGCGCAGGCTTCCTCCCGATTCCCGTACCAGTATTGAATTTCATTTTCGAGGCAATACTGGGGAATCGGAAGGATATCCGAAGCCTTCATGTCATCGAATGCTACACGCTTTGCGGGCCCATACGTCACGCAGGCAGCTACAGTCTTGCCCTCCGCAAGGAGTGCCGTCCGCTTATTTGCTAACTCGTCGCAGTCTCCGTCGTCCTGCATGTCGGCCAGCACCTTCCCTGACCGCCTGCCGGAATGGCTCGATGGTGGGCTCGGAAGGGCTGAACGGACCAGGGCGTTCTCGCCCGGCGGGGCAGGAACTGAGGGGTGCCCCGAGGCGGGCGGCGAAAACGCCGCACTGAGCACAATGACCAACGCAGGAAGGAGTACTCTCGTTGCTGTCCTCAAGCGTGACCTCCAAGTTCCGGTGAGGACGTGTGCGGTGACGATGTGTCCGCATCGTCACCGCACGACTATTCTGCGTAACCGTAGCGGATCAATGCTCTTGCCGCAAGGTCGCAGGTGAATGCAGGTGGATCTGACGGCAAGTGGCAAGAGTGTTGAACGTCGATGCATGGCAGCCTTTTACCTGGGTAGCTGGCCTTTGACTAGGGTTCGAATTAGGCGTCCACGTTGGGCATCGTCGTGCTGCCCGAGGTCGTCGGAGACGCTGGCCCAGTTCTCCAGAGATTCAGTTACCAACTCCCACTGCGGGCCACTTAGGGTTACCGAAACGACCTCGTCAACTGGTGGCCATTCTCCATCAGCCCCGATTAGCTGATCCCATCCGGCTTGACGAATGCTTCTTCCTAGCTCCGCCACATGCTGTTGGGGGTCGCCGTTCGTTACTGCCATGTCCACTTCGTTGTCGATTGTGGCGTCAATAATTTGCCATTGGCGCGTAGTCATGGTAACGCGGAATCCTTGATCCCGACCATGCTCAAGGCTGTCGGTGTTGCTCACGGGCTACTCCTAGCTTGATAGGCATGGCTGCTATTGTCGCTAAGGAAGTCAGAAAGTACAGCTTCCCTTAGGTCGCTGGCCCCTGTTCCTTAGCTGATGCCCAGCACCCTCCTCGATTTGTCTGACTTTCACGCCGGGAGGGGGTGCCCGCCCCGACGCAGAGGCCGTGGTGAAATGCTATGCGCAACCCGGGCGGGCCGTTGGCACGCCGGCAACGCTGGCTGAGGGATCACAAAGCTCCGGTCAAGGGTTGGCCGGCCAGGCCGTCATGCAGCGAACCGGTCAGGCACGCTGCACTCGAGGATCTGCGAGGTGCCCTGACGTCGGAGGGCTGCGCCGAACACCCCGCGCTGCATCCTTGGCCACGGTCAGCGTTGGCCTGCCCTACGGGGCTGCGGTGCCATGGCCGCCACGACTTGGCTGGCTGCCCACCCGCCAACTCGCCACCCCAGCCATCTGGACGGCCCTCTGCGCCACTGCTCCCTGCGCCAGTCGCCGGACAGATGGGATGGCGCGTGCGGCCGTGAAGGACCGTCTTGAAGGGGTATCGAAGGCGCGCAGAACTTACTGCTTCTCTCGGCGTAGCCGGTAGGCCCTGACGACTGCTTCGACGGCTCCATTTATTCGAGTGACGTCCTGTTGTTCGACCAGGGTTGTACCCGCCTCGACAGCGAAGAGGGCTGCAATCTCTGGGTCCGCTGGAACCTGCCGCTGTCGTGTTTCCGTCTCGCGACCGTCGCCTGGTCTGCTCTCGTGCTGGTGGGGATTCACGTAGGTGCCGCGGCCGTGTTCGGTAACAACCAAGTGCTCGTCCCGCAACACGGCTATGGCCTGGCGGATGGTGCCGCGACTTGCCCGAAATTCGGCGGTGAGCACGCTCTCGGTCGGCAAAAGGCCGCCTGGCGGAATGACGCCGCCCTTGATGCGTTGCCTCAGCTCGTCGGCGATGACGCGGTACCGGGGTTGTCCGTAGTGCGGGGTGGGCACCTGCTCACCTTACCTGGCACTTGTCTTACCAAGTGTCAACCAAGTGACCCGTTTCGACGTCTAGACAACTCATCCACTTGTAGATACGTTTCCTGGTGTGCGGCCGGGGTGACGGTTCGTATCAGGGGTGGTGGCGTACCGGCCCTGGCTGCACCTGATGCGCGGCGTCCTGATGGGGCCGGTTGCGGTAGCCGCGCGGGCAGTTTGGCTCGGCGATACCCGACCCGTCTGTGTCAGACGGTGCGCCGTGCCTTCATCCGGGCCGGTGGCCGGCTGTCCCCCGTGGCTGGCCACCGGTCCCCACCTACTTGTGGAGGTGCGATGTCTGGCTCTCATCGTCGTCGGCGCCGCTGGTTCTCGTCCTGGTGGTCTCGAAAACGCCCACTAACCCAGGACGCCAGCCGCCACGCTCAGGCGAGTCCACGTGCGGCTTCTGCCACGTCCTTGCCGTGGTGGTCGGCGGGTCCGACCCGGGAAGTACCGGTGCTGCGGTGCGCGCCGTTGATGACGCGGGCGCAGCTCTACCGGGGCAGCGGCGGACGATGGGCGCGATGAGGCGCACAAGCGAACCGGCCGATATTACGAGTCACCCGGCCTGGTGCGCCCCGGATCGCTGCGGCCACCTGGTGCCGCCGCTGATGACGCACATGGCTCGCCGCCACCGCGGCCCGATGCACCGGGTCGGCGACACCCGAGCAGGCGGAATCGTCGTCACCTACCTCATCGGCGCTGACGCGCGGGCGCCCATGGTTGCGGTCCACGCGACCTGCCGGGCAGGGAACGCCTGGGCGGAGTTGTCCCTGGCGCAGGCGGCCCAACTGGTCGACCACCTTCGCGGTCTGCTTGCCCAGGCCGACCACCAGGAAACCACCGATGAGTGAGGGCAGAGCCATGCCGAAGCGGCAGCCGTCAGGGTTCGCGGTGCCGGTTGTGTGCCCAGGTTGGTGCCGGGGCTGCGGACCGAACGACCCGGTGCACCGAGGAATCCCGGCCACCATCGGGCGGGAGCGGACCGGCTGGATTAGCGTTCAACTGCTCATCGACCGGTTCGCGCGTCGGGACGTGGCCGTCAAGCTCGACGCCACCCGCTACGGCGCAACGCAAACCGTGCTCCTGTCGGTGGCCCAGTTGGACCGGCTGATTGACGAACTGGCGTATGCCCGTCAGGTGATGCGAGCGCCCGCCGGCCAGCACGGACGGACGGGGGAGGTGCGGTGAACGCCAGCAGCCGCCGGAATGTCGCTGCCCCTCGCACGCCCGGCCCACGCCGCGCGCCGTCGTCTCGAGCAGCGGTAACGGTTCCGCCGGTTCCCGAGCGGCCCGCCGGCGGGACCACCTGGCAGACGTTGGAACGTCTAGGGGGTACGGTGACCGGTGTGCATGGCCGGGACTGGCGCCCTCGCTACCTGCAACTCGCCGAAGAGTTGCGGGCAAAGATCATGAGCGGTGAGCTGGCCCCCGGCACCCTAATGCCCAGCGAAACCGAGCTGTCGGACTCATCCGGCCTGTCCCGCACCAGCGTGCGCAACGCCATCCGACAGCTGCGGGAATGGGGCCTGGTCCGGGCCGAGCAGGGACGCGGTACCTACGTGAGAGCCCCCCGCCAACGGGTACGCCGCCGCAACACCGAGCGGTACCAGTGGGAGAAGGACCGGGTCCTGCTCGACGAGGCCGAGCGGTTGAAGACCGGCGCCACCGAGCACGACACCGGCCTGACCGTCGATGACCTGAGGTTTCACGCCGAGTACACCCAGGTCAACGCGGACGAGGAGATGGCGGCGGCCTTGCAGGTCGAACCGGGTACGCCGCTGCTGCGCCGGGTCTACTGGACGTCATCCCGCCACGAGAACGCCCCGCTGACGCTGTCCTACTCCTACCTGCCCTACGACCTGGTGGCAGCGAACCCGGACCTGCTCGACGAGAGCAAGGAACCGTGGCCCGGCGGCACACAGCACCAGCTCTACACCCTCGGCATCGAGCTGGACCGCATCGACGACGAGATCCGCGCCCGGCCCCCGTCGCCGGACGAGGCCGAGTTGCTGGACATCGACCCCGGCGTCTCGGTGCTGACCGTCCGCAAGACCTCCATCGACACCACCGGCCGCATCGTCGAGGTCGCCGACGTGGTGATGCCGGGCGACCGGACCGAGCTTGTCTACTCCCACAAACTCCAACGGTGGAAAACTTGACGCAGCTCGTCTCGGTCATCACTCCGGTCCACGCGCCCAGCATCGAGTACCTGGCTGGCGCCTACGAGTCGTTGGCCCAGCAGGAGATGCCCGACGGTTGGGACTGGCAGTGGCTCGTCCAGGAGGACGGGCAGACCGGCGCCCTGATCGACGCGCTGCCCGACGACCCCCGGATCAGTCTCGGCACCGGCCGCCCCGGCGGCCCGGGTGTTGCCCGTACCCTCGCCCTTTCCCGGGTGTCCGGACAACTCATCAAGGTCCTGGACGCCGACGACCAGTTGACCCCCGGGGCGCTCGCCCGGGACATCTCCGCGTTCACCGCGCACCCGCAGATCGGCTGGACCACCTCGCGGGTACTCGATTTGCTGCCCGACGGGTCAACCGCCGGCTGGGACAAAGACCCGCCCGGCGGCGTGATCGCCCGCGGTGCCGTCCTGTCGTTCTGGCGAGCCAACGACTACCGCGCATCTGTGCACCCGGCGACCCTGTGCCTGCGCCGGAATCTCGTCTTCGCCCTGGGCGGCTGGATGGCCCTGCCCGCCTCCGAAGACACCGGCCTCCTGCTCGCCGCCAGCGCGGTCAGCGAGGGCTACTTCACCCGCGAGTACGGCCTGCTCTACCGCAAGTGGCCCGGCCAGGTCACCAGCCAGGCCGCGCACCGGGAACCCACCGAATACCAGGGACGCATGAAAATCATCGAGGCCAGAGCCGACGCCCTGGCCTCGATGCTGCCCAACGGTCTGCCGCTCACGCCTCCGGCGTAGCCTCATGCCCTGGCATTCCGGGGGTCCGCCGACGCTGCTTCATCTCCGCCTCGTAGATGTGCCGCCGCCCACCGGCCAGCTTCTCCCGCGCATACCGCTCGATCTCCTGGAACACGGCGTAGTAGCCGTCGTCGAACTCCTCCACGATCTGGAACGTCCACCGCCCCGGTAGCACGTTGCGCCCCAACAGCTCGTGCTCGACCCGATCGGCCACCTGGTCGTGCCCAGCCTCGCGGAGCAGCTTCACCACTCGGTCAAGGGTGAGATCCGCACCGCCCACGAGCTGATGAGCCGAGTACAGGTGACCACGCACCCGGTGGATCGTCTCCAGCGCCTTGCTCAGTTCACCTAAGGCTTCAACGGTCTTGTCGTCGAGAGAGCCTGGTCGCGAATGAATTTCATCGACAGATTTACGCCCCGCTTCCATGGAATTTCTCTACCCTGTCGTGCGTCTGTCAAACCTGACGAGGGGTCGACCCTAGCGCTCCTCGCGTTGGCCGGGAGATTGTTCAAGCTGCAACTCTCGCTTGCGTTGCTCATCCCGCAGGCGTTCCACATTTTCGGCAAAGAGTCGCAAGCGTGCTGCTTCTGCTGCGACATCCGCATCTGTTCTCGATTCTGCACTATCCGCGCCGGCTGTGCCGTATTCGCCTAGGCGGAACTGAGTCGCGTTATAGTGCTTTTCGATTTCATCTGCTGTGGACTGTAGGTTGTATCCGCGCTCCCGGAACTTGAAGTAGGCCGCAAGTCCTGCCGTGATGCTGATGAAGGCCGTCAGGCCAGTAGAAACCCAGCTCAAGGGGTGCTCACCTGCCATGACGGCGGTTGTAGTCGATGCGGTAACGGATCCGATAATAATAATCGCCTGGACCGTGTTGTGTGCCCGCAGGTTCCGTGTTGCTCGCGCCCGAAATTGTGTGATGATGTCCTGCGAGGCTTCGCGGTAAATTCGGAGCGATTCAAGCGAGTCGGAAGGGATCCGTGCGGCAGCGCTTTGGCGATCGTGATTGAGGTTCCGTGCTTCTACGTCGAACTCGACGATTCGTCGGCGGTTTTTGACGACGAGATTTCCTGTCGCAATGCATAGTACGAGAAGCGCTATGAGGCCGACGTATCTGGTTACAACGGGCTGGTCGCGCCAAAGTCCGATAACCACGGAATATGCGAGGAGCGCCACTAGTGTGAACGCGGAAAGCAGGACCAGCCAGTATGCGAGCTGCGCTGATCTTGCTGACCGCAGCCGGTCCACAGCTAGCTCGTAATCTTTCCCGAGCTTCCGGTACTCCTCTTGGACCTCGGCCGGGCTTGGGTGGCCCTCGGTCCTGCTTGTGTGCTCGCTTGAGTCGCCTTGAGGGGTGGTCACAGGCTCTCCGTACTCTCTGCGTCGCCGACCGTGATGGGTCAGGCAGTATCACCCACCTCTTCCTGGTCCACCAAGGTTCTGTCGCATTGACGTCGCTTGCACCGGCTTTGCCGCCTGGTGCCGCGAGGCGGACTGCTGGCACTCCGCGAGGCGAACTTGTTGACTTGTCTGCCAAGTGCCGTCTACCTTGGACCGCAACTTGGCAGACAAGTTAACAAGTTGGAGGTTGGGCGATGGCTCTGCGAGGCGGCACGCGGTTCGCCGTGCGGTTTGAGGACGTGTTCCCGGCGGGGTGCGCGTTGGTGCCCGAGTCCCTGGGTGAGGTCGAGGACTACGACGAGAAGACCGGCCGGCGTAGCCCGGCGAAGGACAAGGTGACCGGCCAGCGGGTGTGGCAGGTGCGGGTGATGGACCTGGATCCGGAGTTGGGGAAGCGGTCGCGGGAGACGACGGTGAAGATCTCCGCTGACTACCAGCCGGTGCCGCCGACGGGTGCGCCGTTCGAGGCGGTGGAGTTCGACGGGATGACGGTCACGCCGTACGTGAGCAACAACGGTCGGATGGCGTACTCGCTGCGCGCGACCGGGTTGCGGGCTCCGTCGGGTGTGGCCAAGAAAGCGGCGGCGTAGCCGCATCGGGTGGGGCGGGGCTGTCAGGTCTTGGCGGACGGCAGCCCCGCCCTCTGTCTCTTCCCCCTGCTCTGGCGAGAGAGGTAGTGACATGTCCAAGCGTATGCCTGCCTTTGGGTGGGTGCTGGTGATGGTCGTGCGGGGTGCGCGATGATCCGCCGGCCGCGTGGTGAGGTCGTGATGACCACGGCCGGGGATCTGATGGTGATCCGGCCGCGCCGGTTGGAGCTGCCGGTCTGGCTGATCGTGCCCGGCCTGGTGCTGCGGTGGCTGTGGCGAGGCCTGTGGTGGTGCCTGCGTCACCCGATCACCGTCGGCCTGGTCGTGGCCGGCGCGCTGCTCTACCGGGAGTTCGGCCGGTCCGGGCTGATCGTGCCGCTGGTGCTGGCCGGCTTCGTGTCGGCGTTGTGGCGGTGGAAGCACGAGGCATCGTGGTGGGCCTGGCTGGCGGGTCCGCTGCTGGGTCGGTTCCGTCAGGTGTTCGTCTACCGGCGGGCGTGGCGGGAGGCCATGACGCTGTGCGGGCTGACCCGCACGTATGACCACCGGGTGATCCTGCCGCAGTTACTGCGGGTGCGGTCGGATCAGGCACTGGACGTGCTGACCATCCGCATGGTGCGCGGCCAGACGCCCGAGGAGTTCCAGAAGGTCACGGCGAACCTGGCGTACGCCTTCGGTCGCCGGCACGCCCGCGTCTACTCCGAGCGTCCCGGGGAGCCTCCGGTGCGTATCGGTTACTGGGCGCTGGTGCTCGGGGCGGTGGATCGGCTGCGATACCGGGACCGGCCGTCGCTGGTGTACCTGGTCGTGGTCCGCACGGATGCGCTGCGGACGGTCGTCAAGCCGTTCGACGTGCCGGCGGTGCCGGACTTCACCGCGCTTCCGCTGGCCCGGCGTGAGGATCTGCGGCACTGGTGTTTGCACCTGCTCGCCACGCACGTGCTGATCGGCGGTGCCACCCGCAGCGGCAAGGGCTCGGTGCTGTGGTCGCTGGTGCGGGCGCTGGCCGGTGGGATCGCCTCCGGGCTGGTGCGGCTGTGGGTGATCGACCCCAAGGGCGGCATGGAGTTCGCCATGGGCCGCCCCCTGTTCGCCCGGTTCGCCTGTAAGTCGTTCGAGGCGATGGCGGACCTGCTCGACGAGGCCGTGGCGGTGATGCGGGAGCGGCAAACCCGACTGGCCGGCACGGTCCGGGTGCACAACCCGACCGAGGCTGACCCGCTGGTCGTGGTCGTCATCGACGAGATGGCGGCGCTGACCGCGTACCTCCAGGACGCCGACCTGCGCAAGCGCATCGCGTCCTCGCTGGGGCTGCTGCTCTCCCAGGGTGCCGGGGTCGGCGTCCTGGTCGTGGCGGCGTTGCAGGACCCGCGCAAAGAGGTGCTGCCGTTCCGGGACCTGTTCCCGACCCGGATCGCGCTCGGCCTGACCGAGGCCGCTCAGGTTGACCTCGTGTTGGGCGACGGCGCCCGGAACCGGGGAGCGCTGGCCGACCAGATGCCCCGGTGGGCCAAGGGTGTCGGGTACGTGATCCTCGACGGCATCCCGGAACCGGCCCGGGTGCGCTTCTCGTACATCTCCGACGACCACATCCGCGAGCTGGCCGCCACCTACCCGGCCCCGGCCGACGCGGCGGACATCCTCGCCCAGGTCGGCCGGGAAACCGCCGACGAGCCGACCCGGCCGTTGCCTCGTCAGCGTCGCGGGCCGCTGCTGCCGGACTCGCTGCTCAGCTTCCTCGACCGCGACACCGACGGGGGTGAGCCGCGGTGAGCACCCCGACCTTCTACCGGCTGCGTGCCCCGAACCCCGACGGCGCGACCAGCACTGCCGTCTCCGTCCGTGTCGACCCGGACCGGCCGGACCCGTACCCGGTCTATCTCGCCGTCGGCGGCGGCCGGCGCCGCATGTACCTGACGCCCGACGAGGCGTGGGCGCTGTGGCGCTGCCTCTCCGAAGCGGTCGCCTCCCTCGGCGAACCGCCCGAGCACATCCGTACCCGTGTCACCCCGGCCCGGAGGTAACCGCGATGTCCCTCAAGCGCTTCTTCTTCGGCACCCACCGCCCCAAGCCGCTGCACATCGAGCTGAACGGTTCCCCGGACCGACTCGCCGCCGCACTGCACAACCTGGCGTACATGGTCGACCGCCGCCGCGACCTCGACGGACAGCGCATCCGCATCACCCTGACCATCCGCGACACCGAGGGCCGCCGATGAGCCGCGAACGCATCGAGTCCGGCGTCCGGGTGATGATCCTGCTCGCCGTCGGGATCATGGCCGGCGCCGCCGCCTTCACCCACGTCCACGACCTGACCGTCGCGCACGGACAGCCCGACTGGATCGGCTGGGCCAACGCCGTCGCGGTCGAGCTGATGGCCATCTACCTCGGCCTGGAGATCCGCGCCCGACGCCGTGCCGGCCGCCCCGTCGGCCTGGTCGCCGTGCTCCTGGTCGCGTTCGCCCTGCTCTCCCTCGCAGCCCAGGTCGCGGAAGCCGAACCGTCCGTCTGGGGCTGGATCGTCGCCGCCGTCCCGTCGCTGGCCTTCCTCGCCCTGGTCAAGGTCGTCCTCTCCAGCGCACCGGCCATCCCGCCGACTCCCGAACCGGACCAACCGCAGGTCGACTGGCACGACGAACCGGAGCAGGTCGAGCCGATTCCGCCGGCTGCGGTGATGCCGCCGGCATCAGCCCCGGTGCTGCCTCCGCTCGGCGTCGTCCAATCCAACCGGCCCCAGGTCGTGGGGATCATCCGATGACCGCTGCGACCCTGCCCGGCCTCGCCCCCGCCACCCCTG
>NZ_SMKD01000006.1 GCF_004348595.1 Micromonospora sp. KC723
CCCCCAAAGGCGACGTCCCCCACACCCGCCACCCCATGGCCGACCGCGACGACCTCCTCCTCACCCACGTCACCCACTTCAACCAACTCTTCTACGACAACGGCACCACCCGCACCACCGTCATCGAACACGGCGTCGTACCACCCACCACCCCATGGACCGGACAACTCAACCGCCTCGCCGTCGTCATCAACGAACCCATCCGCCGCTGGCGCACCACCGGCACCGACCTACTCACCCACTTCGCCCAGATCGCCCCCCTCGACGTCTTCGGCATGAAAGTGACCGGCCTCGCCCACCACCTCGGCCTACCCACCGACCGCCTCACCAGCCACGACGACGTGCCACAACACCAGATGCACACCGAACTCGCCCAACGCCGCGCCTACCTGCACCTCTGCCGCTGGACCTCACTCGGACTCAGCCTCATCGAAGCCATGCACATCGGCATGCCCATCATCGCCCTCGCCACCACCGAAGCCGTCGACGCCGTCCCACCCGACGCCGGAGTCATCTCCACCCGGATGGACGTGCTGGTGGAGGCCGCTCGGCGGTTCGTCGGCGAACCCGCCGAGGCCCGCCGGGCGGGCGAGCGGGCCCGCGCCGCCGCCCTGGGCCGCTACGGCCTGGACCGATTCCTCGCCGACTGGGACCGCCTGCTGGAGGAGGAAGTATGCGCATCGCGATGATCTCCGAGCACGCCAGCCCGCTCGCCGTGCTGGGCGGTGAGGACGCCGGCGGGCAGAACACCCACGTCGCGGAGCTCTCCGCCGCGTTGGTGGCCGCCGGCCACGACGTGCGCGTCTACACCCGCCGCGACGCCGTCGACCTGCCGGTCGCCGTCCGTGCCCCGGGCGGGTACGACGTGGTGCACGTACCGGCCGGACCGGCCGAGCCGGTGGCCAAGGACGCCCTGCTGCCGCACATGAAGGAGTTCAGCCACTGGCTGGTGGCGCGGTGGCGCGGCGGCGACTGGGCGCCCGAGGTGATCCACGCGCACTTCTGGATGAGCGGGCTCGCCGCGCTGGCCGCCGGCCGGCAGACCGGGGTGCCGGTGGTGCAGACGTACCACGCGCTCGGCACGGTCAAGAGGCGGCACCAGGGCGTACAGGACACCAGCCCGGCCCGGCGGATCGGCTACGAGCGGGAACTGGGCCGCTCGGTGGACCGGGTGATCGCCCAGTGCCAGGACGAGGTCGGCGAACTGGTCCGCCTCGGCGTGCCCCGGTCGAAGATGACGGTGATCCCGTCCGGGGTCAACCTGACCACCTTCGCCCCCCTCGGCCCGGCCGCCGAGCGGGAGCCCGACACGCCCCGGGTGCTCACCGTCGGCCGGCTGGTCGAACGCAAGGGCTTCCAGACGGTGATCCGGGCGATGGAGCTGGCCCCCCGGGCCGAGTGCGTGATCGTCGGCGGTCCGCCCGCCGGGCTGCTGGAGACCGACCCGTACGCCCGCCGGCTGCGTGCCCTCGCCGAGACCTGCGGGGTCGCCGACCGGGTCCGGCTGGTCGGCGCGGTACCCCGGGAGGAGATGGGGGCGTGGTACCGCTCCGCCGACCTGCTCGTCGCCGCCCCCTGGTACGAGCCGTTCGGGCTCACCCCGCTGGAGGCGATGGCGTGCGGCGTGCCGGTGGTCGGCACCGCCGTCGGCGGGATCAAGGACACCGTCGTGGACGGGGTCACCGGCGACCTGGTCCCGGCCCGGGACCCGAAGGCACTGGGCACCGCGGTCCGGCGCCTGCTCGACGACCGGATCCGTCGGTTCGGGTACGCCACCGCGGCGCTGCGACGGGCCCGGAGCAGCTACTCCTGGGCCACCGCCGCCGAGCGGATCGCGGAACTGTACGGCGAGGTCACCACGGTCCGCCGGCCGACCCGGGTGGTCGCCTGATGGCGGCCGGGCTGCTCGACGCGCACCTGACGTTGCTGGCCGAGGCGTTGCTGCCGTACCGGGACAGCGAGGAGTTGCTGGCCCGTTGGGGCGCCGAGCTGGCCCGGACGCTGGCCAACGGTGGACGGCTGCTGGTGGCCGGCAACGGCGGCAGCGCCGCCGAGGCCCAGCACCTCACCGCCGAACTGGTCGGCAAGCTCCGCGACGACCGGCAGCCCCTGTCGGCGATCGCCCTGCACGCCGAGACCTCGGCGGTGACCGCGATCGGCAACGACTACGGCTACGACGAGGTCTTCGCCCGGCAGGTCCGCGCACACGGCCGGAAGAACGACATCCTGCTGCTGATGTCGACCAGCGGCGCCAGCACCAACCTGCTACGCGCGGTGGACGCCGCCCGCCAGACCGGCCTGCGCTGCTGGGCGTTCACCGGCCCGACCCCGAACCCGCTCGCCGAGGCCTGCCACGACGTGCTCTCCGTCGCCTCGCCGGACAGCCAGGTGGTGCAGGAACTGCACCTGGTCTCCACGCACGTGCTCTGCGAGTACGTCGAACGGGAGCTGCCGGCCGCGTGCCGTACCCCGGTGGAGCCGGCGCCCCTGGCGACCGCCGGTGGGGACGGCACCGTCGACGCCGGACTCGAGGGCGCCCCGACCAGCGCCGGACCGGTCCGGGCCGGAGTGGAGGTGCTGCTCGACGGGGGTGGGCGACGGGTGGTGGAGGGATGAGGAGGGCCAGCGTGACCGGACCCCTGGTGGTCGTCGGCGACACCCTGTTGGACCGCGACGTGGAGGGCGTGGTGAACCGGCTCTGCCCGGACTCCCCGGTCCCCGTGCTGGACGAGACCGCGCACGCCGACCGGCCCGGCGGGGCCGGCCTGGCAGCCGTCTTCGCCGCCGCCCAGGGCGCCGAGGTGGCCCTGGTGACCGCCCTCGCCGACGACGCCGCCGGGGCCCGGCTCGCCGCGCTGCTGACCGCCGCCGGGGTGCGGGTGTACGCGTTGCCGCTGCCCGGGGCCACGCCGGAGAAGATCCGGCTGCGGGCGCGGGGCCGGGTGCTGCTGCGCCACGACCGGGGTGGCCCGGCCGGCGAGCCCGGGGAGCCGCACGAGGCGGTGCTGCGGTTGCTCGCCGACGCGTCGGCCGTGCTGGTCAGCGACTACGGCCGGGGCGTGGCCCGGCAGCCGGCGCTGCGCGCCGCCCTCGCCTCGACCCGTGCCCCGGTGGTGTGGGACCCGCATCCCCGGGGGCCGGCGGCAGTGCCCGGGGTCACCCTGGCCACTCCGAACGAGCCGGAGGCCCGGGAACTGACCAAGGTCCCCGCCGGGGAGTCCCGGTTGGCCACCGCCGCCCGGGGCGCGCAGGGGTTGCGTGAGCGGTGGCGGGCCGGCGCGGTGGCGGTCACCCTCGGCGGGGACGGGGCGCTGCTCTGCCACGCCGGGTCGACCCCGCTGGTCGTCTCCGCCCCGGTCACGGCCGAGGGCGACACCTGCGGGGCCGGCGACCGGTTCGCCTCGGCCGCCACCCTCGCCCTGGCCCGTGGCGCGCTGGTCTCCGAGGCGGTGCAGGAGGCGGTGGCGGAGGCGTCGGCGTACGTGGCCGGCGGGGGAGTGGCTGCCGCGCTGCCCCGGGCGGTGCACGCCGCCCCGCCGGTGGTGCTCACCGGCGACGGGGAGCGGATCGGGGCGGCGGCGGCCGGCGCGGTGGTGGCCGAGGTACGCGCGGCCGGCGGGACGGTGGTCGCCACCGGCGGCTGCTTCGACCTGCTGCACGCCGGGCACGTCGCCACCCTCCAGGCAGCCCGGCAGCTCGGCGACTGCCTGGTCGTCTGCCTCAACTCCGACGCCAGCGTGGCCGGGCTGAAGGGACCGGACCGCCCGGTGGTGTCCCAGGGCGACCGCAGCCGACTGCTGGCGGCGTTGAGCTGCGTGGACGCGGTGATGGTCTTCGACGAGCCCACCCCGCACGCCGCGCTGAGCTGGTTGCGTCCGGACATCTGGGTCAAGGGCGGCGACTACGCCACCGGTGGCGGCGACACCTCCTCCCTGCCGGAGGCGGAGCTGCTGCGTCGCTGGGGCGGGCAGACCGTGGTGGTGCCCTACCTGCACGGTCGCTCCACCACCGACATGATCGCGGCGGCGCGTGGCGAGCGGCGCCTGGTCGCCCGCACCGGTCCGGGCCGTGCCGCTCGTCCCACCGCGGAAGGAGCACGATGACCAGCAGCGCAGCGCCGGGTGCCGGGCCGACCGTCCTGGTCACCGGCGGATCGAGGGGCCTCGGCGCGGCCGTGGTGACCGCGGTGGCCCGGGCCGGCGGGCGGCCCCTGGTGCTGGACCGGCAGGCGCCGGCGGACGGGGTGCCGTGGGTCGAGTGCGACCTGGCCGACACCCGGGCCGCCGAGGAGGCCACCCGGGACCTCGCCGAACGCCACGGCGGCCTGGACGCGGTGGTGACCGCCGCCGGCATGGACGTGCCCGGCAGGCTTGCCGACGTGCCCCGGGAGACCTGGGAGCGGATCGTCACCGTCGACCTGCTCGGCACCGCCGCGGTGGTCCGCGCCGCCCTGCCCTACCTGGAGGCGGCCCACGGCAACGTCGTCACGGTCGCCTCGACGCTCGGGATCAAGGCGGTCAGCGACGCCACCGCGTACTGCGCGGCGAAGTTCGGGGTGGTCGGCTTCACCCGTGCCCTCGCCGCCGAGCTGGCCGGCCGGGTCGGCGTGACCCTGCTGATCCCCGGCGGGATGCGCACGGCGTTCTTCGACGACCGCGACGAGCAGTACAAGCCGGGCCCGGACGCCAACCTCAACGACCCCGCCGACACCGCCGCGGCGGTCATGTTCGCGCTGTCCCAGCCGCCCGGCTGCGCCGTGCGCGAACTGGTGGTCTGCGCCCAGCGGGAAACGTCCTGGCCGTGATCCTCGTGCTCCGCGCCCTGGGGGTGGGCGATCTGGCGACGGCGGTGCCGGCGCTGCGCGCGCTGCGGGCCGCGTACCCCGACCAGGAGCTGGCGCTGGCGGCGCCGGCCTGGCTCGCGCCGCTGGCCGACCTGGTCGACGCGGTGGACCGGGTGCTGCCCATCGACGGGCTGGGCCCGCCGCCGTGGCCGTCGCCGCCGGTCGCGGTCAACCTGCACGGGCGCGGCCCGCAGTCGCACCGGATGCTCTCCGGCGCGGGACGGCTGCTCGCCTTCCGGTGCCCACCGGCCGGGCACCTCGACGGCCCGCGCTGGCGGGCCGGGGAGCACGAGGTCGACCGCTGGTGCCGGCTGCTCGCCTGGTACGGCATCCCCGCCGACCCGGCCGATCTGGCCCTGCGGCGGCCCGCGTCGGGTGCGACGCCGGTCGGCGTTACGGTCGTTCACCCCGGCAGCAAGGCGCCGGAGAAGCGGTGGCCGGCCGGGCGGTTCGCCGCGCTGGCCCGGGAACTGGCGGGCCGGGGCCACCGGGTGGTGGTGACCGGCTCCACGGCCGAGCGTGATCTGGCCGGGCGGGTGGCCGCCGCCGCCGGGCTGCCGCCCGACGTCGTCCTGGCCGGCCGCACCGACCTGGGCGAACTGGCCGCGCTGGTCGCCCACGCCCGCCTCGTGGTCAGCGGCGACACCGGCATCGGGCATCTGGCCACCGCGTACGCCACCCCGTCGGTGCTGCTCTTCGGCCCGGTGCCCCCTGCCCAGTGGGGGCCGCCGCCGGGCCGCCTCCGGCACCGGGTGCTGTGGTGTGGGGGACAGGATTGGCCGGGTACGGCCGGGGTAGGAACCCATCCGACGTTGGCGGCCCTGCCGGTGGACCGGGTGCTGGCCGCCGTGGACGAGGCCGAAGAGGCGGTACGGATCTCCGGTGCGGTTGCGGCGTAGTGATCCGGGCCGGGCGGGCTACGGGCGCCGCCGGGCCGGGCGGGGCTGGGTGTTCCTGGACCCGAGGGGCGAGCCGGTTCGCGATCCCGCCGAACGGGCCCGGCTGCGGGATCTGGTGATCCCGCCCGCCTGGCAGGACGTGTGGATCTCGCCGTACCCGAACGGGCACATCCAGGCCACCGGCATCGACGCGGCCGGCCGCAAGCAGTACCTCTACCACCCGCAGTGGCGGCGCAAGCGGGACGAGGCGAAGTTCGACCACGTGCTGGAGGTCGCCCACCGGTTGCCGGTTCTGCGTACCCGGATCGCGCACGACCTGGACGGGCGCGGCCTGCACCGGGAGCGGGTGCTGGCCACCGTCGCCCGACTGCTCGACATGGGCATGTTCCGGGTCGGCAACGACCAGTACGCCGTCGGCGAGGACGCCACCTTCGGCGTGTCCACCCTGCGCCCGGAGCACGCCCGGTCCCGGGGCGGTTGCGTGGTCTTCGAGTTTCCCGCCAAGGGTGGCGTCGAGCAGGTCCGCCGGATCGAGGATCCGGAGCTGTGCCGGGTGCTGGCCACCCTGCGTCGCCGCCGCCGCGCCGAGGAGCGGCTCTTCGGCTACTGGGACGGCCGCGCCTGGCGCGACGTGCGCAGCGACGAGGTCAACGACTACCTGCGCGACGCCAGCGGCGGGGAGATGACCGCGAAGGACTTCCGTACCTGGCACGCCACCGTCCTGGCGGCCACCGAGCTGGCCACCGTGGGCCGGCAGCGCTCGGTGACCGCGCGCCGGAGGGCGGTCGCCGCGGTGATGCGTGAGGTGGCGGAGCTGCTGGGCAACACGCCGACGGTGGCGCGCACGTCGTACGTGGACCCGCGGGTGGTGGACCGCTACCACGACGGTGTGCTGGTGCCGATCGGCCCGCGGACACCGCGCGAGGAGGCGGAGCGGGCGGTCCTCGAGCTGCTGGAGGAGGCCTGACCGGCTTCGCCGGCTCAGGCGGGCGACCGGCTGCGGATCAGGGCATCGACACCGTCGAGCACGCGGTCGAGGCCGAACTGCCACTCCGCGTCGAACTCCTCGTCGTCCTCCTCCCCGACCCACTCGGCGAGCAGTTCCCGGATCGCCGGGAAGGCGCCGGCCCGGGTGAGCCGTTCGAGGTGCCGCCAGTAGCGGACGCCGACCTCTTCGGCGGTGAGCTTGGCACGGGCAGCCGCCTCGGCGAGGTCGGCGGTCAGCGTCGCCCAGTGGCGGGCGTACCCGCTGACCAGCAGGACCGTCGACAGGCGCTCGCTCGGGAGCAGGCCGGTGCCGCGCAGGGAGTCGAGCCCTCGTTCCATCCAGCGCACCTGGTTGGGGCGGATCGGCGGGCCGCTGACCGGGACGTGCCGCAGCCACGGGTGGCGGCGGATGGCCGCCACGTTGGCCTCGGCCCAGCGGGTGAGCGCCGACCGCCACCCCTCGTCCGGGCCGCGTGGCGGCGGAGGATCGCCGTAGGCGGCGTCGGTCATCAGATCCACCAGGTCGTTCTTCGCCGACACGTAGCGGTACAGCGACATGGTGGCCACGCCCAGCTCGCCGGCGACCCGGCTCATCGAGACGGCGGCCAGCCCGTCGGCCTCGGCCACCCGGACGGCGGCGGCCACGATCTGGTCCAGGGTGAGGCTGCGCTGTGGGCCCTTGCCAGGACGCTCCCGCAGGCCCCAGGCGATCACCACGCTCTCGGGCAGGTCGTCGTCCGGCTCGCTCATCCTCGCCTCTCGTTCGCGGTGTTGACGCGCCATCCTACCTTCTGCGTATCATTTACGCAGTAAAGCGTATGGCATACGCAGAACACGGAGAGTGAGGAACCATGGGGGAGTGGACAACTCCGGCGGTGGAGGCCGTCGGGTTGCGCAAGTCCTTCGGCGCGGTGGCGGTGCTCGACGGGCTGACGCTGCGGGTGGCCCGGGGCAGCGTGTACGCCCTGCTCGGGCCCAACGGCGCGGGCAAGACCACCACGGTGCGGATCCTGTCGACGCTGACCACCCCCGACCGCGGAAGCGCCCAAGTGGACGGTCTCGACGTGGTCCGCGACCGGCGCCGGGTGCGCCGGCGGATCAGCCTCGCCGGCCAGCAAGCGGCCCTCGACGAGACGCAGACCGGGGTGGAGAACCTGACGATGATGGCCCGGCTCGCCGGGCTGTCCCGCCCGGCGGCCCGCCGACGCACCGCCGACCTGCTGGAGCGCTTCGACCTGGCGGCGGCGGCCGGCCGCCGGGTGTCGACGTACTCCGGCGGGATGCGCCGCCGGCTCGACCTCGCCGCCAGCCTGGTCGGCTCGCCGTCGGTCATCTTCCTCGACGAGCCGACCACCGGGCTCGACCCGCGCAGCCGGCAGGCGTTGTGGGAGGTCGTCGCGGAGCTGGCCGCCGGAGGCGTCACGGTGCTGCTGACCACGCAGTACCTGGAGGAGGCCGACCGGCTCGCCGACCGGGTGGCGGTCCTGCACGGAGGCCGGCTCGCGGCCGAGGGGACCGCCGAGGAGCTGAAGCGGCGCTTCGGCGCCCACCGACTGGAACTCACCATGCGCGACGACGACCGGTTCGCCGCCGCGGTCCGCCGGCTCGGCGGCCGGGTGGCCCACGCCGACGCCGGCCGGCGCGAACTGGCCGTCCCCATCGACGGCGACGCGCCGCAGGTCCGCCGACTGCTCGACGAGGTCGACCCCGACCGGCAGGGCGTCGAGCGCTTTCACCTGCGTACCGCGAGCCTCGACGACGTCTTCCTCACCCTGACCGGGCGGGCGGTGCCCGCCACCGAGCGGGAGGTGGCCGGTGTCTGAGCTGACCGCCCGAGGGACCGAGCTGTCCGTCCTGGTGCAACGGTGCGTGCGGCTGTCCCGCCGCAACGTCGACGCGCTGCTCACCTCGCTGCTGCTGCCGGTGATCCTGATGCTGATCTTCGTCTACCTCTTCGGGGGCGCCATCGACACCGGTGGCGCGTACGTCACCTACGTCGTCCCCGGGGTGCTCCTGCTCTGCGCCGGGTTCGGGGCGGCGGGCACCGCGATGAGCGTCACCACCGACCTCGGCAACGGCCTGGTCGAACGGCTGCGCACGATGGACGTCGCCGGCACCGCGATCCTCGGCGGCCACGTCGTCGCGAGCGTCGTGCGCAACCTGGTCTCGACGGTGCTCGTCCTCGGCGTGGCCGTGGCGATCGGGTTCCGTCCGGCCGTCGACCCCCTGGGCTGGCTCGCCGCGGCCGGGGTGCTGCTGCTGTTCCTGCTGGCGGTGTCCTGGCTGTCCGCCGCGTTCGGGCTGCTCGCCCGGACCCCGGAGGCGGCCAACGGCTTCACCTTCCTGGTCATGTTCCTGCCCTACCCCAGCAGCGCGTTCGTCCCGGTGCAGACCATGCCGAGCTGGCTGCGCGGCTTCGCCGACCACCAGCCGGTCACCCCGGTCATCGAGACCCTGCGGGCGCTGCTGCTCGGCACACCGCCCGGGTCGGCGCCGGCCCTCGCGGCGGCCTGGTGCCTCGGCATCCTGCTGGTGTCCGTGGTGCTCGCCGCCGTGCTGTTCCGACGCCGGATCGCCTGACGCGGCCCGCCGACCCGCGACGACGGCGGCGCTCCACGGGGACGCCGCCGTCGTCGCGCGCCTCAGTCGTTGAGGACGTGCGAGAGCCGGTCCCGGAAGCGCCGCTCCGAGTCGCTGACCTGGTCGCCGCCGATGCCGAGGAGGCCGCCCGTCGGGACCGCGCCCACCACCTGCTCGGCGATCTCCACCAGCCAGTGCCGGTACGCCCCGGCCTCGCCCTCGTCGACCTTCGCGCCGAGCAGGGCGGACGCCTGGCCTGCGCGGGCCAGCACGTCGTCGATCAGGCCCTGCGGGTCGGCCGGCTCGATGACCGGCAGTTCCTCGCCGGCCTCCGGGTCGCCCACCCGCGACACGAGTTCCCCGGCCACGGCCGCGACCAGCGGACTGGCCGACTCCCGGCCGGTGGCGATGGTCTCCAGACCGGCGGCGGTCTCCGCACGGGTGCGCCGGGTGCCGTCGGACTCGGCGGCGCTGGCGGCGGTGAGCACCGCCTGCGGCAGGCCGACCAGCAGCCCCCACTCCTCGTCGGAGAACCCGAAACCGGTGTACGCCGGCTGTTCGATCACGACTTGAGCCCCTCTCGCCCTGGGTCACTTCTCACACGTGCGTGGCACCCGCGCGGGTGCCCGGTCAGGCTAGTCCAGCGTCAGCAGACCCTGCTCCGACACCACGGGCACGGAAAGCGTCTTGTAGCCGACCTCGTCGAAGAGCACCGTCATCCGGTCGTCGACGTAGTTGAGCACCAGGCCGGCCCCCCACTCCGGGTGCCGGACCTGGCTGTGTACCGGGAACGGGCCGACCGCGCCGTCGTCGGCGCTGCTGCTGCCCGCGTGGCAGTTGTCGCAATGCCCGCACACGGCGGACATCCGCTCCCCGAAGTACGCCAGCAGGGTCTGCCCCCGGCAGGCGGTCGTCTCCGCGAAGGCGCGCATCATGTCGGTGCGCGAGCGGGTGACGGTCCGCTGGCGTTCCGCCTCGGCCAGGGCGGCCGCGGCGGCGTCCACCGGCGTCGGGGAGTACCGGGGCGTGCCGATCTGCTGCCTCGCGCGTGGCCGCGCCGCCCCGACCTGTTCCAGCAGCGCCAGGTACTGGCCCAGCTTGCGCGCGCCGAGGCCGGTCAGCTCGCGCAGCTCCTTCCTGGTGCGGGGCTGCTTGCGCAGCAGCGCGGCCAGGTCCCGCAGCTCCGTGGGATCCGGCAGGCCGCCGCTGAAGTAGCGCTGGAGGGAGACGTCCTCGGCCCGCCACAGCAGCAGCACCCGGGCCGGCTCGCCGTCCCGGCCGGCCCGGCCGATCTCCTGGAAGTAGCTGTCCGGGGAGTCGGGCAGCGCCATGTGCACCACCCAGGCGATGTTCGGCTTGTCGATGCCCATGCCGAAGGCCGAGGTGGCCACCATGATCGGCACCCGGTCGGCGAGGAACGCCTCGTGCAGTTCGTGGCGGGCGCCGGTGGGCATCCCGCCGTGGTAGTGCTGCGCCGGGAGGCCGGCTTCGGTGAGCCGTGCGGCCAGGTCCTCGGCGGCGCGACGGGTGGGCACGTAGATGATGCCCGGGCGTTCGTCGTCGCGCAGCAGCGTGGTCAGCCGCCGCCACCGGTAGTCGTCGGTGGGGCAGTGGGCGACCTCGACGAAGAGGTTCGGCCGGTCCAGCCCGGAGATCACCACCTCCGGGTCGCGCAGCCGCAGCCGGGCGATGATGTCGTCGCGTACCGGGGGTGACGCGGTGGCGGTCAGGGCGACCACCGGCGGCCGGCCGAGGCCGTCGACGAGGTGGCCCAGCGCCAGGTAGTCCGGGCGGAAGTCGTGGCCCCAGGCGGAGATGCAGTGCGCCTCGTCGACCGCGACCAGGGCCGGCTTCAGCGACCGCACCTCGGCCATCCGGTCGGGGTCGCTGAGCTGCTCCGGGGTGATGAAGAGAAACTCCGCCCGCCCCTCGCGGAGCTCGGTGATCGCCTCAATCTGCTGGGACGGGCTCTCGGCGGAGCTGATCCGCACCGCCCGCAGCTCCGGGCGTTGCCGTTCGTTGAGCGCGGCGATCTGGTCCTGCTGGAGGGCCAGCAGTGGGGAGATCACCACCGTCGGCCCGGGGATCAGACTGGCCGGGATCTGGTAGATCGCCGACTTGCCGGCACCGGTGGGCAGCACCACCAGCGCGTCGCGCCGCTTCATCACCGCGCGCATGGCGGCGAGCTGGGGCGGCCGCAGGGTGGTCCAGCCGAAGAGGCTGCGCGCCGCGCGGCGCAACGTCGTGGTGTTCGTGGACAGTTTCATCAGGGGCCGGAGGTACCCGTGCCGATCATCGCCGAAACCGTCGACCGGGGCGCGGGCCACGGCCGTCCGCCGGCGGTCACCGCAGGCGGGGCAGCACCTCGCGCTGGTAGAGGTCGAACAGGCCCTGCCAGTTCGGGCCGGTGTTGGCCACGTAGACCTCGTCGAAGCCGGCCTTCGCGTACCGGTCGATCATCTCCAGGTGCGCGTCGGCGCGGTTGCCGCAGACGAACGCCTCCTTCATCATCTCCGGCTTCACCAGCTGCGCGGCCTGTTCGAAGTGGCGCGGCGACGGGAGCACCTGGGACAGTTCGCCCGGCACCCCGGCGTTGGGCCACCGCTCGTACGCGATGCGCATGCCCTCGTCCTCGCTGCCGGCGTACGCCGCCTTGAAGCCGGCCTGGCACGGCTTGTCACCGCCGCCGTTGTCCCGGAACCGGCGGACCAGCTCCCCGTCGGGCATGGTGCTGACGTAACCGTCGCCGATCCGGGCGGCCAGGTCGACCGCCTTCGGTCCGAAGCCCGAGACGTAGATGGGCACCCGCTGCTCCGGCAACGTGTAGATCCGCGCGTGTTCGACCGTGTAGTGCTTGCCGTGGTGGTTGACGAAGCCGCCCCGCCACAGTTCCCGCATCACCCCGACCGCCTCCTCCAGCATCTCCAGCCGGACGTCGGTCTGCGGCCAGGCGTCGCCGAGGATGTGCTCGTTGAGCGCCTCGCCGCTGCCCACACCGAGCACGAACCGGCCCTGGAGCAGCACGGCGCTGGTCGCCGCCGCCTGGGCGATCACCGCCGGGTGGATGCGTACCGTCGGGCAGGTGACCGCGGTGGTGACGGGCAGCGCGCAGACCTGGCTCAGCGCGCCGATGGTCGACCAGACGAAGGGGCTCTGGCCCTGCGCGTCGACCCACGGGTGGTAGTGGTCGGAGATCCACAGCGCCTCGAACCCGGCCCGTTCCGCACCGCGTGCCTGGTCCAGCAGCTCCGCCGGGGTGTACTCCTCGCTGGACAGGAAGTAGCCGATCCTCATGTCTCCTCCTCGCCGACGTCCGGCCCGGGATGTGCCGGGCTGACGCGGGGGATCGGTACCCCGGCGGCGGGAGATCAGTCAGCGTCGCCGGAACATCGCCCGGATGGCGGCGACCAGCAGCAGACCGCCGACCACCACGCCGAGCAGGCGTATGCCGGGGATGTCGGCCGGTGAGGTGGCGTCGGCGAGCGGCAGCGGATCCATGCCGGCACTGTCGCACGCGGCCCGGGGCGGACGCCAGGTCCTAACAGTAAGGTTTATTGACTATTTAACGGTGCGGTGTGACCATGGCAGCACCGCGACGGCGACGGGCCGTCGACCGCGACCGGGGGGTACGAGGCGGCATGAGCCAGCGGATCGTCAGGGTGGGGTCGCGGGTGGCCCGCCGGGTCGCCGACCGGGTGGCGACGGCATGAGCGAGCGCGACCTGGTCCGGCTCGCGGCGGCCGTCCTCCAGCCGGGCTTCGTCGGCACCACGCCGCCCGACTGGGTGTGCCGCTGGCTGGGCGAGGGGCTCGGCGGGGTGGTGCTCTTCGCCCGCAACGTCGTCGACCCGGCCCAGCTCGCCGCGCTCACCGCCGCCCTGCGCGGCGAACGCCCCGACGTGCTGGTCGCCATCGACGAGGAGGCCGGTGACGTCACCCGGATCGAATCCACCCGGGGCAGCTCCCGCCCGGGCAACCTCGCGCTCGGCGCGGTCGACGACCCGGCGCTGACCGAGGAGGTCGCTCGCGACCTCGGCGCCGACCTCGCCGCGCTCGGCGTCACCCTCAACTACGCGCCCGACGCCGACGTCAACGACAACCCGCACAACCCGGTGATCGGCGTACGCGCCTTCGGCGCCGAGCCGCACCTGGTCGCCCGGCACACCGCCGCCTGGGTACGCGGCCTCCAGTCCGCCGGGGTGGCGGCCTGCGCCAAGCACTTCCCCGGTCACGGCGACACCCGGGTCGACTCGCACCACGACCTGCCCCGCATCGGCGCCAGCCGGTCCCGGCTGGACGCCGTCGAGCTGGTCCCGTTCCGGGCCGCCGTCGCCGCCGGGGTGCAGGCGGTGATGACCGGCCACCTGCTCGTCCCCGCTCTCGACGCCGAACTGCCGGCCACCCTCAGTCCCCGCGTCCTCGGCGACCTGCTCCGCGGCGAGCTGGGTTTCTCCGGGGTGGTGGTCACCGACGCGGTGGAGATGCGCGCCGTCGCCGACCGGTACGGCCCGGCCGGCGCGGCCGTGCGGGCCCTGGCCGCCGGGGCGGACGCGGTCTGCGTCGGCGGTGAGCACGCCGACGAGGCGGTGGCCCGGCATCTGCGCGACGCCGTCGTCGCCGCCGTCGTCACCGGTGAGCTGCCGGAGGAGCGGCTCGCCGAGGCCGCCAAGCGGGTCGGCCAGCTCGCCGCCTGGACGCTGGCCACCCGGGCCGCCGGGCCGACGCGGGCGCTGCCGTGCACCGACGGTTCCCGGATCGGGCTGGCCGCCGCGCGCCGGGCCGTGCGGGTCACCGGCGACCCACACTCCCGGCTGCCGCTGCCCGGGCCCGCGCACGTGGTGGAGTTCGTCCCCCCTCGCAACATCGCCATCGGCCCGGAGACCCCGTGGGGGATCGGCGAGCCCCTGGCCGTGCTGCTGCCCGGCACCCGCACCGTCCGGCTGGCCGAGACCCCCACGGCCACCGTCCCGGCCACCAGGGCCGCCGCCGCGGCGAGGGCGGCCGGCGGGGCCGCCTCGTTGGCCGATCCGACCGCGGGAGCCGGGGCGCGTCCGGTGGTGCTGGTGGTCCGGGACCTGCACCGGCACGGCTGGATGCTAGCGGCCGTCACCCGGGCCCTGTCCGCCCGTCCCGACGCGGTGGTGGTGGAGCTGGGCGTGCCCGAGCTGGTGGTCGGGCGGGTGCACGTGGCCACCCACGGCGCGACCAGGGCCGGGGCCCGCGCCGCCGCCGAGTTGCTCGCCGGGCGGCGCTGACCCCTTCAGGTGGGCATGACCACCAGGTCGGCGTACTCGGGATGGCGCGTGATGAAGGCCCGCACGAACGGGCACTGCGGCACGATCCGGCCGCCCTCCGCGCGCACCTGGTCCAGGGTGGCCCGGACCAGCGCCGCGCCGACGCCCATGTCCTGGTACTCCGGGCGTATCTCGGTGTGGGTGAACACCCGCACCCCGCCCCGGGGCAGGTACGCGGTGAAGCCGGCCAGCGCGTCGTCGACCAGGATCTCGAAGCGGCGCTTGGCGGGGTTCTCCTCGACCAGCAGGCTCACCCGGTCATTGTCTCCCCCCGCCGGGCCGGCCGGTCCGGTTCGGCGAGCAACCGGTTCACCTCGGCGACGATGGTGTAGTGGTGGACGCGGCCCGTGGTACGCCGTCCCGGCATCGCGGCCGTGCCTCGGGCGGTGCCGCGTGGCCCGCGTCTCGTACCCTTGGACGGGTGACGACCCGAACCGGTACCCACCCCCGCACCCCCATCCGTCGGACGGCCGGCCTGCTGGCCTCCCTCGCCCTCGGCGCGGCACTGCTGGCCGGATGCAGTTCCGAGGGCGCCCGCACCGACTGTGGTCTGGACGCCTGCACGGTCACCTTCGACCGGGGCGTCGACGCGCAGGCCAACATCCTCGGGGTCAAGGCCAAGTTGATCGGCGCCGAGGGTGACCAGGTCACCGTCGAGGTCGCCGGCGAGCGGGTCTCCCTCACCACCGGCCAGCAGGCCGCCGAGGTGGGCGGCTTCGCGGTGACGCTGGACAGCGTCACCGACCAGGAGGTCAAGATCCGCGTGGCGCGCAACGCCAACGGCTGACCGGGCCGGCGGCGGCCCACGTTTGGGGATCAACCCGTTCGGCAATAGACGGGCCTATGTCTCTCACCCGGAACGCCGAAGCCACCGCCGCCCGCACCGCCGACAGCCGCTGGCTGGAACTCCTCGCCCGGGCCGGCTTCATCGGCTACGGGATCGTGCACCTGCTCTTCGCCTGGCTCGCCCTCCAGGTCGCCTTCGGCAACTCCGGCGAGGAGGCCAACCAGAACGGCGCGCTGCGTACCCTGGGCGCGCAGCCCCTGGGTAAGTTCCTGTTGATCGCGATCGCCGTCGGCCTGGTCGCCATGGCCATCTGGCAGGCGCTGGAGGCGGCCGTCGGCCACCACGCCAAGCGGGGCAGGGAGCGGCTCTTCGAGCGGGTCGCCTCGGTCGTGCGTACCGTGGTCTTCCTCTGGCTCGCCTGGACCGCGCTCACCGTCGTCCAGAACGCCAGCGCCGACAGCGCCGACCAGCAGGAGGCGTTCTCCGCGAGACTGATGGCGTCCACCGGCGGTCGCTGGCTGGTCGGGATCGCCGGCCTGGCGCTCGCCGCCGTCGGCGTCGGCATGGTGATCTACGGTCTCAGGAAGAAGTTCGAGCGCAACCTGAAGATCGGCGAGATGAGCCCGAAGACCCGGACGCTGAGCCGCCGGCTGGGGATGGCGGGCTACATCGCCCGCGGCAGCGTGTTCGCGGTCGCCGGTCTGCTGATCATGGTGGCCGCCGTGAACTACGACCCGGAGAAGTCGCGGGGCCTGGACGGCGCCCTGCGCACCCTGCGTGACCAGCCCTACGGCCAGATCCTGCTGGTGCTGATGGCCCTCGGTATCGCCGCCTTCGGCGTCTACTGCTTCCTGCAGTCCCGCTACCGCCGCGTCTGAGTTGGTTGATTCCCGGGCGCGCCGGGCACCATAGGGCTTTTGCCCGGAGCTGATCCGCCCGGTCGGAGGGAGACTCAGTGCGCAACTACCTCGTGACGATCGCCGCCGCGGCAGCCGCGGCGGCGATCGCCCTGTTCGTCGCCGCGGTGGTGCATCGGACGATCCGCCGGCTGGGCCGGCGTTCGCTGCTGATGACCGAGCTCACCGAGCACGTCCACCGGCCGTTCCAGGTCGCCGCGACGGTGCTGGCCGCGCAGCTCGCGGTGCGGTTCAGCACCGGGTACGCCGTGGGCACCCCGTGGCGGCAGGTGGTGCTGCACACCCTGGTGTTGGGCGTGGTCGCCGCCACCGCCTGGCTGGTGGCCGCGCTGCTGGTGGTGGTGGAGGACACCGCACTGGCCCGGTTCCGGGTGGACGTGCCGAACAACCGCCATGCCCGCCGGGTGCGTACCCAGGTGGTCCTGCTGCGCCGGCTCACCATCGCGGTGATCGTGGTGTTGGCCATCGGCGTGATGCTGATGACCTTCCCCGCCGTACGCGGCATCGGCGCGGGCCTGCTGACCAGTGCCGGTGTGGCCGGTGTGGTCGCCGCGCTGGCTGCCCAGAGCCTGCTCGGCAACGTCATCGCCGGCCTCCAGCTCGCCTTCAGCGACGCCGTGCGCCTCGACGACGTGGTGGTCGTCGAGGGGGAGTGGGGCCGGATCGAGGAACTCACGCTCAGCTACGTGGTGGTGCAGATCTGGGACGACCGGCGCCTGATCCTGCCCACCTCCTACTTCACCAGCACGCCGTTCCAGAACTGGACCCGTACCGAGGCGGCCGTGCTCGGCACCGCCGAGTTCGACGTCGACTGGTCGATCCCGGTACAGGCGATGCGCGAGGAGCTGCGCCGGCTGGTGGAGAGCACAGACCTGTGGGACGGCCGGGTGTGCGTGCTGCAGGTGACCGACGCGACCGGCGGTCTGGTCAAGCTCCGGGCGCTGGTCAGCGCCGCCGACGCGGGCAGCCTCTGGGACCTGCGCTGCCTGGTCCGTGAGCACCTGGTCTGCTGGATCCGCGACCAGCGGCCGACCGCGCTGCCGCGCACGCGGACCGAGATCGGCGACTCCTCCGGCAGCCTGCCCTGGCAGTGGGTGCAGCCGCGCCGGCCGGGGCGCCGCCGGCCGGAGACCGACGTGCCGGACGACGCCCGGGTCTTCGGCGGCAGCGACGACGGTGAGGCCCGCAGCGAGGCCTTCGTCGGCCCCGACAACGACGCCGAGCCCCGCGACCGGACCGAGGCCCGGGCGGACGACCGCCGGGAGTCCCCCGACGGCCGGACCGACGCCGGTGCGGACGGGCGCGGCGGGACGCTCGTCGGCGCCGAGGAGTCCCTCGACGGTCGCCGCTGACCGATCACCCGAAGCCCCCGTGGCCCCGGGTCACGGGGGCTTTGTCGGATCCGCTTCCGCGTTTCGCCGGACGGTACGGCCTGACCTGAGGTCAGATGTGGTTGGTCACCGTACGCAGGATTGACGGACGGCGACTCCGGGCATTCAGCGCGGTGACGACGAAAGGAGGACAGCATGGCTGACGTCGCGAACCACCGCACGTCCCCGAACGGGAGTGAGCCGTCCACCGCCGAACTGGTGCAGCGGGCCACCGAGCAGGTCTCCCGGCTGGTGCGGGACGAGCTGGCGCTGGCCCGGGCGGAGTTGACCCAGAAGGGCAAGCACGCCGGGATCGGCATCGGCCTCTTCGGCGGTGGCGGGGCGCTCGCCCTCTACGGGCTCGGCGCGCTGGTCGCCACGGCGATCCTGCTGCTGGACCTGGCGCTGCCCGCGTGGGCGGCCGCCCTGATCGTGGCGGTGGTGCTGTTCCTGATCGCCGGCGTCCTCGCCCTGGTCGGGAAGAAGCAGGTCAGCCGTGCGGTCCCCCCGGTCCCGGCGTCGACGGTCCAGAGCCTGCGGGCGGACATGGACGTCGTCACCGCGGCCGTGAAGGACAGGGGACGGGCATGACGGGCAACGGGACCGGCGACACCGAGGCTCTCCGCGAGGAGATCCGGCGAACCCGGGTGGAACTGGGCGAGACGATGGAGCTGTTGGCCGCGAAGGCCGACGTCAAGGCCCGGCTGCGGGAGTCCGCCGGCCAGGCGAGGGAGCGGATGCGCGAGCAGGCGACGCTCACCGTGGCCCGGGTTCGCGGGCAGGCGGCGCAGAAGACCGGCGAACTGCGGTCGCGGGACTACCGGGAGGCGCTCGGGCGCGGACCGGCGCCCTGGGCGGCGATCGCGGCCGGAGCGCTGGCGACGGTGGTCGTGCTGCTGATCGTGCGGGGGAGGCGTAGGTGAGCAAGGGCATCGGCAAGACCGCGTACCGGCCCGTCGGGGTGCTGCTCGGTCTGGCCGCCGGCACGGTCGCCGGGGTCATCTTCCGGCAGGTCTGGAAGATGACCGCCGGGGACGGCGAGGCGCCCAGCGCGACCGACGAGGACCGGGGCTGGGGCGAGATTCTCGCCGCGGCGGCGTTGCAGGGGGCGATCTTCTCGGTGGTCCGGGCGGCGGTGGACCGGGGCGGGGCGGTCGGCGTACGGCGACTGACCGGCAGCTGGCCGGACTGACCGCGACGGGCGGACAGGGCCTGGTCCCGCACCCGGCGGCGGGGGCCTCTCGCATGATCCAAAGGGGCCGCCGAGCAGAGATCCGGCATCCGTCAGGTCACATGTCGGAGAACTTCGTCGGGTAGGCTGTGCAGAGTTTTTGCGTACGTGGTTTGCTGATCCCCGCTGTTGAGAGATGGCGTGGGTTGAGAGAAGTCTCCTTCGTGGAGGCCGTCTCAGGCGCCGCTGCTCGAAAACGGCCAATCGGCCGCACGGCGTGCTCGGCCGCCAGTTTTAGAAGGAGATACACATGGCGCAGGGAACCGTGAAGTGGTTCAACGCTGACAAGGGCTTCGGCTTCATCACCGTCGACGGCGGGGGTGCTGACGTGTTCGTCCACTTCTCGGCCATCCAGACCAGCGGCTACCGCACGCTGGAGGAGAACCAGCGGGTGGAGTTCGAGATCGCCCAGGGTCAGAAGGGTCCGCAGGCCGAGCAGGTCCGCCCCATCTGATCAGTGCCGGTCGGCAGCCGCCGGCCCGGGTGATCCGGCCAGCCGGATCGACGAGAAGCCCCGTGTCTGTTTCGGACGCGGGGCTTTCCGCGTTCCCGGGCCGTCCGGGCGGTCGCCGCCGTCGGCTCAGCCGCCCCGCCGGGACCGCATGCCACGCCAGAGCAGGCCGAGCCCGACCGCCGCCAGCGCCGGGCCGAGCACGGCCCAGACCCGCTGGCCGGTCATGACACTGTCACTGACGTAGCCGAGCCCCTGCACCGTCCAGACGGCGCCGGTCACCACGGCCAGCAGGCCGAGGGTGAGCGTGAACCAACCTCTCATCCGTGCCACCTCCAGTGCGCCGGCCGCGCCGGCCCCACCCCCAGCATCCGGGCTGGCGGGGCCGGCCGCGAGCACCCTGCCGGCACGGCTCACCACCGGTCGTGCACCCGGGGCCTGACCAACTCGTCGTAGACGGCGCGTACGGTGTCGCGCTCCGGGTCGCTCAACGGCGGCAGCGCCGCGGCGGTGGCGTTGCCCCGCGCCTGCTCCGGATTGCGGGCACCGGGGATGACGACGGTGACGCCGGGCTGGTCGATGATCCAGCGGAGCGCGAACTGCGCCATGGTGCGGTCGGGGCCGACCAGCGGGGCGAGCCGGCGGACGACCTCCAGGCCGAGGTCGTAGTCGACGCCGGAGAAGGTCTCCCCGACGTCGAAGCTCTCCCCGTGCCGGTTGTAGTTCCGGTGGTCGTCGGCGGCGAAGGTGGTGCGCTCGTCGTACCGACCGGAGAGCAGACCGCTGGCGAGCGGCACCCGGGCGATGATCCCGACGCCGGCGGAGGCGGCGGCGGGCAGCACCCGCTCCAGGGGCTTGAGCCGGACGGCGTTGAGGATGATCTGCACGCTGGCCACCCCGGGCCGGGCGATCGCGGTGAGCGCCTGGTCGCAGGTCTCGACACTGACGCCGTACCCGGCGATCCGCTTCTCCTGCACCAGGGTGTCCAGGGCGTCGAAGACCCGGTCGTCGGCGAAGACGGGCGTCGGCGGGCAGTGCAGCTGGACCAGGTCCAGGGTGTCCACGCCGAGGTTGGCCCGGGACCGGTCGGTCCAGGCCCGGAAGTTGTCCAGGGTGTACGCCTGCGGCGTCTGCGGCACCCGGCGGCCCATCTTGGTCGCCACGGTCAGCCCGTGTCCGGGCCGTTCCCGCAGGAAGCGGCCGATGAGCTGTTCGCTGCGGCCGTCGCCGTAGACGTCCGCGGTGTCGAGGAAGGTGACTCCGGAGTCCACGGCGGCGGCCAGGACGGCCAGGGCGTCGTCCTCGCCGACCTGCCCCCAGTCCGCCCCGAGCTGCCAGGCGCCGAGGCCGACCACACCCACCTGCCGGCCGAGCCGGTCGAAGCTGCGTTGTTCCATTCGCCCGAGCCTAGTGACCGGCTTGCCGGCCCGTGCCGCGGGCCGTACGCTCGCAGCAATACGTACGTACGGTTTGGAGCTGGCGATGTGGGATCCACACACGTACCTCCGTTACGGCGGCGAGCGGTCCCGCCCGTTCCACGACCTCGTCGCCCGGGTCCCGGCGGACCGGCCGCGCGCCGTGGTCGACCTCGGCTGTGGTCCCGGAACCCTGACCGCGGCCCTGGCCGCCCGCTGGCCGGCCGCCCGCGTCGCCGGCCTGGACGCCTCCCCGGAGATGATCGCCCGCGCCGCCACCCTCGACACCCGGGCCGAGTTCCGCGTCGGCGACGTCGCCGACTGGCGACCCGGCCCCGACGTGGACGTGCTCGTCGCCAACGCGGTGCTCCAGTGGGTGCCCGGGCACCGGGAGCTGTTGGCCCGCTGGGCCCACGAACTGCCCACCGGCGCCTGGCTGGCGTTCCAGGTGCCCGGCAACTTCGCCGCCCCGTCGCACCGGGCCCTGCGCGAGGTCGCCCGCCGGGACCGGTGGGCGGGCACCCTCGGCCCGCTGCTGCGGGACGCCCCGGTCGACGACGCCGTCGACTACGCCGCGTCCCTGACCGGCGCCGGGTGCGCCGTCGACGCCTGGGAGACTGTGTACGTGCACCTGCTGCCGGCCGAACCCGCCGCCGACCACCCGGTGCTGCGCTGGATGGAGGGCACGGCGCTGCGCCCCGTACGGGCCGCGCTGGACGCCGCCGGCTGGGCCGACTTCCGGGCCGAACTGGGGGTACGCCTCGCCGAGGCGTACCCGGTGCGGCATGGTCAGGTGTGCTTCCCGTTCCGCCGGATCTTCGTGGTCGCCCGCACCGGCGCCCGTGCAGAGGAGAACTTGTGACCGACCTGCCCACCTTCATCGCCGGTTTGCCCAAGGTGGAGCTGCACGTGCACCACGTCGGCTCCGCCTCGCCCCGCATCGTGGCCGAGCTCGCCGCGCGGCACGAGGGGCGCAGCCCGGTCCCGGCCGACCCGCAGGCGTTGGCCGACTACTTCGCCTTCCGCGACTTCGCCCACTTCATCGAGATCTACCTGAGCGTCGTGGACCTGATCCGCGACCCGGAGGACGTCTGGATCCTCACCCACGAGGTCGCCCGCGAGCTGGCCCGGCAGCAGGTCCGGTACGCCGAGCTGACCGTCACCCCGTACTCGCACGTGCGCCGGGGCATCCCCGCCCCGGCGTTCTGCGAGGCGATCGAGGACGCCCGCAAGCGGGCCGAGGCCGACTTCGGCATCGCCCTGCGCTGGTGCTTCGACATCCCCGGCGAGGCCGGGCTGCCGGCGGCCGAGGAGACCCTGCGCATCGCGCTGGAGGAGCGGCCCGACGGGCTGATCAGCTTCGGCCTGGGCGGCCCGGAGATCGGCGTGCCCCGACCGCAGTTCAAGCCGTACTTCGACCAGGCCCGGGCGGCCGGGTTGCGGTCGGTGCCGCACGCCGGGGAGACCACCGGCCCGCAGACGGTCTGGGACGCGCTGCGCGAACTCGGCGCGGAGCGGATCGGCCACGGCATCTCCGCCGCCGACGACCCGGAGCTGCTGGCGTACCTGGCCGAACACCGGATCGCGCTGGAGGTCTGCCCGACCTCCAACGTGCGGACCCGGGCGGTCCCCGACATCTCCGCCCACCCCCTGCGGCGGCTGGTCGACGCGGGCGTGCTGGTCACCGTCAACTCCGACGACCCGCCGATGTTCGGCACCACCCTCAACGACGAGTACGCCGTGGCCGCCCGGCTGCTCGACGCCGGTACGGACCGGGTGGCCGCGCTGGCGAAGGACGCGGTGACCGCCTCGTTCCTGGCGCCGGGCGAGAAGGCCCGGATCAGCGCCGAGATCGACGCGTACGCGGCGACCGGGCCGCGCTGAGCGAGCGGCCCGGGCACCCGGTGGTGGCGTGTCGCCGACGGTGGTTAGGAACGCCGGCGGGGCCAGCGGCGGCCGTTGGTCTTCTGCTCGCGGACCTCCCGCGCCATCCGGCCGACCAGCCCGAACCGGCTGACCTGCCGGGGCGTCGCCTCCGGGTCCGCCAGCAGCATCACCACGCTCGCCCCACCGAGCCGGGCCCGGTCGATGCTCACCGAGCCATTGGCCTGCAACGCCACCCGCTTGGCGATGTCCAGCCCCAGCCCGGTCGACCCCTGGTCGCTGGCGCCGCGGCGCAGCGCCCGGTCCGGGTCGGCGATGCCCGGGCCGGCGTCGTCGACGCGGATCGCCACGTACCCGTCCCGGCGGGAGACCGCCACCTCGAAGGCGGTCCCCTGGGGGGTGTAACGGAAGACGTTGCCGATCACGGCGTCCAACGCGGCGGCCAGCTCGGCCCGGGGGACCGGGGCAGGGATGCGCAGCTGGGCTCCGACCACCCGGTGCGGGCGGTTCTGGTCGCCCGCCAGCGCCGCCCAGAACACCATCCGGTCCCGGACCACCTCGCTGACGTCGCACTCCGCCGGCCCGGTGTCGCGGGCGACCGCCCTGCGGGTGGTCTTGATCAGCACGTCGATCTCACCCTCGAGGGTGACGATGGCCTGCCGGATCCGCCGGATCGTCCGCCGCCGGTCCAGCTCCGCCGGGCTGAACGAACCGACGCCGGTGTCGTCCGAGTCGAGCCCCTCGGCGTCGAGCCGCAGCACGGTCAGCGGGGTACGTAGCCGGTGCGACAGGTCCGCCACCAGTTCCCGCTCGTCCGTGCGGGCGGCGACCAGCCGGTCCGCCATCCGGTTGAAGGCGTACCCCGCCTCGGCCAGCTCCCGGGGCCCGCTGGGCTCCACCCGGACACCCAGGTCGCCGTCGCCGACCGCCAGGGCGGCCCGGACCAGGCCCTTCGTGGCGTCGACCGCCCGCGTCGCCACCCGGTCCACCACGATCACCGCCGCGCCGACCAGCGCCACGGCGACCCCGGCCAACAGCAGCCACGTCCCGCCGACGCCCGCGCTCCACTCGGCGTCGGGAACGAAGGTCTCCACCACGGCGACCCGGTCGTCGAGCACCACCGGATCGAGCCGCAGCAGCCCACCGTCGACGTCGCTGACCACCGTCCGCCGCCGGGTACGGGCCCGGTCCAGGTCATCCTCGGTGGCCCGGCCGGCCGGCTCCGCGCCGCCCAGCCCGTGCACCACCGGCCGGGTGGCCGGGTCGTCGCCGCTGGCCGCCACGGCCCGACGTACCGCCGCCGGATCGGTGCTCACCGCGAGCGCGCCGGTGACCAGGGCGGCGCGCCGCGCCGCGTCGGCCAGCGCCGCGTCGCGGGCCTCGGCACGTAGGGTCAACCCGAACGGCACCAGGAACGCGAGTGCGACGAGCGCGCACATGCCGGCGGTGAGGTACGCCAGCGCCAGCCTCAGTCCGGGGCCACCAACCGGAAGCCCACCCCCCGCACGGTGCGCAGGTAGCGGGGCTTCGCCGCGGACTCGCCCATCTTTCGGCGCAGCCAGTAGAGGTGAACGTCGATGGTCTGGTCCTCGCCGACCGACGGCTGCCGCCATACCTCCTCCAAGAGTTCCCGCCGGGACACTACCCGGCCGGGTCGTGCGGCGAGATACGCCAGCAGGTCGAACTCCTTGCGGGTCAGCGCCAGCGGCTCCCCGTCGAGCACCGCGCTGCGCTCGCCCACGCTCACCCGCAGCCCGCCGACGGTGTGCACCGCCGGCGGCACCGCCCGGCTGGCCCGGCCGACCCGGCGCAGCACCGTGGTGATCCGGGCGTCCAGATGGGCGCCGGTGAAGGGCTTGACCATGTAGTCGTCGGCGCCGGCACGCAGCAGCCGGACCACCGACTGCTCGTCGTCGCGGGCGGTGGCGATGATGACCGGCACGTCGGTGATACCGCGCAGCATCCGCAAGGCGTCCGAGCCGTCCAGGTCGGGCAGGCCGAGGTCGAGCACGACGAGATCGGGGGCCTCGGCGGCGACCCGACGCAACGCGTCCAGCGCCGTGCCGACGGCGTGCACCGCGTGCCCCCGCTCCGTCAGGGAACGCAGCATCGCGCCGCGTACGACGTGGTCGTCTTCGACCAGGAGCACGGTTGCCACGTCAGCACCGTACTGCCGGTGGCAAGTTGATCACGTTGCGGCGTTCCCCCGAACCAGGCAAGCTGGCACGACGATGACGTTCACCCTGTTCCCCGACGCCCGGCTGGCGCTGGCCCGGGACAGCCTGGCCGGCCTCTCCGTGGGCGACGCCCTCGGTTCGCAGTTCCTCGTGCCCGGCCGGCACGCGGCGGACCTGGCCGCCGACCGGCTCCCCCCGCCGCCCTGGCGGTGGACCGACGACACCGAGATGGCCTGCTCCGTGCTGGCCGAACTCGCCGCCCACGGCGGCGTCGACCGGGACCGGCTGGCCCTCGCCTTCGCCGAGCGGTGCGAGCCGTACCGAGGCTACGGGCCGGGTGCGGTGGCGATCCTGCGCCTGATCCGTACCGGCACGCCCTGGCCGGTGGCCGCCGCCTCGGCCTTCGACGGGCAGGGCTCCTGCGGCAACGGGGCGGCGATGCGGGTCGGGCCGCTGGGCGCCTGGTTCGCCGACTCCACCACCCGCGCCGCCGCCCAGGCCCGCGCCAGCGCCGAGGTCACCCACGCCCACCCGGAGGGGATCGCCGGCGCGGTCGCGGTGGCCGTCGCCGCCTCGCTCGCCGCCCGTGCCCGGCTCGACGGCGACCGACCCGACCCGGTCCGGTTGCTGGCCGCCGTCGCCGGCGCGCTCGACCCGGCGAGCGCGGTCGCCGCAGGGATACGGCGGGCCGCCACCCTGCTCGGTCGGCCGCTGCCGGAGGCCGTGGCGGCGCTCGGCAACGGCTCCCGGGTCACCGCCCAGGACACCGTGGCCTTCACCCTCTGGGTGGCCGTCACCCACCTGTCCGACTATCCGGGCGCGGTCCGGGTCTGCGTGGAGGCCGGCGGGGACGTCGACACGACCGCTGCGATCGCCGGTGCGGTGGTCGCCGCGTACACCGGGGTGGGCACCCCGGGTGGGGTGCCGGACCGCTGGCTGGCGGCCCGGGAGCCGCTGCCGGAGTGGGCGGGCTGATCTCAGCGGGAACCCATCGGCTCGGTCAGCGGCCGGACCTCCCCGGCCGGCCGCCCGTCGTCGGGTCGCCCGGTCGACGGCTCCTCCTGCGGCTCGTCGTCGTCCGGCTCGGCGCGGTGCCGGGCCCGGCTCACCATCCAGCCGATCAGCGCGCCGCCGCCGAGACCCACCACCAGGCCACCGCCGAGCAGCACGTCGGCGCTCGGCCCGCCGGCGTCGGCAGCGGGCGGGGTGTGGCCCGCCCCGCCCTGGCCGGCGACCGCTGGCGTCGCGCCGCCGTGCTCGTGCCCGACCACCGTGCCGGGAGCCGGCGGCACCAGCGCCAGCGTCGGGGCGGGGCGGGCGCCGCCGGACGGGTCGGCCCAGCGCACCACCGTGCCGTCCGAGTACGTCTGGACCAGCTCGACGCTCATCCGGTCGACCAGCGGCAGCGGACCCATGGCCAGTGAGAGCCGGGCCGGACCCGGCACCGGCTTGCCGGCGGCCCGGGTCCACGTCACCGCCGCGGTCACCTGGGTGACCCCGGGGGCGTGCATGCCGGCCACCGGCTGGTCCAGGTCGCGGAAGGTGATCAGCGGGGCCCAGCCGTCCACCGACAGCGGGTAGACCTCGCCGATCGGGGTCGCCTCCGGCAGCCTCAACTCGATCTTCTCGGTGCGCGCGCCCGGCCGCTCCTCCGGCACCACCAGGTGCCACGTCACCGCGTCGCCCTGCGTCGCCTGGGTCGGCGTGGTCGTCACCTCCGCCGCCAGCGCCGCTCCCGGCCAGCCCAGCACGCCGGCCACCGCCGCGGCCAGCGCGAGCCCGGCCCGGTGCCGACGGCTTCCGCTGCGGGTCGTCGTCATCCGTGCCCCCATCCCGTGTTCGTCAGGCCGGTACCGACTCCGGCCACACCCGGTAGTTCGGACGGGAGGCCGGAAAGGTTCAACGCGGGGGCGGCGAGGTCGTCCTTTCCCGGCGACCGGGCGGCCCGGGGCGACCGATAGCATCGCAGGAGCCGGCAACCGGCACACCCTTACCGCCTGCAGTTGAGGAGTCACCGTGTCCGCACCTCGTACCCCCGCAGTGGCCGACCCCGTCGTCGTCGCCGCCGGGACGACGGCGGCCGACGCGGTGGCCGCGGCCGGGCTGCCCACCAGTGGCCCGAAGGCGATCGTGGTGGTCCGCGACCCGCAGGGCCAGCTGCGCGACCTGGACTGGTCGCCGGCCGAGGAGACCGAGGTCGAGCCGGTCGCCATCGACACCCCGGACGGCCTCAAGGTGCTGCGTCACTCGACCGCGCACGTACTGGCCCAGGCGGTGCAGGACGTTTTCCCGGAGGCCAGGCTGGGCATCGGCCCGCCGATCGAGAACGGCTTCTACTACGACTTCGCCGTCGACAAGCCGTTCCAGCCGGACGACCTCTCCCGGCTCGAGAAGCGGATGCAGGAGATCGTCAAGTCCGGCCAGCGGTTCCGCCGTCGCCGGTTCGGCAGCCTCGACGAGGCGAAGGCCGAACTGGCCGCCGAGCCGTTCAAGCTGGAACTGATCGACGTCAAGGGGGAGGGGCTGGACTCCGCCGAGGTGATGGAGGTGGGCGGCGGCGAGCTGACCATCTACGACAACCTCGCCGCGAACGAGGACAAGGTCTGCTGGTCGGATCTCTGCCGTGGACCGCACCTGCCGAACACCCGGCTGATCGGCGCGTTCAAGCTGATGCGCTCGGCCGCCGCCTACTGGCGGGGCTCGGAGCGCAACCCCCAGTTGCAGCGGGTGTACGGCACCGCCTGGCCGACCCGTGACGAGCTCAAGGCGTACCTGAAGCTGCTGGAGGAGGCCGCCCGCCGCGACCACCGCAAGCTCGGCGCGGACCTGGACCTGTTCAGCTTCCCCGACGAGATCGGCTCGGGCCTGGCGGTGTTCCACCCCAAGGGCGGCATCATCCGCCGGGAGCTGGAGGACTACTCCCGCCGCCGGCACGAGGCCGCCGGGTACGAGTTCGTCAACACCCCGCACATCACCAAGGCGCACCTGTTCGAGACCTCCGGGCACCTCCAGTGGTACGCCGACGGCATGTACCCGCCCATGGAGATGGAGGGGGCGAACTACTACCTCAAGCCGATGAACTGCCCGTTCCACAACCTGATCTTCCGGTCGCGCGGGCGGTCCTACCGCGAGCTGCCGCTGCGGCTGTTCGAGTTCGGGTCGGTCTACCGGTTCGAGAAGTCGGGCGTGGTGCACGGCCTGACCCGGGTGCGCGGGATGACCCAGGACGACGCGCACATCTACTGCACGCCGGAGCAGATGGCCGGCGAACTGAAGTCGCTGCTGTCGTTCGTGCTGGACCTGCTGCGCGACTACGGCCTGGACGACTTCTACCTGGAGCTGTCCACCCGGAACCCGGAGAAGTCGGTCGGCACCGACGAGAACTGGGAGCGGGCCACCGCCGCGCTGCGCTCGGCCGCCGAGGAGTCCGGCCTGGACCTGGTGCCGGACCCGGGCGGCGCGGCGTTCTACGGCCCGAAGATCTCCGTGCAGGCCAAGGACGCCATCGGCCGGACCTGGCAGATGTCCACGATCCAGGTCGACTTCAACCTGCCGGAGCGTTTCGGTCTGGAGTACCAGGCCGCCGACGGCACCCGGCAGCGGCCGGTGATGATCCACCGGGCGTTGTTCGGTTCGATCGAGCGGTTCTTCGGGGTGCTCACCGAGCACTACGCGGGCGCGTTCCCGGCCTGGTTGGCGCCGGTGCAGGTGGTCGGCATCCCGATCCGTGAGGATCACACCGACTACCTGCACGGCTTCGTCGCGGCGCTGCGCGCCGAGGGCATCCGGGCCCAGGTGGACACCGGAGACGACCGGATGCAGAAGAAGATCCGTACCGCGCAGCAGCAGAAGATCCCCTTCATGGTGATCGCCGGTGACGACGACGTGTCCGCCGGCACCGTCTCCTTCCGCTACCGCGACGGTTCCCAGCGCAACGGGGTGCCGATCGCTGAGGCGGTCACGCACGTGCTGGACGTGGTCCAGTCGCGCACCAACTCCGGCCCATCCGCCGTGGCGAACTGACCAGTACCGGCCCGCCGACCTCGTCCCGGCCGCTCCGGTCGACAGCTCGGCGCCGGGTGTCGCGGGCGCGGTATCCCCCCGCCGGGATGCCCCCACCCGGCGCGGTAGGAGTCGATCTTGGCCGGGGTCGGGGCGGCGCCGGGGATGAGCCGGCGGAAGCCGCACCGCGGGTGGTGGACGCGTGCCCGGGGGCCGGCATTGACCGTCGTCACTCTGGGCGGATAGCCTTCGCGTACCCGTGCGGAAAGCCCTTTCCTGCACGCCGGGACCGGAGGTGGCGATGCGGCGCAGAACTCTGCTCGGTGCTGGCGTGGCGGTGACCGCCGGCGTGCTGGGCGCGCATCGGCCCGCGTACGCCTGGCCTGGGCCGTACCTCACCGTCGCCGCCGACGGCACTGGCGACGTCACCGACATCCAGGCCGCCGTCGATGCCGTCCCGGCCGGCAACCCGGGCCCGTTCACCATCAAGATCCGCCCGGGGGTCTACCGGGGCCGGGTGGTGGTGCCCGCCGACAAGCCGTACGTCGTGCTGCGTGGCCAGGGTGACGACCCGTCGGCCGTGGTGATCGCCGACGACCGGGCCAACGGCACGCCCCGGCCCGACGGCGGCACCTGGGGCACCTCCGGCAGCGCCTCGGTGACGATCTCCGGGGCGGGGTTCGCCGCCCGCAACCTCACCTTCGCCAACCTGTTCGACGAGGCCGCCCACCCGGAGATCACCAACCGGCAGGCGGTCGCCGTGCTCACCCGCGCCGACCGGCTCGTCTTCGACAACGTCCGGTTCCTCGGCAACCAGGACACCCTCTACGTCAACACCCCGGACGTCACCGTCGCCAGCCGGGCGTACTTCCGCAAGTGCTACATCGAGGGGGACGTCGACTTCGTCTTCGGCCGGGGCACCGCCGTCTTCGACCGCTGCGAGCTCCGGTCGCTCAGTCGCGGCTCGACCACCAACAACGGGTACGTCACCGCGGCCAGCACCGACCAGGCGGTGCCGTACGGGTTCCTGGTCTGGCGCAGCCGGCTCACCGGCACCGCCGCGGCGGGCACGGTCTCGCTCGGCCGCCCGTGGCACCCGGGCAACGATCCCGCCGCGCGCCCCTCCACGGTGATCCGCGACTCCTGGCTCGGCCCGCACGTGCGTGCCACCCCGTGGAGCGACTTCGGCACCTGGTCCTGGCGGGACGCCCGCTACGCCGAGTACGCCAACCGGGGTCCGGGTGCCGGCCTCGGCCCGGACCGCCCGCAGTTGACCGCGCAGGAGGCCGACCGGCTCACCCCCGGCACCTGGCTGGCCGGAGCGGATGGCTGGAACCCGCTGCGGTGACCGTAGGATCGGCGTGTGACTGGGGCGGCGCGGCACTCTGACGACGGCGGAGGCACCACCGGAGACGCCGGCCTGGCGGACGGGTTGGAGCGGCTCTGGACGCCCCACCGGATGACCTACATCTCCGGTGAGGGCCGCCCCGAGGGTGGCTACGAGAAGCCTGCCGGCTGTCCGTTCTGTCTCGCTCCCGGCCTGCCCGCCGACCAGAGCCTCGTCGTCGCGCGGGGCAGGCACGTCTTCGCCTTGCTCAACCTCTACCCGTACAACCCGGGTCACCTGCTCGTCTGCCCGTACCGGCACGTCGCCGACTACCCCGACCTGGACGCGGAGGAGACCGGTGAACTGGCGGTGTTCACCCAGACGGCGATGCGGATGATCCGGAAGGTGAGCAACGCGCACGGCTTCAACCTGGGCATGAACCAGGGCGGTGTGGCTGGTGCCGGCATCGCCGCGCACCTGCACCAGCACGTGGTGCCGCGCTGGGGCGGCGACGCCAACTTCATGCCGGTGATCGGCCGGACGAAGGTACTGCCGCAACTGCTCACCGACACCCGGGATCTCTTCGCCGAGGCCTGGCCCGCCTGACCGCGACCGGTCCACCGCTGCCACCGGATTCGCGCCGGCCGCCCGTGACCGCCGGACCTGTGGGCCGGCCCTACCCTCGGTCTGGGCCGGAGCGCGACACCTTACGATCTTGGGTATGGCTCTGTTGCATCACGCGGAACTGCGTCCCGGCAAACTCGAACTCCTGGCGGCCTGGTTGCCCGGGCAGGCCTGGTTCGGTGGGGGGCCGGCGGTCGAGGTGGCCCGCGTGGCGGCGTACCGGTTCGACGACCCGGCGGGCGCGGTCGGCGTCGAGACGCTGCTGGTCCGGGTCGCTGACGGGCCGGTGTACCAGGTGCCGCTCACCTATCGGGGTGCGCCGCTGGCTGGTGCCGACGACCGGCTCGTCGGTACCACCCAGCACTCCGTGCTCGGCCCGCGCTGGGCGTACGACGCCTGCGGCGACCCGGTCTACGCGGCGGCCCTGACCGCCGCGATCCTCGGCGGCGCCGCGCAGGCGCAGGAGTTCTTCGAGGTCGACGGGGTGCGGGAGTACCGCGCGCCGAGCATGGAGATCACCAGCAACGCCGCCGACCGGACGGACCCGCCCGCCGTGGCCGGGCCGCTGCGGGTGGTGGACGGCGACCCGACGCTGATCGTCACCGACGCCGTCGAACTGGCCGTCGTCCGCCGGCTCGGCACCGGTACGGTGCGGGCGGGCGCCGCGTTGAGCGGCACCTGGCCGGGGCAGCCGACGCCGGTGCCGCTGGCGTACGCCGTCCCACGCTGATCCCGGGCCGGACCCGAACCGCCGGTGCTAGACCGGATCGTCCGCTCTTCCGCTCACTGTCGCATATAGCCGGTAGTACGCTCGGTGACGTTCTTGCCCCTGCCGGTCCGGAAGATGGCAGGATGCGGCGGTGGCAGTTGCGACGCGGACGTTGGGCCGCAGCGGCATCGAGGTCAGCGCGCTCGGCATGGGATGTTGGGCGATCGGCGGCCCCTGGGCGGAGGGCGCCCGCCCGTTGGGCTGGGGCCGGGTCGACGACGAGGAGTCGGTGCGGGCGGTCCGCCGCGCCCTCGACCTCGGGGTGACCTTCTTCGACACCGCCGACACGTACGGGGCCGGACACGGCGAGCGGATCCTCGGTTCGGCGCTGGCCGGCCGGCGCGACGAGGCGGTGATCGCCACGAAGTGGGGGTATACCTTCGACGAGCGGAGCCGGCAGGCCACCGGCGAGGACGCCTCACCGGCGTACCTGCGCCGGGCGGTGGTCGACTCGCTGCGCCGGTTGGACACCGACCGGATCGACCTGTACCAGCTGCACCTGGGTGATCTTCCGCTGGTTCGGGCGGAGGCGCTGGTCGGCACGTGTGAGGAGCTGGTGGCCGACGGGCTGATCCGGTCGTACGGCTGGAGCACCGACCGGGCCGACCGGGTCGGCGCGTTCGCCGAGGCGGCGCCGCGCGCCACCGCCGTGCAGCACAGCCTGTCGGTGCTCCGGGACACCCCGACGATGCTGGCGGTCTGCGACAAGCACGACCTGGCCAGCGTCAACCGGGGCCCGCTCGGCATGGGGCTGCTGACCGGCAAGTACACCACCGAGTCGACGCTGCCCCGCGACGACGTGCGTGGCCACGCACCGACCTGGCTGGAGTGGTTCCGGGGCGGCCGGCCGGCGCCGGAGTGGCTGCGCCGGGTCCGGGCGGTACGCGGCGCGCTCACCGCCGACGGCCGGACCCTGACCCAGGGAGCGTTGGGCTGGCTCTGGGCGCGCAGCGCCCGGACCGTGCCGATCCCCGGCTGCCGAACCGTCGCGCAGGTCGAGGAGAACGCCGCCGCGTTGCGTCTCGGCCCGCTCGGCCCGGACCACTTCGCCGAGGTGGAGCGGCAGCTCGCGGGATTGCGGGCCGCCGCCCTGCGGGACGCCGACCGCCCGTACTGGCCGATGCCCCCGGTCCCCGCCGCCCGCCCCTGAGTTCGCCGCGCCCGCGCCGGGTCGTCGCCGCGCCCGCGTGACGTCGGCCGGTCGCCGGTCAGGGACGGGTGCCGGATTCCTTGCGGACCTGCTCGACCAGGTGGGCGGGCATCGGCTCGTACCGCGCGAAGGCCCGGCGGAAGGTGCCGGTGCCGGAGGTGAGCGAGCGCAGCTCGATGGCGTAGCGGAGCAGCTCGGTGGCGGGCGCCTCGGCGCGGATCAGGGTCCGACCCTCGGCGTCCGGGTCCGGTTCGGTGCCGAGCACCCGGCCGCGCCGGCCGGACAGGTCGCCCATCACCGCGCCGACCGAGCCGTCGGGTACCCGGACGACGACCTCGTCCACCGGCTCCAGCAGCGTCGGCTGCCCCTTCTCGGCGGCGTCGCGCAGGGCCAGCGCGCCCGCGGTCTGGAAGGCCGCGTCGGAGGAGTCGACGCTGTGTGCCTTGCCGTCGACGAGGGTCACCCGCAGGTCCACCACCGGGTGGCCGGCGACCAGGCCGCGTTCCACCTGCGCCCGGACGCCCTTCTCCACCGAGGGGATGTACTGGTGGGGGACGGCCCCGCCGACCACCCGGTCGACGAACTCGAAGCCGGCGCCGCGCGGCAGCGGCGTCACCTCGATGTCGCAGACGGCGTACTGGCCGTGGCCGCCCGACTGTTTGACATGCCGGCCGTGCCCGGTGGCGGCCACGGTGAACGTCTCGCGCAGCGGCACCCGCACCGGTTCGGTGTCCAGCTCCACCCCGCCGGTGCGCAACCGGTCCAGCACGACGTCGGCGTGCGCCTCGCCCATGCACCAGAGCACCAGCTGGTGGGTCTCCGGGTTGCGTTCGAGACGCAGGGTGGGGTCACCGGCCACCAGCCGGCCCAGGTTGCGGGCCAGCGCGTCCTCGTCGGCCCGGCTGCGCGCCACGACCGCCACCGGCAGCAGCGGCTCGGGCATCTCCCACGGGGCGACCAGCAGCGGGTCGTCCTTGGCGGAGACGGTGTCGCCGGTCTCCGCGCTGCCCGACTTGGTGATCGCGCAGATGTCCCCCGCGACGGCCACCGGGACCTCCCGCAGCGTCGCCCCCAACGGGCTGTAGACGTGCCCGACCCGCTCATCGACGTCGTGGTCGGGGTGTCCCCGCTCGGCCATGCCGTGCCCCGAGACGTGCACCACCTGGTCGGGGCGGAGCGTGCCGGAGAAGACCCGGACCAGGGAGACCCGGCCGACGTGCCGGTCGACGGTGGTCTTGACCACCTCGGCGACCAGCGGGCCGTCCGGGTCGCACGCCAACGGCGGACGGGGGGAGCCGTCGACGCCGGTGACCGGCGGCAGCTCGTGCTCCAGCGGCGACGGGAAGGCGGCGACCAGGCCGTCGAGCAGCACGTCGAGGCCGACGCCGGTCGCGGCGCAGACCGGCACCACCGGATAGAAGTGGCCCCGGGCGACGGCCTTCTCCAGGTCGGTGACCAGCACCCCGGTGTCGATCTCCTCGCCGTCGAGGTAGCGGTCCATGAGGGTCTCGTCCTCGCTCTCGGCGATGATCCCCTCGATCAGCTCGTTGCGGGCCTCCACGATGGCCGGCAGGTGCTCCGGGTCCGGCTCGCGGATCGCGGCGGGCAGGCCCGCCGAGTAGTCGAAGACCCGCCGGGTGACCAGCCCCATCAGGCCGGCCACCGACTCGCCGTCGTCACCCAGCATCGGCAGGTACAGCGGCAGCACGTTGTCACCGAAGACCCGCTGGCACAGCGCCACCACCTCGTCGAAGTCGGCGCGGGGGTGGTCCAGCCGGGAGACCGCCACGGCACGCGGCATGTCGACCGCCCCGCACTCCTCCCACAGGGCGGCGGTGGCCAGGTCCATGCCGTCGACGGCGGAGACCACGAAGAGCGCGGCGTCGGCGGCGCGCAGGCCGGCGCGCAGCTCGCCGACGAAGTCGCCGTAACCGGGGGTGTCCAGAAGATTGACCTTCACCCCGGAGTGCACCAGTGGGGCGCAGGCCAGGCTCACCGAGCGCTGCTGGCGTACCGCCGCGGGGTCGTGGTCGCAGACCGTCGTGCCGTCGGTGACCGTGCCGGCGCGGGCGATCGTGCCGCTGGCCGCCAGCAGCGCCTCGACCAGGGTCGTCTTGCCGGCACCGGAGTGCCCCACGAGGACCACGTTGCGAACCCTGCCGGGCTCGGTCACCACCGGCGCGCCGCCGGTGACACCCTTCTCCTGGTTCTTCTGCGCCATCGCGGCGCACCTCCCTCACGGTGGTTGGTGGCGACCGCCGCGCACGACGGGAAACGGACCCGGGGTGGGTGCCGCGGCGATATCCTCCGGTGCTCTGCTGGACCACGGGTCTGAGCCGGTGCGGTCGGTGAGTTGGCTCACCTTCCCACCCGATCTCACACCCGTCGCCCACCCGGCACAAGCCTGCGCCACGCGGGTCGGACGACCGGCCGTATCGCCGCCCGCTGCCGGCCGTTATCGTGGGATCGCCATGGCGAAGATCTTCCAAGTGACGGCCCGCGCGGGGATGACCCGAGTCGTGGAGCCGGTCGCGCGCGGGCTGCTCCGCGCCGGTGTGTCCCCCAACGTGGTCACCGTGGCCGGCACCGTCGGCGTGCTCGTCGGCGCGCTCGGTCTCGGCGCGCGGGGCGAGCTGGTCGCCGGTGCCCTGATCGTCACGGTCTTCGCGCTCACCGACCTGCTCGACGGGACGATGGCCCGGATGAGCGGCGGTTCCACCCGCTTCGGCGCGTTCCTGGACTCGTCGATGGACCGCATCGCCGACAGCGCCGTGTTCGGCGCGGTCGCGTACTGGCTGGCCACCGAGGGCGACCACTCGGGGGTGGCCGCCGCGCTGCTCTGCCTGGCCGCCGGTGGTCTGGTCTCCTACGTCAAGGCCCGCGCCGAAGGCCTCGGCATGACATGCGACGTGGGCATCGCCGAGCGCACCGAACGGCTGCTCATCGTCGGGGTGGGCGGCCTGCTCACCGGCCTCGGCGTCGACTGGGCCCTGGAGGTCGCGCTCTGGCTGCTCGCCGCGGTCTCGCTCTTCACGGTCGGCCAGCGGATGGTCCACGTGTACCGGCAGGCCCAGCGGGTCGGCCAGGAGTGAACCTCACCGAGCTCGGCTACGTCACCGGCTGGCGCCTGGTCCGCGCGCTGCCCCGGTCCGTCGTGGCCGCGATGTTCCGGGCGGGCGCCGACCGGGCCTACCGCGCCGGCGGCCCGGGTACGGCCCGACTGCGCGCCAACCTGCGCCGGGTGGTCGGCCCGGAACTGCCCGAGGCCGAGCTGGACGACCTGGTCCGGCGTGCCCTGCGCTCGTACGCCCGGTACTGGATGGAGGCGTTCCGGCTGCCCGCGTTGAGCCGCGACGAGATCCTCGCCGGGTTCCGGTTGGATCCGGAGGGCGCCGGCCGGCTCGCCGACGACGTGGCCACCGGGCGGGGCGCGGTGGTGGCGTTGCCGCACGCCGGCAACTGGGACGCGGCCGGCGCCTGGGTGGCCGCCACCGGCTGGCCGATCACCACCGTCGCCGAGCGGCTGCGGCCCGAGGGCCTCTACGAGCGGTTCCTCGCCTTCCGGCAGGGGCTGGGCATGGAGATCCTGCCCACCAGCGGCGGTGCGCGTCCCGCCTTCGACGTGCTGGTGGACCGGCTGCGCGCCGGCACGGTGGTGCCGCTGCTGGCCGACCGGGACCTCTCGGCCCGCGGCGTCGAGGTCGACTTCTTCGGCGCGCGGACCAGGATGCCGGCCGGCCCGGCGCTGCTGGCCATCCGCACCGGCGCCCCGCTCTACGTCGCCTCGATGTGGTACGAGCCGGACGCCGCGTGTGCCTCGATCGAGGGCCCGCTGCCGCTGCCCGACCCGGACTCCGCGCCGCTGGACGAGCGGGCCCGCGCGCTGACCCAGCGGATTGCCGAGAGTCTGGCGGCGGGTATCGCCCGGCATCCGGAAGACTGGCACATGTTGCAGCGGATGTGGCTGGACCAGCGGGGCACGGGCGGCGACACGTCGCGGCCCGCCCGGCCACCGGACAGGTCTGAGAGGCGTTGACGCGTGCGGATCGGCATCGTGTGCCCGTACTCCTTCGACGTCCCCGGCGGGGTGCAGAACCATGTCATGGATCTCGCCGAGGCACTGATCGGGCTCGGCCACGAGGTGAGTGTGCTCGCGCCGGCCGACGAGGACTCCCCGCTGCCGCCGTACGTGGTGTCGGCGGGACGGGCGGTGCCGCTGCCGTACAACGGCTCGGTGGCCCGGATCGCCTTCGGTCCGGTCTCCACCGCCCGGGTACGCCGGTGGATCATCCGGGGCGACTTCGACGTGCTGCACGTGCACGAGCCGTTGACGCTGAGCCTGTCGATGCTCGCCGTGCTCTCCGCCCGGGGCCCGGTGGTGGCGACCTTCCACACCGCGATGACCCGGTCCCGGGTGCTGGCCGCCGCGCAGGGTGTCCTACAGATCGTGCTGGAGCGGATCACCGCCCGGATCGCGGTCAGCGCGCTGGCCCGCAAGGTGCAGGTCGAGCACATGGACGGCGGCGCGGTGGAGATCCCGAACGGGGTGGCCGTGACCAAGTTCGCCGGGGTGGAGCCGTTGCCGGGCTGGCCGGGGGAGTGCGCGCCGGGCAGCGGCGGCACCATCGGTTTCCTCGGCCGGTTCACCGAGGCCCGCAAGGGTTTCCCGATCCTGCGGGACGCGTTCGTCGCGCTGGCGCCGCACCGGCCGGGGCTGCGCCTGCTGGTGGCCGGCCCGGGCGAGCCCGACGACCTGTTCGGCCGGTTCCCGGCCGAGCTGCGCGACCGGGTCACCTTCCTCGGCATGGTCTCCGAGGCCGACAAGGCCAGGATGCTGCGCAGTCTGCACCTCTACGTCGCCCCGAACACCGGCGGGGAGTCCTTCGGGATGATCCTCACCGAGGCCCTGGCGGCGGGCACCACCGTGGTCGCCAGCGACCTTGACGCGTTCCGCCGGGTGCTGGACGGGGGGCGGGCCGGCCGGCTCTTCACGACGGGGGATCCGGTGACGCTGCGGGACGCCCTGGTCGAGCTGCTCGACGACGCCGACCAGCGGGCGGCGCTGACCGCCTGCGGGGACCAGGTGGTCGCCCACTACGACTGGCCGGTGGTCGCCCGCCGGGTCCTGGAGGTGTACGCCGCCGCCATCGAGGCCACCGACGGCCGGGTCATCGACCAGGAGTGGGCCGGACTGGGCGGGCCGGTGTGAACTCGACGGCGGGGTGGGTGCTGGGTACCGCGGTCCTGGTCGCGCTGGTCGCCGCGTACCTGGCCTGGACGGCGGGCCGGGTGCAGCGGCTGCACACCCGGGCCGAGTCGGCGGCCCGGGCGCTCGACGCCCACCTGCTGCGCCGCGCGGCCGCCGCGGCGGTGCTGGCCGAGCAGCGCTACGGCGTGGAGCTGTACGCCGCGGCGCGGATCGCCCTGGACGCCGCCCCGGAGGAGCGTGAGGCCGCCGAGAACGACCTCACCCGGCAGTTGCGCGGGGTGGAGTTGGATCCCGCCGACCCGGCCTGCGAGGCGGTGATCGCCGCTAGCCGACGGCTGGCCCTGGCCCGGCAGGTGCACACCGACCTCGTCCGGGACGCCCGGGCGGCCCGTAGCAGGCCGCTGGTGCGGCTGCTGCGGATGGGGCGGGGGCGTGAGTGGCCCCGGTACTTCGACGTCGACGACCCGACCCTCACCGTCCCCGGCGAGACGCCCACCGGTGAGGGGCAGGGTGTGCCCGGTCGTTCCCGGTGACCGGTCCCGGCGCGCGGATTGGCCTGCGCGGGGTGGGTGATGAGGGCCACAGTGCAGGCCACCGTGGGTCTGATTGGCTGTCGGGTCGGCGTTGACGCCGTCGTAGCATCAGTCGTAGCCACCCCCCGAGCACGTCCGAGGAGCGATGACCCGTGCCCGAAACCACCTCCCCGAACAGCAGCACCTCTCCGGTCGTCGGCACCGCGCGTGTCAAGCGCGGCATGGCCGAGATGCTCAAGGGCGGCGTGATCATGGATGTGGTCACCCCCGAGCAGGCCAGGATCGCCGAGGACGCCGGCGCGGTCGCCGTGATGGCCCTGGAGCGCGTGCCCGCCGACATCCGCGCGCAGGGCGGCGTGTCCCGGATGAGCGACCCGGACATGATCGACGGCATCATCGAGGCCGTCTCCATCCCGGTCATGGCCAAGGTGCGGATCGGCCACTTCGTCGAGGCGCAGATCCTCCAGTCGCTCGGCGTCGACTACATCGACGAGTCCGAGGTGCTGACCCCGGCCGACTACGCCAACCACATCGACAAGTGGGCGTTCACCGTCCCCTTCGTCTGCGGCGCGACCAACCTGGGCGAGGCGCTGCGCCGGATCACCGAGGGTGCCGCCATGATCCGCTCCAAGGGCGAGGCCGGCACCGGTGACGTCTCCAACGCCACCACCCACATGCGCCGTATCCGGCAGGAGATCCGCCGGCTGCAGTCGCTGCCGGCCGACGAGCTGTTCGTCGCCGCCAAGGAGCTCCAGGCCCCGTACGAGCTGGTCAAGGAGGTTGCCGAGACCGGCAAGCTGCCGGTGGTGCTGTTCACCGCCGGCGGGATCGCCACCCCGGCCGACGCGGCGATGATGATGCAGCTCGGCGCCGAGGGCGTCTTCGTCGGTTCCGGCATCTTCAAGTCCGGCAACCCGGCCCAGCGCGCCGCCGCGATCGTCAAGGCCACCACCTTCCACGACGACCCGGACGTGCTGGCCAAGGTCTCCCGGGGCCTCGGTGAGGCGATGGTCGGCATCAACGTCGACGAGATCCCGCAGCCGCACCGGTTGGCTGAGCGCGGCTGGTGATCCCGGTGGGGGCGTGTCACCCGCGCGCCCCCGCGCCCGCCGCCGCCGGTGGCGGGGACGACGACGCGACGAAGGAGCCACGACGCGATGAGCGACACGCCCGTCATCGGGGTGCTCGCCCTCCAGGGTGACGTCCGCGAGCACGTCGCGGCGCTGGCCGGCGCCGGGGCGGACGCCCGCCCGGTGCGCCGGCCGGCGGAACTGGACGCGGTCGACGCCCTGGTCATCCCCGGCGGCGAGTCCACCACCATCAGCAAGCTCGCCGACATCTTCGAGTTGCGTGAGCCGATCGACAAGCGGATCGCCGGCGGAATGCCGGTCTACGGATCCTGCGCCGGCATGATCATGCTGGCCACCCAGGTGCTGGACGGCCGCCCCGACCAGCGCGGCTTCACCGGCATCGAGATGACGGTGCGACGTAACGCGTTCGGCCGGCAGGTCGACTCGTTCGAGGCGCCGGTCGACCTGACCGGTGTCGAGGGCGGGCCGTTCCACGCCGTGTTCATCCGGGCCCCGTGGGTCGAGCGGGTGGGTGCGGGCGTGGAGGTGCTCGGCACGGTGACCGATGGCCCCGCCGCCGGGCGGATCGTCGCGGTCCGGCAGGGCAACCTGCTGGCCACCTCGTTCCATCCCGAGCTGACGGGTGACACGCGGGTGCACGCGTACTTCGTGGAGCTGGTGCGGACCGCCCGCTGAGTGCGGCGACGGGTTCCTCCGGCCGGGGGAGCCGGTCCGGCGGGCGGCAGCCCGGAGCAGGTGGGATGAGCATGCCGTGCTGGGGTCGTACGGCTTCGGCATCTGACCGTCTCCGGCGCTTTCGCCCCGTCTGTCCCGGTAGGGGCGGGCGGGGCGGCGCCGCGACGCGCGGCGCGTGACACCGGCCGGGCGGACGTCGGTAGGATTGCCGAGATTCGGCAGGGCCATCTGCCCGCCACGGCTTCCCGCAGGGCTGACCGGCACCGTCCGCGTGCGCCGGCGGGAACGGGGCGTACGCGGTGCGGTCGATGCAGACGGCGGGTAGCAACGGAGGTAACAGATGTCCGGCCACTCAAAGTGGGCGACGACCAAGCACAAGAAGGCGGTCATCGACGCCAAGCGCGGCAAGATGTTCGCCAAGCTGATCAAGAACGTCGAGGTCGCGGCGCGCACCGGTGGCGGCGACCCGGCCGGTAACCCGACCCTCTTCGACGCCATCCAGAAGGCCAAGAAGAACTCGGTCCCGAACGACAACATCGACCGCGCGGTCAAGCGGGGCTCCGGCCTGGAGGCCGGCGGCGCCGACTACCAGACGATCATGTACGAGGGGTACGGCCCGAACGGCGTGGCGCTGCTCATCGAGTGCCTCACCGACAACCGCAACCGCGCCGCGACCGAGGTGCGCACCGCGCTGACCCGCAACGGCGGCTCGTTCGCCGACGCCGGCTCGGTGTCGTACATGTTCTCCCGCAAGGGCGTGGTGATCGTCCCCAAGGCCGGCACCACCGAGGACGACGTGATGATGGCGGTCCTGGACGCCGGCGCCGAGGAGGTCAACGACCTCGGTGAGGCCTACGAGGTGGTCTCCGAGCCGGGCGACCTGATCGCCGTCCGCACCGCGCTGCAGGACGCCGGCATCGAGTACGAGTCCGCCGAGTCCTCCCTCATCCCCAGCGTCAGCGTGCCGCTGGACGAGGAGGGGGCCCGCAAGGTGTTCAAGCTGATCGACGTCCTGGAGGACTGCGACGACGTGCAGAACGTCTACGCGAACTTCGACGTCTCCGACGAGGTCATGGCCGCTGTCGGCTGACCATGTCTGCGCAAGGGCGCTACCTCGGATGGAGGTAGGGCCCTTGTTGCGTTTGTGTCGATGATTCCTTCTGGCGCCTGTACTGCCGAGGGATGACGCGAAGCCTCTGTGTCCCTTCCTCCTGGACGTGTATCTTCCGTCGCTTGGTGGCGTCCCCCGCCGCGTTCAGCTCGTAGCCGTCATGATGTCGCGGCGAGGGATTGTCAGGACCTGTGGATGGGCGCGTGACAAGGTTGATCTCCCGCCAGTTCTGTGAGGGCGGGAAACAGCCGGTTCGCCAGCGCCGGATCGGTGCGCTCAAGTTCGGCGATCAGGGCATTGATGGCAGCGGTGAGGGCGCGGTGTAGCTCGGCGTGGTCGAGTGTACGGACGAGGGTGGCCTGAAGTGCTTCCGTCAGGTCAGCCGGGAGCAGGTGGGCGCCCTTTGCGTAGCTGGTCGGATGCCCGAGGCGCAGACTGGTCAGTGCGATCACGTGGCTGCGCAGTGCGCTGACCCAGTACTCGGCCTGCCAGAGTCGATTCCGCTGGATGCTGATCCAGGCGTGTAGGGCGTGGTGCCATGCCAGGCCGGCCAGGTGGTCCGGGGCAGGCAGCGGTGCGGGTTGCGGCTGGGCGGGGTTGCCGAAGACGGTCCGCCAGCTCGGGCCGTGCGGGGCGAAGTGAGCGGCTGGCGTGAACGCGATGTCTACCTCGAGGCATTCTGGAAGCAGGAACACTCGGTACACGGCCGAGCCGGACGGCAGGTCCCAATGGTGCGCCGCGTCGAAGTCGTCATAAAGCCGGTCGGTCCAGCCTTGCATGGTCACGGCGAGTGAGCCGTCGACCGCGAACGCGAGATCGATGTCAGACCAACGGTCTTCGTCGCCGGTGGCCTGTGAACCGGTGATGGCCGCGCCGACGATCATGGGGTCGGCAGCGGCCAGGTCCAGCAGCCGCTGCCGGATCGTGTCACGTTCCTCGGCGGAGAACACCGCGCCACCCTATCGACCCGCCGTGGTGCGCGACACAGCCAAGGCGGTGTCGTCGCGTTCGACGAGCTTTCCGAGGCAGAAGCTGGCACCAGCACGCACGAGTGCCATCAGATGGGGCGCGTCGACCGCCCTCCACCGGCCCTGGCAGACCTGCAGGAGGTTGCCGACGACGGGGTTTCAGTTCGGCAGCTCGACGAACCTGACCGGTGAAGTACCAGCCCATCGGAGGCTTTCCGTACGGTCTGGCGCGGGTCCTGTGGCCGACCGGTGCCCGGATCGCGTCCTGCCGGCTGGTGTTCCGCCGTCGACCCCCGTGTCCAGCCGCGCAGCCCGGTGTAGCTGGCCGCCACGCCACCGAAGTTGTCACCGAACCACAACTCCCGGTCGAGCGATTCCGCGCTGGCGCGTGGCGCCTCGGAATCGACCTGGAAGCTGCTCGCCTCCGTACTCGTGGGCGGGCTCGCGGAGCCGATGCTAGCCGTCCGGGTCCACTCTGGGATGGTCCGCGCGGGACTTCTGTCCGACTTGCGACCCCGGCCTTGCCCACGTCCGGCTCCGTGATCCGGCGCGGCGCGGGCAGGTCACCGCCCTGTACGCCCCCGGCCGTCGCGGCTCCGCACGGTGCGGCCAGTCCGCCGGGGCTTCGCCGGGCCGTGGCTAGGCTGGGCTGATGCAGCCGAGCGGTGGCGCGAGGGACAGCGCTGGTCAGGCGGTCGCCGGGCACCGGTTCACGCCGGGTGACGTGGTCGTCCGGCGTGAGGTGCTGCGCGGCGAGGTCTGGTTCGGCTGCCCGACGATCTGTGTCGAGGATTCCCCCGACCTGCTCGCGCTCTACCTGCCTGCGGGGGCCGAGTTCGGCTTTCCGGAGTGGGGGGCCTTCCCCAGCGGGCGGCACCCCTGGCAGGTCGCCGGGCACACGGCGTGGTCCGGGCACGGCAAGCTGATGCTCCAGCGCCCCGGTGAGGCGCACTCGGTGGACGTCTTCTGGACCGGTCCCGACCGCGCCTTCGCCGGCTGGTACTTCAACCTCCAGGACCCGTTCCGGCGTACCCCGATCGGGGTGGACACCCTCGACCACGAGCTGGACCTGTGGTGGCCCACGGGCGCGGACCGGTACGTCTGGAAGGACGTCGAGATGTTCGCGCAGCGCCTGGTCGAGGGGCGCTACCCGGGCATGGCGGCGGCCATCCGGGCCGAGGGTGACCGGATCGCCGCGCTGCTCGACGCCGGGGAACGCTGGTGGGACGAGGACTGGGCCCGGTGGCGGCCCGACCCCACCTGGTCGCTGCCGACCCTGCCCGCCGGCTGGGCCGCCGTCCCGGTCCGCTGACGCGCCGCGACCCGGCCCCCGGCCGCCTCGCGCCCGCCGGCCGCTCAGCCGAGCGTCTCGCGTTCCCGCCAGGCGGTCCGCAGCGACGTGCGGCCGTTGGTCCGCAGCAGCGAACCCTCGTACACGCGCGCCCCGGCGGCGAGCACCACCCCGGCGGTCACCAGCAGCACGGCGAGTGACACCAGCGGTTCCCAGCCGGCCGCGTCGCCGGTGAACAGCCGCAGCGGCATCGCCGTCGGGGCGGAGAACGGCAGGTACGACAGCGCGGTCATGGCCGCCGGGTTGTCGTTGAGGAGGATGACGGCGAAGAACGGCAGCATCACCGCCAGCTGCACCGGGGTCGACACGCCGCCGATGTCCTCCAGTCGGGTGACCAGGGCGCCGGCCGCCACCCACATGGCGGCGACGAGCACGAACCCGAACAGGAAGAACGGCAGGAACCAGCCGATCGCCGGGGTGAGCAGGTCCAGCAGCCCGCCGGTGTCGGTGAACCGCATCCCCACCACCGCGGCGAGGGCGACCAGGATGATCTGGCCCAACGCCAGCAGGGTGCCGGCGATCAGCTTGCCGGCCAGCAGCGCCCGGACCGGCACCGCCGCCACCAGGATCTCCACCACCCGGGTCTGCTTCTCCTCGATCACGCTCTGCGCGATCTGCACGCCGAAGGTCTGTGAGGTCACGAAGAAGACGAAGGCGAAGGCGAAGGGCACCAGGAAGGCCACCACCGGATCCACGGCGTCGGGGTCGAGCAGCCGCACCGGCGGCGCCGTGCTCAGCGCCGACACCACGTCGTCGGGGGCCTCGTCCATGGCCAGCACGGCCGGGCCGGAGACGACCGCGGCGTCCACGTCGCCGTCGCGGACCGCCTGCTCGGCCGCCCGGTCGTCGGGCACCACCCGGACGTCGAGCCCGGCCGCCCGCAGCTTCCCGGCGGTCGCCTCGGTGGCCGCCACGCTGGCCGGGCCGCCGGAGAGCAGCGGCGGCAGCACCGTTGCCGCCGCAGCGACGAGCAGGAAGAAGAGCGTACTGATCAGGAAGGTGCGGTCGCGCAGCTTGACCCGGATCTCCCGGGCGGCGACCAGGGCGGTGGCCTGCGTGGTGCTCACTGGGTGGCCTCTCGGAAGATCTCGGTGAGGGACGGGGTGACCGGGCGGAAGGCGCGGACCGGGCCGCGGGCCAGCGCCGCGTGCAGCACCGGCTGTTCGTCGGCACCGGGGGCGAGATCGAACACGGCCCGTGCCCCGTCGAGGTCGACCAGGGTCACCTCCGGCTGGTCCCGCAGCCAACCGGCGTCGGCCGCCACCACCAGCTCGTACCGGGGCACGGTGTACGTCGCCCGCAGCTGTTCCCGGGAGCCGGCCGCGCGGATCGTGCCGTCGGCGATGATCACCAGGTCGTCGCAGAGCCGCTCGACGACGTCGAGCTGGTGACTGGAGAAGAGCACCGGCACGCCGGTGGCGGCCCGCTCCCGCAGCACCGCGACGACCGTGTCCACGGCCAGCGGGTCGAGCCCGGAGAACGGCTCGTCGAGGATGAGCACCTCCGGGTCGTGCACCAGCGCCGCGGCGACCTGGGCGCGCTGCTGGTTGCCCAGGGACAGGGTCTCCAGCAGGTCGTCGCCGCGTTCGGCCAGACCGAGCCGGTCCAGCAGGGCGTCCGTGGCGCGCCGGGCCGCGGGTGCGTCCATCCCGTGCAGCCGCCCCAGGTAGATCACCTGCTCCCGGGCGCTCATCTTCGGGTAGAGGCCCCGCTCCTCGGGCAGGTAGCCGAAGCGCCGGCGGGCCTGCCGGGTCAGCGGCGCGTTCCGCCAGCTCACCTGGCCGGCGTCGGGGGCGAGCAACCCGAGGATGATCCGCATGGAGGTGGTCTTGCCGGCGCCGTTGCCGCCGACGAAGCCGGTCATCCGGCCCGCCGCCACGTCGAACGACACGTTCCTGAGTACCCGACGGTCGCCGAAGCTGCGGTCGACGCCGTCGAGACGGAGCACGTTGGTCACGCGTTCACGCTAAGTCGGCCGCCCTGGGCCGCCGTCCGCCCGGCGGTGGTCGTGGGCGTCCGCCGCGAGGCGGATCCGCTCAGCCCTGGGGGCGGACCACCCCGTGTTCGTACGCGAAGACCACCGCCTGGACCCGGTCGCGCAGCCCCAGCTTGGCCAGGACCCGGCTGACGTGGGTCTTCACCGTGGCCTCGCCCAGGTGCAGCGCGGCGGCGATCTCGGCGTTGCTGGCTCCGCCGGCGACCAGCACCAGCACCTCCCGTTCCCGGGGGGTGAGGTCGGCCAGCGCCCCCCGGGTGTCGGCCGCGGTCGGGCCGGCGGCGCCGGGTCGGGTGAAGGTGGCGATCACCCGCCGGGTCAGCGCCGGGGCGAGCAGGCCGTCGCCGCGGGCCAGCACCCGGATCGCCTCCACCAGGTCCTCCGGGGTGCCGTTCTTGAGCAGGAAACCGCTCGCGCCGGCCCGCAGCGCGGCGAAGAGGTAGTCGTCGTGGTCGAAGGTGGTCAGGATCAGCACGGCGGGGCCGGCGGGGAACTCCGTGGTGATCCGCCGGGTCGCCGCCAGGCCGTCGACCCCGGGCATCTCGACGTCCATCAGCACCACGTCGGGACGCAACGCCCGGGTCATGGCCACGGCCCGCTCGCCGTCCGCCGCCTCACCGACCACCTCGATGTCGTCCTCCACCTCCAGGATGACCCGGAAGCCGGTGCGGACGAGGTGTTGGTCGTCGGCGAGCAGCACCCGCACGGGCCGGCCGGCGGGAGGCGCCGGATGCGTCGCGCTCACGCGGGGTGCTCCGCCGTGACGGCGACCGGGAATCGGGCGCGTACCCGCCAGCCGCCACCGGCGCGCGGGCCGGCCTCCAGCACACCCCCGTGGGCCCCGACCCGTTCCCGCATGCCGATCAGGCCGAGCCCGTCGACGTTGGCGGGTCGGGTGGCGCGCCCGTCGTCGGTCACGTCGACCTCCAGTTCCTGGACCAGGTAGCGGATGCGGACGTCGAGCATGGTGGCCCCGGTGGCGTGCTTGAGCGTGTTCGTGATCGCCTCCTGCACGGTCCGGTACGCGGCCTGCGAGACCGACTCCGGCAGCGGCGGACGCTCACCGTACACCCCGAGTGTGGCCCGCAGCCCGGCCTCGCGCGCCCGGTCGACCACGGCGGCGACCTGTTCCAGCGCGGCCGGCCGGTCCTGCTCCGGCGCGGCCGGCGCGTTGTCGGAGGCGCGCAGCACGCCCAGCATGCGGCGCAGCTCGTCGACCGCGGTGCGGGCGGTCTCCTCGATCGAGGACAGCGCCGTCCGCGCCTTGGCCGGGTCCCTGTCGAACACCCGCCGGCAGGCGGACGCCTGCACCCCCATGACCGACACGTGGTGGGCGACCACGTCGTGTAGCTCCCGGGCGATGCGGACCCGTTCGCCGACCACCGCCCGCTCGCGGGCCTCGACCTGCGAGCGGCGCAACTGCTCGGCCTGCTGCTGGAGTTCGTGTTGTCGGCGGGCGGCCAACCAGGCGGTCTCGCCGACGAAGTACGCGAAACCGAAGATGAGCACGTTGGCCAGGACGGTGGTGATGATCGCGGCGAGCAGCGGGGGCACCGGCCCGACCGCGTCGGAGAAGGCGTCCTCGGGGATGCTGCCGTAGCTGACCGCGTGGTAGATCCCGAGCCAGACGAACATCACGGCGATCACCCCGACGCGCAGCCGCCGTGCCGTGTGGCGGTCGCGGCCCCAGGCACCCAGGGTGTAGAGGGCGGCGAACAACGCCCAGGCGGAGAGCTGCACTTCGGGGGCGGACCGGGCCTGGGAACCGATGAAGGTGGCCGCGACGACGAGCATGACCGTGGCGGGGAAGCGCCGCCGCCAGACCAACGGCAGGGTGACCGCGACGGTCCAGAAGACCTGCTCCGGGCCGGACGGCGGCGGACCCAGCAGGAACGTTCCGGTGCTGCGCGCCAGGGTGAGGCTGAACAGGGCCAGCACGGTCACCGTGAGGCCGCCGTAGACGTCGATCCGCTGTTGCTCGGGGGTGGGCCCGGGGCGGCGCCACTCGTCGCCGGTCATGGTGCTCATCGGGGTCGAGGATCCCACCTCGCCGGCCGGCCTCCGCGCCGGCCCGTCGGGAACCGGGCGGGACCGGTCGGCGGACGGGCGCGGGGACCGGCCGGGGCGGACGTCGGTCACCGGCGGTGCCGTCGGGCCTTGACCAGGCTCTCGGCGATGCTCCAGATGGTGACGGCGGCGACGACCACGACCGAGACGTTGGTCAGCATCTCCGTGTTCCCGTCCTCGCGCAGCCACTCGAACCGGTCCACCAGGGCCGGGTTGAGCAGCCGGTCGGTGAGCAGCAGGTAACCGAGCGGGAGCGCGAAGGCCAGGTCGAGCACGGCGTTGACGCCCACCAGCGGCCACGTCCACCGGCCGGTGCGGTACTTCACGATCTCGACGACGATGCTGGCGACCAGCACGGCGGCGAGCGCCGGCAGCCAGGACGTCCAGAGCGCGGGGTCGAGGATCGGCAGGTTGGCCCCGTCGGCGTCGGTGACCCAGGACCGGTAGTGCTGCCAGGGCAGGTAGGCGAGGATGATCAGCAGGAAGGCGATCGAGGCGCAGGTGTCGCTCAGCGTCACGTCCCGTTCGGCCGGCGCCTCCGGGAGTTGGTCGACGCTCCACGCCGGCAGGTCCAGCGGCGTACGGGTGCGTTCCAGCACCGCGAAGGCGACCGTCACCCAGAAGGTGATCTGTACGGCGGCCTGGACTCCCGCGCCGATTCCCGCGCCGATCGCCTCGTCCGGCTGCTCCTCCAGGGTGGCCTTGAGCACGCCGACCGCCACTGCCACGAGGGCCGGGATGACGGTGAGCAGCCGCCGCAGCAGGCTCGCCCAGACCAGGTAGTACGTCGGGCCGATGAGCTGGAGCGGGCGGTCGGCGTACCCGGCGGCGAGCCGGTCCGGGTGGCCCAGTTCGGTGAGCACCTCCCGCTCGGCGGCGGCGGTGTCCTGCCCGGCGGCGGTCCGGCCCTCGATCATGTCCGCGATCGAGGCGCGCAGTTCGTCGGCGATCTCGGCGCGGCGCGGCGCGGGCACGGTCCGCAGGGTCGCGGCGAGGTAACGGTCGGTCAGGGAGGTCATCGCTCCACTCCTTCGATCAGCCCGGTGACGGAGGTCTGCACGGCGGCGAGGTCGTCGAGGAGGCGGCCCAGCACCGTCTCCCCGTCGTCGCTGGTGCGGTAGAACTTGCGGGGCCGGCTCTCCTCGGTGTTCCACGCGCTGGCCAGCAACCCCTGCTCCTCCAGGCGGCGCAGCAGCGGGTAGAGCGTGTTGGCGTCGACCGGGAAGCCGTGCGCCGTCAGACGTTGCAGTAGCGCGTAGCCGTAGTCGGGGCGGCGCAGGGCGATCAGGCTCGCCACCACCACCGTGCCCCGTCGTAGCTCCTGGAGGTGTGTCCGGAGCAGGTCGTCACTCACCATGTGTCACACCATACTGTGCGGCACACAGTAATGGAGTGCGGGACATCATTGTGTGGCGCTATCCGCGCATCGGGACGAGTGTGACGGGCCGGGCGTCCGGATCGCTCCGGACGCCCGTACCGCCTCCTCAGCAGGCGTCACCCCGCCGGAAGCCACGCTCGACGAAGGACGCCGGCCCCACCTGGAAGTAGCCGACTCCGGGACGGATCGGGTGGCCGGTGAACAGCTCCACCCGGGAACCCACCCGTACCAGGTAGGCGCTGGCGGTCCCGGCGTCGTTGTGGATGAGCGCACCCCGGGGGCCGTAGATCTCCTCCAGGCGCGTGAAGCTCATCCCGACGGCGGCGCCAGCGGGCGAGCGGGGCGGGGCGGTGGCCGTGCCGATCTCCACCAGCCGTCCGTTCCGGAAGGCCAGCAGGACGACCCCCGCCCAGGCGCCGGTGACCCCGGCCCGGACCACGCCGGCGCAGTCGGACGCCGTCCAGTCGATCAGGCCGGCGGCCGACAGGCGGTCCAGGCGCGCGCCCATCCGGAACGGGCCGGCGCCCCAGACGCTCATCAGGTCGACCTCGTCGGCCCCCCGGCCGGCGGCCGGCCCCGGGTGACCCACGGCCCGGGTGGTGTCGGGGCGGGCCCCGCCGGTCGGGTCGGCGCCGCCGGGCTGCGCGGCGGTGGCCGTGACCGGGCGGTCGGGCAGGGGATGGCCGGGCGATGCCATCCGGGCGGCGGCCGGAGCGGGCCCGGCGAGGGCCAGCACGGCCGCGACGATGACGTACGGCAGACGGTGCACGGGAGTCTCCTCTTCGACGGTGGGGTGTCCCTTGCCCTGTTGGTCCCCGCGTCGGCCGTGGCGGTTCGTCGGGTTGCCGACCGTTCTCGCGTGGGCCCGGCCCGTCGCGGGGTCGCACCCACTGCGTCGGCCGTCGGCCGCCGGCCCGACGAACCGGACGCCGGATCAGTCGCCGGCCAACCGGTGCCGGACCTGCCGGCGGGCCTCGTGGATGCGTGACTTCACGGTGCCCTCGGGCAGGTCGAGCAGGTCGGCGATCTCCCGGTAGCTCAGCCCGAGCACGTCGCGCAGGACCACCACCTCGGCCAGCTCGGGACGGACGCCGTCGAGCGCGTCGAGCAGGTCCAACCGGGTGCCGGCGACCACACTGGTCCGCCGGGGGTCGGCCGGTTCCGGCAGCGGCACTCCGCCGGCCTCCACCTGCCACCGCCGGCGCAGCACCCGGTACGTCGACCGGGCCCGGTTGGCCGTCAACCGGTACAGCCAGGTGTGGAACGACGACCGGCCCTCGAACCGGGTGATGCCCCGGGCCAGCGCGAGGAGCGCGTCCTGGCAGGCCTCCTCGGCGTCCTCCCGGTTGGGCAGCAGCCGGCCGCACAGCCGCAGCACCTCCGGGCGTACTGCGACCAGCAGCGCGTCCAGCGCCCCCGGCTCGCCGCGCGCCGCCGCCCCGGCCAGGTCGTCGATGCCGTACCCCAGGGCCATTGCGCCGTCCCGTGTTCGCCGATGCCGCGGTGGTGTCCAGGCTACGACGACACCGCCACGGTGGGCGGATCCGAGTCCGGCAGCCGACTCGCGGCGGCCGGCCGGGCCGCCGACCAGGAAGATCCACACCGACCGTGAGAGATCCGCACCACCGGCCGCGGCTCGCCCCGCGCGGCTGCTGGAGACGCCCGTCGGGCCGGGGATAGGGTAGGCCGACCGACCTCGACCACCCACGATCCGATCCCCGGGGGGCGCTTCCGCATGGGCGATTCGTTCGCGCATCTGCACGTGCACACGGAGTACTCGATGCTCGACGGGGCCGCCCGGCTCAAGGACCTCTTCGCCGAGGCCAACCGGCTCGGCATGCCGGCGGTGGCGATCACCGACCACGGCAACATGCACGGCGCGAACGACTTCTACAACCAGGCGATGTCCGCCGGGGTCAAACCCATCCTCGGCGTCGAGGCGTACGTGGCGCCGGAGTCGCGGTTCCACAAGCAGCGGGTGAAGTGGGGCCGGCCGGAACAGAAGAGCGACGACGTCTCCGGCAACGGCGCGATCACCCACATGACCATGTGGGCGGCGAACAAGACGGGCCTGCACAACCTGTTCACCCTCAACTCGCGCGCCTCGATGGAGGGCCACTACGTCAAGTGGCCCCGGATGGACATGGAGCTGATCGCCGAGCACGCCGAGGGCATCATGGCCACCACCGGCTGTCCCTCGGGGGCGGTGCAGACCCGGCTGCGGCTGGGCCAGTTCGACGAGGCGCTCAAGGTGGCCGCCGCGTACCAGGACATCTTCGGCAGGGAGAACTACTTCCTGGAGATCATGGACCACGGCCTGGAGATCGAGCGCCGGGTCCGCGACGGGCTCACCGAGATCGCCCGCAAGCTCGACATCCCGCCGGTGGTCACCAACGACTCGCACTACACCCACGAGGCGCAGGCCGAGGCGCACGACGTGCTGCTCTGCGTGCAGACCGGCAGCAACATCGCCGACCCGAACCGGTTCCGCTTCGAGGGCGGCGGCTACTTCGTCAAGAGCGCCGAGCAGATGCGCGCGGTCGACTCCTCGGAGCTGTGGCAGCGGGGCTGCCGCAACACCCTGCTGGTGGCCGAGAAGGTCGATCCGGCCGGGATGTTCGAGTTCCACAACCTGATGCCCCGGTTCCCCGTGCCGGAGGGGGAGACCGAGGAGTCCTGGTTCCGCAAGGAGACCTTCAAGGGGCTGGCCCGCCGCTTCCCGAACGGCATTCCGGAGGGGCACGTCGTCCAGGCCGAGTACGAGCTGGGCGTCATCGTCCAGATGGGTTTCCCGTCGTACTTCCTCGTGGTCGCCGACTTCATCCAGTGGGCGAAGAGCCAGGGCATCGCGGTGGGGCCGGGGCGTGGTTCGGCGGCCGGCTCGCTGGTCGCGTACGCGCTGGGCATCACCGACCTGGACCCGATCCCGCACGGGCTGATCTTCGAGCGGTTCCTCAACCCCGAGCGGGTATCGATGCCGGATGTCGACATCGACTTCGACGAGCGCCGGCGCGGTGAGGTGATCAAGTACGTCACCGACAAGTGGGGTGAGGACAAGGTCGCCCAGATCGCGACCTTCGGCACGATCAAGGCGAAGGCCGCCATCAAGGACTCGGCCCGGGTGCTCGGCTTCCCGTACGCGGTGGGCGACCGGATCACCAAGGCGATGCCGCCGGCGGTGATGGGCAAGGACATCCCGCTGTCGGGCATCTTCGACCCGAAGCACCCGCGCTACGCCGAGGCCGGCGAGATCCGTGGCCTGTACGAGTCCGACCCGGACGTCAAGAAGGTGATCGACACCGCGAAGGGCATCGAGGGGCTGATCCGGCAGACCGGCGTGCACGCCGCCGGCGTCATCATGTCCGCCGAGCCGATCATCGAGCACATCCCGCTGATGCGCCGGGACTCCGACGGGGTCATCATCACCCAGTTCGACTACCCGACGTGCGAGTCGCTCGGGCTGTTGAAGATGGACTTCCTCGGCCTGCGCAACCTGACGATCATCGACGACGCGGTCAAGAACATCCGGCTCAACCACGGCAAGGAGCTGGACCTGCTGGGCCTGCCGCTGGACGACAAGGCGGCCTACGAGTTGCTCGCCCGGGGCGACACCCTCGGCGTGTTCCAGCTCGACGGCGGGCCGATGCGCTCGCTGCTGCGGCTGATGAAACCGGACAACTTCGAGGACATCTCCGCCGTCCTGGCGTTGTACCGGCCCGGCCCGATGGGCGTGGACTCGCACACCAACTACGCGCTGCGCAAGAACGGCCTCCAGGAGATCACCCCGATCCACCCCGAGCTGGAGGAGCCGCTGCGGGAGATCCTCGCCCCCACCCACGGCCTGATCGTCTACCAGGAGCAGGTGCAGCGGGCCGCCCAGATCCTCGCCGGCTACACCCTCGGTCAGGCCGACCTGCTGCGCCGGGCGATGGGCAAGAAGAAGAAGGAGATCCTCGACAAGGAGTTCATCCCGTTCCGGGACGGCTGCCGCGAGCGTGGCTACTCCGACGAGGCGATCCAGGCGGTGTGGGACGTCCTGGTGCCGTTCGCCGGGTACGCCTTCAACAAGGCGCACTCCGCCGCGTACGGCCTCGTGTCGTACTGGACTGCCTACCTGAAGGCGCACTACCCGGCCGAGTACATGGCGGCGCTGCTCACCTCGGTCGGTGACGACAAGGACAAGATGGCGCTCTACCTGTCGGAGTGCCGCCGGATGCGCATCCAGGTCCTGCCGCCGGACGTCAACACCTCGGCCGGCCCGTTCACCCCGGTCGGGCGGGACATCCGGTTCGGTCTGGCGGCGGTGCGCAACGTCGGCGCGAACGTGGTGGCGGCGATCATGCGGTGTCGGGAGGAGAAGGGCGAGTACGCCGACTTCTACGACTTCCTGTCCAAGGTCGACGCGGTGGTCTGCAACAAGAAGACCATCGAATCCCTGATCAAGGCGGGCGCCTACGACTCGCTGGGCCACACCCGCAAGGGCCTGCTCGCCGTGCACGCCGACGCCATCGACGCCTTCGCCGACGTCAAACGCAAGGAGGCCGTCGGCCAGTACGACCTCTTCGGCGCCGGCTTCGGCGACGCCGACACCGGGGGCAGCACCACCGTCATGCCCACCATCGGCGAGAGCGAGTGGGACAAGCGGGACAAGCTCGCCTTCGAGCGCGAGATGCTCGGCCTGTACGTCTCCGACCATCCGCTCTTCGGCCTGGAACACGTGCTCGGCGCGGCGGCGGACTGCACCATCGCCGCCCTGTCCGAGGAGGGCACCATCCCGGACGGGGCGGTGGTCACCCTGGCCGGCATCCTCTCCGGGGTGCAGCGCCGGGTCACCAAGCAGGGCCGGGCCTGGGCCTCGGCGACGCTGGAGGATCTGGCCGGTGGGGTCGAGACGCTGTTCTTCCCCAACACCTACGAGGTGATCGGGCAGTACATCGCCGAGGACGCGATCGTGGTGGTCAAGGGGCGGGTGGACCGCCGCGACGACACCCCACGGATCATGGCGATGGACATGTCCATGCCGGACGTCAGCAGCAACCCGGCGAACAAGCCGGTGACCCTCACCATCCCGGTGCACCGCTGCACACCACCGCTGGTGGAGAAGCTCAAGGAGACCCTGGTGCTGCACCCGGGCGACACCGAGGTGCACGTCAAGCTGCTCAACGGCGGCAAGACCACCACCCTGCGGCTCGGCCCGTTCCGGGTGGCGCCGACCACCGCGCTGATGGGTGACCTCAAGAGCGTCCTCGGCCCGGCCAACGTCAGCTGACCCGTCCCGGCCGCCGGGCGGAGCGGTGGGCCACGGGGCCCGGATTGGCCGTTCGAGGCGGTCCGCGCCCCGGATAGCGTCGCTGACATGGAACTGGACGACACGCGGAAACTCTGGCAGCCGGAGCCCGGCTGGCTCAACACCGCCAGCTACGGGCTGCCGCCCGAGCCGGTCTGGACGGCGGTGCAGGACGCCCTCGCCGACTGGCGGGTGGGGCGCACCTCCTGGGAGGTGTGGGGGGAGGCGACCGAACGGTCCCGGGCGGCCTTCGCCGGCCTGGTCGGTGTGCCGGCGGCGGACGTCACGGTCGGCAGCACCGTGTCGCAGCTGCTCGCGCCGGTCGCCGCGGCCCTGCCGGCCGGGGCGACCGTGGTGGTCCCGGAAATCGAGTTCACCTCGAACCTGTTCCCGTGGCTGGTGCAGGAGGCGCGCGGGGTGCGGGTGCGTACCGTGCCGCTGGCCGGGCTGGTCGACGCGATCGACACCGGCACCGACCTGGTCGCGTTCAGCCTGGTGCAGTCCGCCGACGGCACGGTCGCCGAGTACGACAAGATCGTCGCCGCCGCCCGCGCGCACGACGCGCTGGTGGTGGTCGACGCCACCCAGGCCTGCGGCTGGCTGCCCTTCGACGGCAGCCTGGTCGACGCGGTCGCGGTCGGGGCGTACAAGTGGCTGATGGCGCCGCGCGGTTCGGCGCTGGCCTACCTGGCTCCGGCGCTGCGGGAGCGGATGCGCCCGGACGCCGCCGGCTGGTACGCGGGCGCGGACCCGCACACCTCCTACTACGGCCCGCCGTTGCGGCTGGCCGACGACGCTCGCCGGTTCGACATCTCCCCGGCCTGGTTCAGCTGGGTCGGCACCGCGCCCGCCCTGGAACTGGTCGCCGAGATCGGCCCGTCGGCGATCCGGGCGTACGACGTGGCGCTGGCCAACCGCTTCCTCGCCGGGCTGGGCCAGCCGCCCGGGGACAGCGCCATCGTCACGGTGGAGGTGCCGGGGGCGCAGGAGAAACTGGCGCGGGCCGGGGTCCGCGCGGCGGTGCGCGCCGGTCGGGTGCGCGCCTCGTTCCACCTCTACACCACCGAGGCGGACGTCGAGCTGGCGCTGGACGCGTTGACGAGCTGAGCGCGGCCCCGTTCGGCACCGGCGGGGCCGCCGTGCCCGATCCGGTGAGAACGGCGCTGGCCGGCGCCCCTGGTGGGGTGCCGGCCAGCGGTTGTTCGGTGGGTCAGCTGTTCCAGTGCTGCGCGACGAGGTCGGCGGCCTGCTGTTCCCACTGGGCGTAGTGGTCGGGGTAGGCCGAGACCTGGACGGTCTGGGCGGCCCGGGTCAGCGGCATGTCCTGCCAGCCGTCGACCTGCTTGAGGCCCTTGAGGAACGCCGTGGTCGAGTACTCGGGGTCGGTGATCTGGTCCACGGTGCCCCAGCCCGAGGAGGGGCGTTGCTGGAACAGGCCCTGCGAGTCGTGGTCGTTGCGGTCACCGAGGTGGCCCAGGTTCTCCAGTTTCGACTCCTGCAACGAGGTCGCGATCGCGACCACGGCGGCGCGTTCGTCCATGCCGGACTTCTTGGTCGCGGCGATGATCGCCTTGGCGTTGGCGACCTGCTCGTCGGAGAGGTCGATGCGCGACTGCTTGCCCTGCGCACCGTGCGGGATCAGCTTGGCGGTGTCCACGGCCGGCTTGTCGGCCTGCACGAAGGCGATGGGGTTGCTGTCGGCGGTCTCGACGGTGGTGCCGTGGTTCATCGGGCCGGCGGCCAGGCCGCCGGCGAACGCCAGACCGGCGATGCCGAGAACGGTCTTACGCATGATCGTGTTCATCACGAAGGCTCCTTCACGGGGGTCGACACGGCCGGTCCATGGGGGTGGAACCAGTCGCGGGCACCTCGAAGAGGCGCTCAAGAAAGATCAAGGGGGATCCGGCAGGCTTCACGAGCCGACGGGCTCGAAGGAGGCACCTGCGCGCCGGGGGCGCGCGGTCGGCTCCGTGGCGCCGGGACCCGGTGTAACGACCGGCCGCCCGTCGTCATTCCGCCCGTGGCGACGCCGTCGGGGTAGCGGGCTGCTGCTGCGGTCGTACGGAGGGTGTAACAACCCCGGGTCGAGCCGGATTCCCCGGCCCGCCGGCCCGCGCTCACCGGACGCGACACCCAACGGGCGCACACCGGACAGCCGGGTGCGCACACGCGTCGCGCACGCCGGGAGATGCCCCTCGTGCCCGATTGGTCGACGATGAGGTGGCCGGCGGTCGATCGATTCCGGTGGTGACACCTGTCACATACGATACGAAACGGTTCCGTATCGAAAGGTTGGCACCCTAGGCTGCTGAAGGCCTATTACGAGTCTCGCTCGTATCGTATTTCGCGATCGCGGGTGACCGGGGGGAGAACCGCACATGGAACCGCACGAGAACACCGGACATCCCAGGCGCTGGGCGATCCTCGGCGTGCTGGTGGTCAGCCTGCTCGTCGTCGTGCTCGACAACACCATCCTCAACGTCGCGCTGCGCACCCTGGCCGACCCGGTGCACGGACTCGGCGCCAGCCAGGGCGAGCTGGAGTGGGCGATCAACTCGTACACGCTGGTCTTCGCCGGTCTGCTCTTCACCTGCGGGGTGCTCGGCGACCGCGCCGGACGGCGCCGCTTCCTGATGATCGGGCTGGTGCTCTTCGGGCTGGCGTCGCTGCTGTCGGCGTACGCGCAGACCCCCGGCCAGCTGATCGCGGCGCGCGCGCTCATGGGCGTGGGCGGCGCGGCGATCATGCCGGTGACCCTGTCGATCATCTCCAACGTCTTCGACCCCCGGGAGCGGGGCCGGGCGATCGGCGTCTGGGCCGGCGCGGTGGGCCTCGCGGTGGCGATCGGCCCGATCCTCGGCGGCGCGCTGCTCGAACGCTACTGGTGGGGCTCGGTCTTCCTGATCAACGTGCCGGTGGTGGTGCTCGGTGTCGTCCTGGTGGCGCTGCTGGTGCCCGAGTCGCGCGACCCGCAGCCCGGCCGGGTGGACCTGCTCGGCGTGCTGCTCTCGGTGGTGGGTCTGGTCGCCCTGACCTACGGCATCATCGACGGCGGCGAGCACGGCTTCGGTCGCCCGCTGGTGTGGCTCTCGATCGTCGGCGGGCTGGCGGTGCTGGCCGTGTTCATCGCGCACGAGCGGCGCAGCGACCACCCGTCACTGGACGTCCGGCTGTTCCGGGTGCCGCGCTTCGCCGCCCCGGTGGTGATCGTCGGCCTGGTCTTCTTCGCGGCGATGGGCCTCTTCTTCTTCAGCTCGTTCTACCTGCAACTGGTCCGTGGCTACAGTCCGCTGGAGACCGGCCTGCTCCTTCTGCCCTTCGCCGGCGCCCAACTGGTCTTCGCGCCGAGCAGCGCGGCCATGGTCCGCCGCTACGGTGGTCGGGCGGTCGCCGTGGTGGGCCTGGCGTTGACCGCGGTCGCGCTGGGCGGCTTCGCCTTCGTCGGAGAGACCACGCCGATCTGGGTGGTGCTGGTGTTCTTCTTCCTCCAGGGCACCGGGATGGCCAACATCATGCCGCCGGCCACCGAGTCCATCATGTCGGCGCTGCCCCGGGAGAAGGCCGGTGTCGGCTCCGCCGTCAGCAACACCGTCCGGCAGGTCGCCGGCGCGCTCGGCGTGGCCATGCTCGGCTCGCTGCTCTCCGCGCTCTACCGCGCGGACATCGCCGGCGCGGTCCACGCGCTGCCGCCGGCGGCCCGCGACGCCGCCACCGAGTCCGTCTCCGGCGCGTACGCGGCGGCGGCCCAGCTCGGGCCGGCCGCGCCGGCGGTCATCGCCGCGGCCAACGCGTCGTACGTGTCGGCCATGCACTGGGTGGCGGGGCTCGCCTCGGTGGTGGCGGCCCTGGGCATCCTCGTCGTGCTGCGCTGGATGCCCGGCCGGGTGACCGGGCCGGCCGGCGCGCCGGTGGGCGAACGGGAACTGGCCGCGACCGCCTAGGTTCGGGACAATAGCCGACATGACTTCCACCGCGGACGAGGCCATCATCGAGGCCACCCTCGACCTGCTCGCCGAGGGCAGCACCATCGAGACGCTCTCCATCGAGGCGATCGCCGCCCGTGCCGGGGTCGGCAAGGCCACCATCTACCGGCGCTGGCCGGGCAAGGAGGCGCTGCTGCTGGACGCGCTGCGCCGGCTCAAGGGCGTCGTGCCGCAGCCGGCCGGCTACTCCGTCCGGGATGACCTGGTGCTGCTCGTCGGCGCGGTCGGGCGTCACATCGACCCCCGCGCCGCGCGGATCATGCCCTGCCTGGTGCCGGAGGTGAACCGCAGTCCCGACCACTACCTGCTCTACCAGAACATCATCGAGCCGCGGCGGCAGCTGATGCGTGAGGTGCTGCGCCGTGGGATCGGCACCGGCGAACTGCGGGCCGACCTCGACGTCGAGGTGGCGATGGCGCTGCTCACCGGGCCGATGCTGATGCAGCGGATGCTGCGCTGGCACCCGGAACTGGACGAGCGGATCCTGCCCGAGCGGATCGTCGACGGGGTACTGGAGGGGATGCGCCCCCGCTGACCGCCCGGCTCCCGGCCGGGCGGCGTGTCCGGTCCGGCGGCCGTCGGCGGGCACCAGTAGGGTGTCGAACACACGTACTGCCGGGGCTGGGGGAGGAGGCGGCGTGCGCGTGCTGGGTGTCGACCCGGGGCTGACCCGGTGCGGTGTCGGCGTGGTCGAGGGCGTGCCGGGTCGGCCCTGCGCCCTGGTCGCGTACTACGTCATCTACACGGACCCCGACGACGACCTGTCGCTGCGCCTGCTGCACCTGGACCGCTCGCTGACCGACCTGGTCGCCGAGCACCGGCCGGACGCGGTAGCCGTCGAGCGGGTCTTCAGCCAGCACAACGTCCGCACGGTGATGGGCACCGCCCAGGCCAGCGGCGTCGCGGTGCTCGCCGGCGCGCGCGCCGGCCTGCCGGTGCAGACGTACACCCCCAGCGAGGTCAAGGCGGCGGTGACCGGTTCCGGTCAGGCCGACAAGAAGCAGATGACCGCGATGGTGACCCGGCTGCTGCGGCTGCCCGAGCCGCCGAGACCCGCCGACGCGGCCGACGCCCTGGCGCTGGCCATCTGCCACGTGTGGCGCGGCGGCACCCGCTCGAAGCTGGCCGAGGCCGCCGACCGGGTACGACGAGGAGGAGCGCGATGATCGCCAGCGTGCGCGGCACGGTGACCGCGACCGGTCCGGACCACGCGGTGGTGGAGGTCGGCGGGGTGGGCCTGGCGGTGCAGTGCGCCCCCGGCACCCTCGCCGAGCTGCGGGTCGGCCAGCCGGCCCGGCTCGCCACCAGCCTGGTCGTCCGGGAGGACTCGCTCACCCTCTACGGCTTCGCCGACGACGACGCCAAGCAGCTCTTCGAGTTGCTCCAGACCGCCAGTGGGGTCGGCCCCCGGCTGGCCCAGGCGGTGCTCGCCGTGCACACCCCGGACGCGGTCCGCAAGGCCATCGCCAACGCCGACACCGCGGCGTTGACCCGGGTCCCCGGCATCGGCAAGAAGGGCGCCGAGCGCCTGGTGCTGGAGCTGCGGGACCGGATCGGCCCGGTGGCGGTCGGCGCCGACGGCGCGGCCGGGGTCACCGGCGGCGCCTGGCCCGAGCAGGTCCGCCAGGCGCTGGTCGGGTTGGGCTGGACGGCCGCCCAGGCCGACCAGGCGGTCGCGGCGGTGGCCGAGACCGTGGACGGGCAGACCCCGCCCGTGCCGGTCCTGCTCAAGCAGGCCATCCGGCTGCTGGGCCGGACCCGATGACGGGCGACGGCCTGGTCTCGGCGTACGTCAGCGACGCCGAGCTGGACGCGGAGGCCAGCGTCCGACCGAAGCGGCTGGACGAGTTCATCGCCCAGGACCGGGTTCGTGACCAGCTCGACCTGCTGCTCAAGGGTGCGATGCGTCGCGGGTCGCCGCCGGACCACATCCTGCTGTCCGGGCCGCCCGGCCTGGGCAAGACCAGCCTGGCCAACATCGTCGCCGCCGAGCTGGGCTCGGCCATCCGGGTGACCAGCGGCCCGGCGATCGAGCGCTCCGGCGACCTGGCGGCCATCCTGACCAGCCTCGCCGAGGGTGACGTGCTCTTCATCGACGAGATCCACCGGATCGCCAAGCCGGCGGAGGAGTTGCTCTACAGCGCGATGGAGGACTTCCGGGTCGACGTGGTGGTGGGCAAGGGGCCGGGTGCCACCGCCATCCCGCTGGACGTCGAGCCGTTCACCCTGGTCGGCGCCACCACCCGGTCGGGCCTGCTCACCGGCCCGATGCGGGACCGGTTCGGCTTCGTGGCGCACCTGGACTTCTACTCCCCGGCCGATCTGGAGACGTTGCTGCACCGCTCGGCGCGGATCCTCGGCGTGCCGATCACCGACGACGGCGCCGCCGAGATCGCCGGCCGGTCCCGGGGCACGCCCCGGATCGCCAACCGGCTGCTGCGCCGGGTCCGGGACTTCGCCGAGGTCCGGGCCGACGGGGTGGTCACCCTGGAGACCGCGCGGGCCGCCCTCACCGTGTACGACGTCGACGCGCTCGGCCTGGACCGGCTGGACCGGGCGGTGCTGACCGCGCTGGTCGACTCGTTCCGGGGTGGCCCGGTGGGGCTCTCCACGCTGGCGGTGGCGGTGGGGGAGCAGTCCGACACCGTGGAGGAGGTCTGTGAGCCCTTCCTGGTGCGGGCCGGCCTGCTGGCCAGGACACCCCGGGGTCGGGTGGCCACCGAGGCGGCCTGGCGACACCTGGGCCGTACGCCGCCAAATGGTACATTTGCCACCGATGCCCCGGCCGTGCCCGATCTGTTCTCCGCCGCGCCCGAACAGCCGTGATCCGAACGTGATCTGCACCGCATTCGGCGTTCTCAGGCGCAGGGATTAGACTCGCCGCGGTCTGTACAGGATGTGAGAATCCGCCTCCGCTCCGGCGCCTCGGTGACGGACGGAGGCCAATGGGAAGGTCGCACACCGTGCTTTACGCAGCACAGTCCGGCGGAGGCGCCGGTGGTCTGACGCCGATCATCATGATCGCCCTGCTGTTCGGGGTCATGTACTTCATGATGATCCGGCCGCAGCAGAAGCGCCGCCGCGAGGCCGAGGCCATGCAGAAGGGGCTCGCCGCCGGGGACGAGGTGGTCACCATCGGTGGGCTCTACGGCACGGTCACCGGCGTGGATGACGACACCGTGCTGCTCGAGGTGGCTCCCGGCGTGCAGACCCGCTACGCCAGGCCGGCCATCGCCCGGGTGGTCACCAGGGCCGAGAGCACCGAGTCGACGAGCGAGCCGGTCGCCGGGGACGCGGACGCCGTCAAGGAGTGAACGCCACCCCGCCCGCCTCCCACGGCCGGGCGGGGTGACAGGACAACTGGACAGGTGAGCCGGCGTCCGACGCCGGAGCGGCGAGCCCGCCCGTACGACGCCTCCACGGCGGCGGCGGGTGGTCCCGCCGACCGTCGGCACCGGCTCCGTGGAGCACGTCGGCCGGGCCCCCCGGTCCGACATCGCCGCCGCACCGGCGGCGCGACCGTTACAGGGAGACAGGACAGCCGTGGCACCACCTCAGGGACAGATGCGCCCCGGGCGGCAACTCGCCGTACTCGGGCTCATCTTCGTCGTCCTCTATCTTTTGGTGTTCTTCTCGGGCGGGGCGAGCGGCGGCTGGAAGGACCGGCTGGAGCCCCGGCTCGGTCTGGACCTGGTCGGCGGCACCCGGCTCACCCTGGAGGCCACCAACACCCTCGACGGCAAGCCGCCGACGGCGGAGAACCTCGAAGAGGCCCGGCAGATCATCGAGAGCCGGGTCAACGCCTACGGCGTGGCCGAGGCCGAGGTGGTCACCGAGGGCAACCGCAACATCGTCATCTCCCTGCCTGGCGAGAACCGCGACATGACCGGCGTCGGCACCGCGGCCGAGCTGCGCTTCCGTAAGGTGCTCAAGATCACCGACGGCAGTGGCGCGGTGGCCAGCCCGGCCCCGTCGCCGTCGGCCAGCGGCTCGCCGCAGCCCTCGGGCAGCGCGTCGCCGCAGCCGTCGGCCAGCGCCCCGGCGAAGGCGACCGCCTCGCCGAGCGCCGGCGGCCAGGGTGGTGGCGCGCCCGCGACGACCCCCAGTGCCAGCCCGTCCGCCTCGGCCTCGCCGAGCGTGCCGGCGGCCTCGCCGAGCGCCAGCGCCGCCCCGGTGTCGCAGAGCATCCAGGAGCAGCGCGCGGCGGTCGAGAAGAAGGTCGGCGCCGCCGCCTGGGCCGCGGCGAGCGGCCTGCAGGCCCCGGCCGACCTCACCGCCGATCCCTCCCTGGCGGGGAAGCTCAAGCCGTTCGGCGCGCTCTCCCCGCAGGAGGTGGCGGTGCTGACGCCGGAGATGCAGTTCAACGTTCCGACGATCACCTGCGCCCAGCTGGACGCGCGTCCCGCCGGCTCGGTCAAGGACGAGAAGCAGCGGGCGGTCGCCTGCGAGGGCGGCGCGGTCAAGAACCTGCTCGACGTGGCGAAGGTGCTCGGCACCGACGTCTCCGACGCCGACGCCGCGCTCGACCAGACCAGCCAGTGGGTGGTCAGCCTCAAGTTCACCGGGGACGGCCAGAGCAAGTGGACCGAGCTGACCCGGGAGGCGTTCAACAACACCGGTAACGCCTGCGACGCGTCCGCGCTCGGGCAGGACGGCAAGTGCCGGGTGGCGGTCGTACTGGACAACAAGATCGTCTCCTCGCCGGAGATCCAGGGTGTGCTGACCGGCGACTCGCAGATCACCGGCAACTTCAACCAGAAGGACGCCAACGCGCTGGCCGGTAACCTGCGCTACGGCGCGCTGCCGGTGACGTTCGAGCCGCAGGAGCAGCAGAACGTCACCGCCACGCTGGGCGACAGCCACCTGCGGGCGGGTCTGCTGGCCGCCGGCATCGGCATGCTGCTGGTCATCGTCTACTCGTTCTTCTACTACCGGCTGCTCGGCTCGGTGATCTTCCTGAGCCTGGTGCTGTCGGCGCTGCTGGTCTTCGGCGCGCTGGTGGTCCTCGGCCGGCAGATCGGTTTCACCCTCACCCTCGCCGGCATCGCCGGCATGATCGTCTCGCTCGGTGTGGCGGCGGACTCGTTCGTCATCTACTTCGAGCGGCTCAAGGACGAGATCCGGGAGGGGCGAAGCCCGCGCAGCGCGGTGCCACGTGCCTGGATCCGGGCCCGCCGGACGATCATCTCGGCGAACGCGATCACCCTGATGTCGGCGGTGGTGCTCTACGTCGTCTCGGTCGGCACGGTGAAGGGCTTCGCCTTCGCCCTCGGTCTGGCCACGGTGCTCGACCTGGTCGTGGTCTTCCTCTTCCGGCATCCGATCATGACGATGTTCGCCCGGACCCGGGCGTTCCTCTCCCCACGGGTCAGCGGTCTCGGTCGGGCCCTGCCGGCCCGGACCGAGCAGGCCAACCCCCGCAACCCGCGTGTCAAGGAGGCCTGAGATGGCTGGTGAAGGTGGTCTCGCGAGCCGGCTCTACCGCGGTGACGCCGGGCTGGACATCGTCGGTCGCCGCAAGCTCTGGTTCGCTCTGGCCGGCGTGCTGGTCCTGATCTCGATCCTCAGCTTCGCGACGCTCAAGTTCAGCCTGGGCATCGAGTTCGCCGGCGGCAACTCGTTCCAGGTGCCGGCGAGCGTCGGCACGCTGGACCACGCCGAGGCGAAGGTCGAGGAGGCGCTGGCGGCCAAGGGCGGCGGCGCCGAAGTGGTCACCGCGCAGCAGGTCGGCAGCACCAGCGGCGAGTACTACGAACTGCGGACCTCACAGCTCAGCTCGGACCAGGCGACCCAGGTCAGGGAGGAGATCGCCCGGGAGTTCGGGATCAGCGCCGACCAGATCAGTGGCAACCAGGTCAGCAAGGCCTGGGGTGAGCAGGTGACCTCCCGGGCGTTGCTCGGTCTGGTCATCTTCGTGCTCGTCGTGGCGGTCTACCTGATCATCCGCTTCGAGTGGCGGATGGCGGTCGCCGCGATCGTCTCGCTGTTCATGAACCTGATCCTCACCGCCGGCATCTACTCGCTGGTCGGTTTCGAGGTCACCCCGTCGACGATCATCGGCTTCCTCACCATCCTGGGCTTCGCGCTCTACGACGTGGTGGTGGTCTTCGACAAGGTGCAGGAGAACGTCCGGGGCATCACCGCCAACAACAACCAGACGTACGGCGAGGCGGCCAACCTGGCGTTGAACCAGTCGCTGATGCGGTCGCTCAACACCTCCGTGGTCGCCCTGCTCCCGGTCGGTGGCCTGCTGTTCATCGGCGCCGGCCTGCTCGGCGCGGGCACCCTGAAGGACCTGGGTCTGGTGCTCTTCGTCGGTATGGCGGTGGCGTTCCTGACCTCGATCCTGCTCGCCACCCCGTTGCTGGTCTGGCTGAAGAACCAGGAGCCGAGAATCGCCGCCCACAACAAGCGGGTGCTGTCCCGGCGGGGCGCGATCGCCCGGGGCGAGATCACCCCGAAGGGCGCGCCACGGCCGGCCGAGGGTCACGCCGACGCGATCGACGCGGAGGCGGCGGCGCTGGCCGGCAGCGCGCCCAAGGTGGGCGCCCGCCCGGCGGGCAAGCGGCAGAACGCCGCCCGTGGCGGGCGGGCCGGCGGGGGCAACCGGCCGGGTGGCGGCAGGCGTCGCTGATCGGCCGACCCGGTAGCTGACGACCCGACGGCGTCCTTCATGCTGTGCCAGCGGCAGGAAGGACGCCGTCGTCGTACGAGAGGGAGCAGCGTGACGCAGACCCACAGCGCCGGGGCGCGGGGAGACAGCGGGCCGGAGATCGCCCGGTTGGTGGCCAGCCGGGTGCTGGACGTGCCGGACTTCCCCAAGCCGGGCGTGATGTTCAAGGACCTGATGCCGCTCTTCGCCGACGGTGACGCGTTCCGCGCCGTGACCGACGGGATCGTCGCGCACCACGGGCGCGACTCCTTCGACATCGTGGTGGGCATCGAGGCCCGGGGCTTCGTGATCGCGGCGGCCATCGCGTACGCCACGGGCCTGGGCGTGGTGCCGGTGCGCAAGGCCGGCAAGCTGCCCCGGCCGGCCTACTCGGCCTCGTACGCGCTGGAGTACGGGGAGGCCACCCTGGAGGTCCACCAGGACGCCTTCACCGCCGGGCACCGGGTGTTGGTGGTCGACGACGTGCTGGCCACCGGCGGCACCGCCGAGGCCACCCTCGACCTGGTGGAGCGGGCCGGCGGCACGGTCGCCGGTTTCACCGTCCTGCTGGAGTTGGGCTTCCTGGCGGGCCGCAAGCGGCTCGCGGGGCGTCCGGTCCATGCCCTGCTGACCGTTTGACGGTGGCGTCCGGGGCCGTCCCGGGCACCGTCCGTCCGGCGGAGGGGCACCGCACCCACCGTGCGGGTAGCATTGCCCTTTGCTGAGCGGACGGGAGACCGTCCGGCGGCGCGAGGACCGCACCGGCCCGGGGTGCCGGTGCGGAAGAAGGCCGGCCCCCGGGTCGGTTGCAGAGAACGTCGACCGGACGGTCGGCGCGTTCCCGGCGAGCGGTGAGGAGGCCGGTGTCCCACGATGTCGTCCCTCCGGTGGAGGGCACGGTGCACCCGACAGGCGATGCTGATGGCTCGGTGACCGAGCGGAGGAGCAACCCGCCGGCCCGGGTGACGGGCGACGGCGCGGCCGTCGAGGCCGCTCCTGCCGGTGCGGGGACGGCCACGCCGTTGGCCGACGGTGACCCCTCGCCCAGCGCCGGCTTCGGGTTGTCCAACGCGCCCACCGGTCGCCGGGTGCGGGCCCGGCTGGCCCGGTTCAACGCGCCCTGGCAGAGCTCGCAGGTCAGCGAGGTGCTGGAGCCGCTGATCGCCACCCACCGAGAGAACCACCCCAAGGCGGATGCCCGGCTGTTGCAGCGCGCGTTCGACACCGCGGCGCGTTGGCACTCCGGCCAGTACCGCAAGTCCGGCGATCCGTACATCACGCACCCCCTGGCCGTGGCGACCATCCTGGCCAACCTGGGGATGGACACCACGACGCTGGTGGCGGCGCTGCTGCACGACACGATCGAGGACACCGAGTACACCCTCGACCAGATGCGGGCCGACTTCGGCCCGGAGGTGACCCTCCTGGTCGACGGCGTGACCAAGCTCGACAAGGTCAAGCTCGGCGACGCGGCCAAGGCGGAAACGATCCGCAAGATGGTCGTGGCCATGGCGAAGGACCCCCGGGTCCTGGTGATCAAGCTGGCCGACCGGCTGCACAACATGCGGACCCTGACCTTCCTGCCCCGCCCCAAGCAGGAGCAGAAGGCGAAGGAGACGCTGGAGATCCTCGCCCCGCTGGCGCACCGGCTCGGTATGAACACCATCAAGTGGGAGCTGGAGGATCTCGCCTTCGGCACGCTCTTCCCGAAGCGGTACGAGGAGATCAACCGGCTGATCGGGGAGCACCAGCCGCAGCGCGAGGCGCTGCTGCGGCAGGTGACGCAGAAGGTGCAGACCGACCTGAAGGCCGCCAAGATCAAGGCGGAGACCACCGGACGGCCGAAGCACCTCTACTCGATCTACCAGAAGATGATCGTTCGGGGCCGCGACTTCAACGACATCTACGACCTGGTCGGGGTGCGGATCCTGGTCGACACGGTGCGGGACTGCTACGCGGCGTTGGGCGTCATCCACGCCAACTGGCAGCCGGTGCCGGGCCGGTTCAAGGACTACATCGCGATGCCCAAGTTCAACATGTACCAGTCGTTGCACACGACGGTCATCGGGCCCACCGGCAAGCCGGTGGAGATGCAGATCCGCACGTACGCCATGCACCGCACCGCGGAGTTCGGCATCGCGGCGCACTGGAAGTACAAGGAGCACAAGGGCACCCAGATCGTCGGCCCGCCGGCGCACATCGACGAGATGACCTGGCTGCGCCAGCTGCTGGACTGGCAGCGGGAGGCGGCCGACCCGAGCGAGTTCCTCGACGCGCTGCGCTTCGACCTGTCCAGCCAGGAGGTGTACGTCTTCACCCCGAAGGGTGACGTCATCCCGCTGCCGACCGGGTCGACGCCGGTGGACTTCGCGTACGCGGTGCACACCGAGGTCGGGCACAAGTGCATCGGGGCGCGGGTCAACGGCAAGCTGGTGCCCCTCGAGTCGACGCTGTCCAACGGCGACGTGATCGAGATCTTCACGTCGAAGTCCGACACCGCCGGCCCCACGCAGGACTGGCTCGGCTTCGTCAAGAGCCCCCGCGCGCGTACCAAGATCCGGCAGTACTTCAACAAGGAGCGGCGCGAGGAGGCGATCGAGGCCGGCAAGGACTCGATCGTCAAGGCGATGCGCAAGCAGGGTATGCCGTTGCAGCGGATGCTCACCTCCGACAATCTGATGGCGATCGCCCGGGACCTGCACCTGGCAGACGTCGCCTCGCTGTACGCGGCGGTCGGCGACAGTCAGGTCTCCGCCCAGTCGGTGGTGCAGAAGCTGATGGCCACCTACGGCGGCGAGGAGGGCGCGGCGGAGGACATCGCCGAGACGGCCGTCGCCACCCGGCCGCCGCGTAGCCGGGCCAGCAGCCACGACCCGGGTGTGGTGGTCCGGGGCGTCAGCGACGTCTGGATCAAGCTGGCCCGCTGCTGCACCCCGGTGCCGCCGGACACGGTCTTCGGCTTCGTCACCCGCTCCGGCGGGGTGAGCGTGCACCGCGACGACTGCGCCAACGCCGAGGACCTCAAGGCGCAGAGCGAGCGGGTGGTCGAGGTGAGCTGGAAGCTCACCTCCGCCTCGACCTTCCTGGTCGCCATCCAGGTCGAGGCCCTGGACCGGCACAAGTTGCTCGCCGACGTGACCCGGGTGCTCTCCGACGAGCGGGTGAACATCCTCTCCGCCACCGTCACCACCACCCGCGACCGGGTGGCGGTGAGCCGGTTCAGCTTCGAGATGGCCGACCCGAAGCACCTGGGCCACCTGCTGGCGGCCGTCCGCAAGGTTGACGGCGTGTTCGACGCCTACCGGGTCACCTCGGGGGCCTGAGGCGTCGCCCGGCACCGACGGGTAGCGGGCACCGACGAGAAAGCGCCCGCCGGCTCCGGCCGGCGGGCGCTTCGTCGTACGGGCGGGATCAGTTCTGGATCTCGCTCATGGTCAGCTTGTTGATGACGACCTCCTTCTTCGGGTGGCCGCCGCCGGCCTGCTGGGCGAAGGCCTTGTCGTCGCCGGCCGCCGCGACCTGCTTGACCAGGTCCATGCCGCCGGTGACGGTGCCCAGGACGGTGTAGTTCGGGTCGAGCGGCGAGTCGCCGTAGACGATGAAGAACTGGCTGCCCGTGCTGCCGGGCTGGCCCGAGTTGGCCATCGCGATCACGCCCTCCGGGTACGGCGGACGCTTGTCGGTGGGCAGGTTCTCCTCGGCGAGGTTGTAGCTCGGGCCACCGGTGCCGTCGGTCTGCCGCCAGCCCTTGCCGGTGGCGCTCGGGTCGCCGCACTGGAGCACCTTGATGCCCTCGGTGACCAGTCGGTGACACTTGGTGTTGTCGAAGAAGCCCTTGCTGGCCAGATGGGTGAAGCTGCCGGCGGTGCAGGGTACGGCGGCGCGGTCGATCTTCGCGGTGATCGGGCCGAGGTTGGTGTCGATCGTCATGGTCTGGCTGCCCGTGTCGGCCTGCTGGCTGGGGGGCAGCCCGACGTCCTTGATCTGCTTCGTCCTGCCCTCGGCGGGCACCTCGGTGTACGCGCACTGCGAGAATCCCTCGGGCGCGGCGGCGGTGTCGGTCTTGTCGTCGTCACCGCCGAGCGTGGTCACCAGCCAGACGGTGCCGGCGACCACGAGCAGCAGGACCGCACCGGCCCCGACGATCGCCTGCGTCTGCCGGCGCTTGCGGGCCCGGGCCGCGCGCTCGGCCATCTCCCGCTCGAGCTTGGCCCGCGCCGCCGCGCGCTGACGCTCTCTCGTGGACGTCACGGTCACTCCTCCTGGACGTATCTGCGCGGTCGGTGCCGCGTACGGTGGTCTGTCCGGTTCAGCCGGCGCTGGGGCTGGCCGACGGGGCGCCCGAGGCCGGGCTCGTCGGTGCCGGGGCGGCCTGGTTGGGCTCGCCGACGGTGAGCTTCTGGATCACCACGTCGGTCTTGGGCTTGACCTTGTCGCCGGCTCCATTCTCCACGGTCGGGAGGGTGCCGATCTTCGCGATCACGTCGAGCCCGCCGGTGATCCGCCCCACCACCGGGTAGGCCGGCTTGGGCGGGTTGAAGTCCTTGAAGAAGATCAGGAACTGGCTGCCGTTGGCGCCCGGCGGGTTGCCGATCATGGCCACCGTGCCCTTCGGGTACGCCGGCGCCTGGTCGGGGGCCGGGCTGGCCGACGGGCTCGCCGCGGGCTCCGCGGGGACGTTCTCGCTGTAGAAGGAGTAGGTGGGGCCACCCATCCCGGTGCCGCCCGGGTCGCCGCAGCGCAGCGCGCCCTCGCTGGTGATCTCGTGGCAGGTGGTGTTGTCGTAGAACGACCGGCTGGCCAGGTGGGCGATGCTGGCCGCGGCGCAGGGCGCACCGGCGAGGTCCAGCTCGGCGGTGACCGGCCCACCCTGGTTGGTGGTGATGGTCATCGGGCGGGTGCCGGAGGTGGGCAGGCCGGTGGTGGCCGGGGTGCCGACGTCCTTCAGGTTGGTGTTCGCGGTGGCGTCCTGGGGCGTCCAGAGGCAGGTCTCCTGGGCGGTGTCCCGCTTCGGCTCCCGGTCGAAGGCGCCCAGACCCCACGCCGCGCCGAGCACGACCAGCGTCAGCACGAGCGCGGCGCCCACGCCGGCCTGGATCTGTCGACGCCGGCGCGCGACGGCGGCCCGCCGGGCCAACTGCCGGTCGAGCTTGGCCCGCGCCAGTTTGCGCTGCCGGTCCCTGCTGGAAGCCACCCGTGCTCCCCTTCCTCTACCCTGGTCGTCACCGGCGCCTCGGGCCGTCCCGGCCGTCGTGGGGCAGGTGCGCCACGCCACACGCCCGCCAGAGTGTACGGGTACCTGCTGGGAAAGTGGTGTACGAGTCCCCGCCCCGGTTTATCAAAGTGCGTCACTGTGACCCCCGGGACGCAAGAGGACAGGTGTGCCGGGGACCGGGCCGTGCCGGCGACTAGGCTGCCCGGTGGGGACGACGACTCGACGGAAGGGGAGCGGACGTGCTCGTGGCCGGCTTTCCCGCCGACGCCTTCGGCACCAACTGCTACGTGGTGGCGACCGCGCCGGGGGAGCAGTGTGTGGTGGTGGACCCGGGCATCGGGGTGCTCGACCGGCTCGACGCCGTGCTCGCCGAACACCGCCTGCATCCCGCCGCCGTGCTGCTCACCCACGGCCACCTCGACCACACCTTCTCGGTGGCGCCGGTCTGCGGCGCGCGCGGCATCCCCGCCTACGTGCACCCCGACGACCGGGAGCTGCTCGCCGACCCGGCCAAGGGGCTCTCCGCGGATCTCGCCCAGCTCTTCGGCGGCCGGCTGCCGTACACCGAGCCCGACGACGTGGCGGAGCTGACCGACGGCGCGACCCTGGCCCTGGCCGGGTTGGAGATCACCGTCGACCACGCCCCGGGCCATACCGGCGGGTCGGTGCTGTTCCGGATGCCAGGCGCCAGTTCGCCCTGGGAGGCCGAGCAGATCTGCCTCTCCGGCGACGTGCTCTTCGCCGGCTCGATCGGCCGCACCGACCTGCCGGGTGGCAGCATGCCCCGGATGCTGGCCAGCCTCCGGGAGAAGATCCTCCCGTTGGCGGACGACACCATCGTCCTGCCCGGCCACGGCCCCGCCACCACGATCGGCCGCGAGCGCGCGACCAACCCGTACCTCGTCGAGGTGGCGGGAAGCGGCGACGCGCGCCCGGCCGCGCCCACCCGCGGCCTGTGATCCGACCGCGGCCCACGAGCTCCCCGCGCGGTCCGCGCGGGATCCAAGGAGTACGCCCATGAGCAAGCCCACGCCGATCTCCGGGTTCCCGGAGTGGACCACCGGGCAGCGGATGATCGAGCAGTTCGTCCTCGACCGCATCCGCCGCACGTTCGAGCTGTACGGCTTCGCGCCGTTGGAGACCCGGTCGGTGGAGCCCCTCGACCAGCTGCTGCGCAAGGGGGAGACCTCCAAGGAGGTCTACGTGCTGCGCCGGTTGCAGGCCGACGCCGACGGCCCGGCCGGTGACGACGCGCTCGGTTTGCACTTCGACCTCACCGTGCCGTTCGCCCGGTACGTGCTGGAGAACGCGGGCAAGCTCCACTTCCCGTTCCGCCGCTACCAGATCCAGAAGGTGTGGCGGGGCGAGCGCCCCCAGGAGGGGCGCTACCGGGAGTTCCTCCAGGCCGACATCGACATCGTCGACCGGGACACCCTGTCGGCGCACCACGAGGCGGAGATGCCGCTGGTGATCGGTGACGCGCTGCGCTCGCTGCCGATCCCGGCCGTGCGGATCCAGGTCAACAACCGCAAGATCTGCGAGGGCTTCTACCGGGGTGTCGGGCTGACCGACCCGGAGGCGGCGCTGCGCGCGGTCGACAAGCTCGACAAGATCGGCCCGGTGAAGGTGGCCGAGTTGCTCATCGAGACGGCCGGGGCGAGCGAGGCGCAGGCCAAGGCATGTCTGGCGCTGGCCGAGATCAACGCCCCGGACGCCTCCTTCGCCGACGCGGTGCGCGCCCTGGGGGTGAGCGACCCGCTGCTGGACGAGGGCGTCGCCGAACTGGTCGCCGTGGTGGAGACCGCCGGCGCGCACTCGCCGGGGCTCTGCGTCGCCGACCTGCGCATCGCCCGGGGGCTGGACTACTACACCGGCACCGTCTACGAGACGCAGCTGGCCGGTTACGAGCGCTTCGGCTCGATCTGCTCCGGTGGCCGGTACGACAACCTGGCCAGCTCCGGGACCGTCCGCTTCCCGGGCGTGGGCATCTCCATCGGGGTGACCCGGCTGCTCGGCCTGCTCTTCGGGGCGAACGCGCTGTCGGTCTCGCGCAGCGTGCCGACCTGCGTGCTGGTCGCGGTGACGGCCGAGGAGGACCGGCCGGCGAGCAACGCGGTCGCCGAGGCGCTGCGGTCCCGGGGCATCCCCACCGAGGTGTCGCCGAGCGCGGCCAAGTTCGGCAAGCAGATCCGGTACGCCGAGCGGCGCGGCATCCCGTACGTGTGGTTCCCCGGCGCGCAGGGCGACGAGGTGAAGGACATCCGTTCCGGCGAGCAGGTCGCCGCGGCGGCGGGGGAGTGGACCCCGCCCAGGGAGGATCTGCGGCCGCTAGTTGGCTGAACCGCCGTTCGGCCCGGTCGTTGCTACTGGCGCGTACGTCGAGGGCGACCTACGGTGTCGTAAGCTACGCCACCGTAGGGAGACGCGCATGACCGCTTCGTTGAGCCAGACCGCCCTGCTGCTCGAACTCGAACCCGTGGTCGCGAAGAACCTCGACCGGCACCTGGCCATGGCCAAGGAGTGGTTCCCGCACGAGTACGTGCCGTGGAGCGAGGGACGCACCTTCGACGGGCCGCTGGGCGGCGAGGCCTGGGCGGAGACCGACTCCACCATCCCCGACGTGGCCCGGACCGCGCTGATCGTCAACCTGCTCACCGAGGACAACCTGCCCTCGTACCACCACGAGATCGCCACCCTCTTCGGGCGGGACGGCGCGTGGGGCACCTGGGTACACCGGTGGACCGCCGAGGAAGGGCGGCACGGCACCGCCATCCGCGACTACCTGACGGTGACCCGGGCGGTCGACCCGGTGGCGCTGGAGCGGGCCCGGATGACGCACATGTCGGCCGGCTACCACAACGTGCACGGCGACGAGGTGCTGCACTCGCTGGCGTACGTGTCGTTCCAGGAACTGGCCACCCGGATCTCGCACCGCAACACCGGCCGGGCCACCGCCGACCCGGCCTGTGAGGCGCTGCTGGCGCGGGTGGCGGCGGACGAGAACCTGCACATGGTCTTCTACCGCAACCTGCTGGGTGCCGCCTTCGAGCTGGCCCCGGGCCAGGCGATGCGGGCCGTCGCCGACGTGCTGGCCGACTTCCAGATGCCCGGCGTCGGGATCGAGGGCTTCGCCCGCAAGTCGGTGGCGATCGCGCTGGCCGGCATCTACGACCTGCGGCAGCACCGCGACGAGGTGGTCCTGCCGGTGCTGCGGCAGTGGGACGTCTTCAACGTCACCGGGTTGGACGCCGACGGCGAGACCGCCCGCGACCAGGTCGCCCGGCACCTGGACGACCTGGAGCGGGCGGCGTCCCGCTTCGAGGAGAAGCGGGACGCCCGCGCCGCCCGCCTCGCCGCCCGCGCCTGACCCGACCTGCCGCGTCCCGGCCGCCCGCCGGCACTCCCGCTGCCGTGCCGCCTCCGCGTCGCCCCGGCGGGCTGAGGCCCGCGCGCCGGCGAGGCGGCCCGCGACGGTGCGGTCGTGGGTGGGTCAGGCGGGCGGAGGTAGGGGGAAGAGCAGGCAGGACGAGGTGGCGTGGGCGACCAGCCGGTCCTCGGCGTCGGTGAGGCGGGCCTCGGCGAGGGCGGTGCGCCGACCGCGTTGCAGCACGGTGCCCTCGCAGCGCAGGGTGCCGCTGGCGACGGTCACCGGGCGCAGGAACTTCACGTTCAGGTCCAGTGAGGTGTAGCCGACGCCGGCCGGCAGGGTGGTGTGCACCGCGCAGGCGGCGGCGGTGTCGAGCAGGGTGGAGATCACCCCGCCGTGGACGGTGCCGAGCGGGTTGTAGTGGAACTCCTGCGGGACCAGCTCGACCACGACCCTGCCCTCGTCGGCCTCCAGCCGGGCCATGTCCACCAGGCGCATGATCGGCGGGACGTCGAGTTCGCCGGCGATCATCGCGCGGAGCAGCTCCAGGCCGCCGCGCCGGCCGACGTGGGCCGCGCCCGTCGCCGGATCGGACCAGGAGAAGGTGCGGCTGCGAACCGGGTTCTGCGTCTGGGTCATGGACCCAGCCTGGCAGCGCGTTGCTGAGTCTGTCAATCAGACCTAGCCTGGTGGGCATGCGACCCGCAGCGCTGGACTGGTCCGTGGAGAACTGCACCATCGCCCGCGCGATGGCCGTCCTCGGCGAACGGTGGACCCTGGTGGTGCTCCGCGAGGTCTTCAACGGCGTCCGCCGTTTCGACGACATGCGGGTGCGTACCGGCATCCCCCGGCAGGTGCTCACCAGCCGGCTGGCCGCCCTGGTCGCGCAGGGGGTGCTCCGCCGTGTGCCGTACCAGGAGCCGGGCAGTCGGGTGCGTCACGAGTACCGGCTCACCGACAAGGGCCTCGACCTCTGGCCGGTGCTGGTGGCGGTGCTCGGCTGGGGCGACCGCTACCTGGCCGATCCGGAGGGCTCACCGTTGTCGGTCGGGCACCGGGGCTGCGACGCCGAGGTCCGGGTCACCCTGCGGTGCGCCGAGGGCCACGAGGTGAACCGGCCCCGCGACGTGCTGCCGCGACCGGGTCCGGGGGCGCGCCGCCGCACCGACTGAGCCGGTGCCATCCCCCGGGTGCCCGGCGCGTGGCCGGTGACCCGCCACGCGCCGGTCGGGGTGTCACCAGCCGAAGCCCTCGGCGTACGAGACGCTGGCCAGCACCGCCTGGCCGCTGGCGTTCGGGTGGAAGTAGTCCCAGGTGGAGACCTGGCTCAGGGCGAACGGGTAGCGGAACACCGCGTTGTCGTCGAAGTCGCAGTTCGGGCCGTACGCGGCGCAGGCCTGGGCGAGCTGGGTGTTGTAGTCGACGACCCGCTGCCGGACCCGGTCACGCCGTCCGACGTCGGCCGGGAGGGTCGAGGTCGGGTTGGCCAGCATGGACTGGCAGATGCCGAACAGCGACCAGGCGTTGCGGGCGCTGCTGCTGTCCTTGCCCACCTGCCAGAGCCGGTGGATGTCCGGGATGCTGATCACCGCCACCCGCGCGCCGGGCAGGCCGGCCCTGAGCCGGTCGAGGGCGTTGTCGATGTTGGCCCGGAACGTGCTCACCGGGGTCATCGTGGACTCGGAGCCCGTGCAGGCGTCGTTGGCCCCGACCAGCATCGTCACGTACCCGACGCCCTGGCTGACCGCGCTGCCGGCCTGGCCGTACATGTCCGCGGACTTCGCCCCCGTGCGGGCGTGGTTGTGGTTGCGGCCCTGGATGGCCGGGGCGACCGCGCGGATGCGCAGGTAGTGGCTGTTGACCGCGGAGTGGTCACCGGTGCTGAACGACCGCGAGGTGCAGTCGACGTACCACCCGCAGGCGTTGAAGCCGCGGGTGATGGAGTCACCGATGCTGGCCATCGCGGCGGGCGGTTGGCCGGCGTCGGCGGCCGGCGACGGGCCGGCGACGGCGGGGGTGGTGGCGAGCAGGACGAGGGCGGTGGCGCTGGCGAGGGTGGACAGCGCGCGTCGGACGAGGGTCATGGTTGGCCTCCGGATCGCGGGTGCCGGCGTGCTGCGGTGGCCAGATAATATCGATCCTCATCGTTATCCACAATGTTACATCGCGGTTACATGGGGCAGCGGGGCCAATTCGGGCAAAGACATGTCTTGCTTGCGATCTTAAACATGTGAATACTTGCCTCACTTGGCCGTTTCCCCAGGTCGGCCGGGTTGCCCCTGGGCGCGTCGCCGTGACGCCGCCCGTCGCCCCCATCCGGAGGTTGTTACATGCGACCCACGAGGTCATCGCTCCACCGCGCCGCCGCCGTCGCCCTGGCCGGCACCCTGGTCACCGGGGCCCTGCTCGGCGCGCCCGCCCAGGCGGCGCCCGCTCCGGCGACACCCGACGCCGCCGCCAGCCTGGTCGACCGGCTCGGCGACCGCGCCGCCGGCACGTACGCCGACGCCAGTGGCAAGATGGTCGTCACCGTGACCGACGCGACCGCCGCCCGCCAGGTGCGGGCCGCCGGCGCCACGCCGAAGCTCGTCACCCGGGGCGCCGCCGTGCTGAGGGCCGCCACCGCCGAACTGGAGCGCTCGGCGAAGATCCCCGGCACCGCGTGGTGGACCGACCCGGCAACCAACCAGGTCGTGGTCTCTGTGGACAGCACCATCACCGGTGCCAAGCTGGAGCGGGTCAAGGCCGCCGCCGCCCGGGCCGGCGGCGCGATCCGGATCGAGGCCGAGGCCGGCGTCCTGAGCACCCGCATCTCCGGCGGGCAGGCCATCTACGCCGCCGGCGGCGGCCGCTGCTCGCTCGGCTTCAACGTCCGCAACAGCGCCGGCACGACCTTCTTCCTCACCGCCGGGCACTGCACCAACATCGCCTCGACGTGGTACGCCAACTCCGGTCAGACCAGCCTGCTCGGCACCCGCACCGGCAGCAGCTTCCCGGGCAACGACTACGGCATCGTCCGGCACAGCAACTCCGCCAACGCCACCGGCAACGTCTACCTCTACAACGGCAGCTACCGGGACGTCACCGGCGCCGCCAACGCCTACGTCGGCCAGAGTGTGCAGCGTTCCGGCAGCACCACCGGCCTGCACAGCGGCACTGTCCGCGCGCTCAACGCCACGGTGAACTACGCCGAGGGCAGCGTCTCCGGCCTGATCCGCACCAACGTCTGCGCCGAGCCGGGCGACAGCGGCGGCGCGCTGTTCAGCGGCAGCACGGCCCTGGGCCTCACCTCCGGCGGCAGCGGCAACTGCCGCACCGGCGGCACCACCTACTTCCAGCCGGTCACCGAGGCGCTCAGCGTCTACGGCGTGAGCATCATCTGACCCACCGGCGCACCACGGGCCGCCGGGCGACCGGCGGCCCGTCCGCGTCCGTTCGTTGTCAGGCGCCGGCGGGTCGCGGTTCGCCGATCACGGGACTTGCGGCCGCCCGTCGGGTGCCCGCAGCCCGGGCAGGGCCAGCCGGGACGGCCGCGTCGCGCCGGGCGCCGACGACCTTCCGCTCCCGGCGGCTGACCGTGCCGTCCGGGTGGGGTGGTCGGTCAGCTCGGCGGGTGGCGGCGGGTGCGCTCGGTCGGGCTGACAGAATGCCAGGGCAGAGACGTACCGCAGATGAGGAGACGCAAGTCGTGATCCGTACCCATGACGCCGGCAGCCTGCGCGCGACGGACGCCGGCACCACGGTGACGCTCGCCGGGTGGGTGGCCCGCCGGCGCGACCACGGCGGCGTCATCTTCGTCGACCTGCGCGACGGCTCCGGCGTGGTCCAGGTGGTCTTCCGCGAGGAGGACGCCCACGCGCTGCGCAACGAGTTCTGTGTCAAGGTCACCGGCGAGGTGACCCGCCGTCCCGAGGGCAACGAGAACCCGGAGTTGCCCACCGGCGAGATCGAGGTGACCGCCAGCGCGCTGGAGGTGCTCTCCGAGGCGGCTCCCCTTCCGCTGCCGGTGGACGACCAGGTCGAGGCCGGCGACGACATCCGGCTCAGGTACCGCTACCTCGACCTGCGGCGGAGCGGTCCGGCGAAGGCGATGCGGCTGCGCTCCCGGGCCAACCAGTTGGCCCGAGGCGTGCTGCACGAGCGGGACTTCCTGGAGATCGAGACGCCGACGCTGACCCGGTCCACCCCGGAGGGCGCCCGCGACTTCCTGGTGCCGGTGCGGCTCCAGCCGGGCAGCTGGTACGCGCTGCCGCAGTCGCCGCAGCTGTTCAAGCAGCTGCTGATGGTCGGCGGCATGGAGCGGTACTACCAGATCGCCCGCTGCTACCGCGACGAGGACTTCCGCGCCGACCGGCAGCCGGAGTTCACCCAGCTCGACATCGAGATGTCCTTCGTCACCGAGGACGACGTGATCGACCTGGGCGAGGCGATCGTCGCGGCGCTCTGGTCCGACCTGGCCGGCTACGAGATCCCCCGACCCATCCCGCGGATCACCTGGCACGACGCGATGGCCCGGTACGGCTCCGACAAGCCCGACCTGCGCTACGGCGTGGAGTTGACCGAGCTGACCGACTACCTGCGCGGCACCGAGTTCCGGGTGTTCGCCGGAGCGATCGACGCCGGTGGGTACGTCGGCGCGGTGGTGATGCCCGGCGGCGCGGCCCAGACCCGCAAGGAGCTGGACGGCTGGCAGGACTGGGCCAAGGCGCGCGGCGCGAAGGGCCTGGCGTACGTGGTGCTCGACGCCGAAACCGGCGCGCCGCGCGGCCCGGTGGCGAAGAACCTCTCCGAGGCGCATCTCGGTGGCCTCGCCGACGCGGTCGGCGCGAAGCCCGGCGACGCGGTCTTCTTCGCCGCCAGCGCGCACGCCCGCGAGGCGCAGGAGCTGCTCGGCGCGGCCCGCATCGAGATCGCCAGGCGGGCCAGCCTGATCGACGAGTCCGCCTGGGCGTTCTGCTGGGTGGTCGACGCGCCGATGTTCGAGCGGACCGACGAAGGCGGCTGGACGGCCGTGCACCACCCGTTCACCTCGCCGAACGCCGAGTGGGTCGACCGGTTCGAGGAGGCACCGGACCGGGCGCTGGCGTACGCGTACGACATCGTGTGCAACGGCAACGAGATCGGCGGTGGCTCCATCCGTATCCACCGGGGCGACGTGCAGCAGCGGGTCTTCGACCTGCTCGGCATCACCCCGGAGGAGGCGCAGGACAAGTTCGGCTTCCTGCTGGAGGCGTTCAAGTACGGCGCGCCGCCGCACGGCGGCATCGCCTTCGGCTGGGACCGGGTCTGCATGCTGCTCGCCGGCGCCGACTCCATCCGCGAGGTGATCGCCTTTCCGAAGACCCGGGGCGGTTTCGACCCGCTGACCGGCGCGCCGACGCCGATCACCGCCCAGCAGCGCACCGAGGCCGGCATCGACGCCAGGCCCAAGGCCCCGACCGGGGCACACGCCGGCACGGCCGGCCCGGCCGCGCCGGTGGCCGACCCGGTCTGACCGCCGTCCCTGTCGGGCGCAGGTCCGCGTCGTGATCCGCCAACCGGCACGACGCGGACCTTCGCTCGTCGTTCGGTAAGGAGGATGGTGGCCGGATGCGGATGCTCGTGGTGGGCGCCAGCGGGTTCCTCGGCGGACAGGTGTGCCGGCGGGGCGTGGCCGCGGGCTGGCGGGTGGCCGGGACGTGGCACACGCATCCGGTGGAGATTCCGGGAGTCGCAACGTACGCGGGGCTGTTGAACGTGGCCGGCCCGGAGGCGGTCAGCCGGGCGGAGCTGGGTGTGCTGGTGGCCCGCCGGTTCGGGCTGGACCCGGCCGGGCTGCGGACCACCACGATCGCCGAGGCCGGGCTGGTCCGCCCCGCCGACGTACGCCTCGACTCGTCCCGGGCCGCCGGTCTGCTGCGGACCCGGCCACGCGGGATCACCGAACTCCTGACCTCCTGACCCCGGCGATCAGCCGGTGGGGCACCCCGTCTCGACCTCCCGTCAAGCACAGACCTTGTGCAAAGAATCTGTGCAAAGATATTGTGTGTCGGTGGGACGTGACGACGAGCCGGGCCGACCCGCGCCCCGTGAGGTCCGGCTCGACCACCGACAGGTCCGGGTGCTGGCGCACCCGCTGCGGATGCGGCTGCTCGGCGCCCTGCGCACCCGAGGGCCGGCGACCGCCACCACCCTGGCGGAGCTGCTCGCCACCAACACCGGCGCGACCAGCTACCACCTGCGCCAACTCGCCGAGGTCGGGCTGGTCGTCGAGGATCCCGACCGGGTCGGCGGCCGGCAGCGCTGGTGGCGGGCCGCGCACGACGTCACCAGCTGGGAACCGACCGACTTCGACGACGACCCGGACGCCCGGGCGGCCGTCCGGTGGATCCACGGCGACCAGGTGCGGCTGCTGGTCGAGCACGCCGAGCGGTGGTTTGACGCCGAACAGGACTGGTCGCCCGCCTGGCGGGACGCCTTCGGCATGGGCGACATCTTCCTGACCGTCCCGCCGGCCCGGCTCGAAGCCCTCATGGCCGAGGTGTGGCAGGTCCTGGAGCGCTACCGCGACGAGGCGGACCCGGCCGAGCCGGGCGCCGAACAGGTGCACGTCTTCGTTGCCGCCTACCCGCTGTGGCAGGGGAAACGGTGAGCCGGCTGTCCGTACGCCAGGTCCGGTTGCGCTACCTCGCCCTGCACGGTCTGCGCTGGACGCCCACCGGCCTGATGATCCCCGTCATGGTCCTACTCATGCAGGAGCGGGGCCTGTCGCTGCCACAGATCGGTCTGGTCTCCACCGCGCAGGCACTGGTGGTGCTCGCCCTGGAGTTGCCCACCGGTGGCCTCGCCGACGCCCTGGGTCGCAAACCGGTGCTCGTCACCGCCTGGGCGCTCAACCTGGTCTCGCTGGCCGTGTTCGCGACCGCCGGTTCCTTCGCGTTTTTCTTCCTGGCCTGGTTGTTGCAGGGCGTCTACCGGGCGCTCGACAGCGGCCCCCTGGACGCCTGGTACGTCGACACCACCCTGGCCGCCGACCCCGGCGCGAGGTACGAGGGCGGTCTCGGTCTCGCCGGCACCGTCGCCGGTGTCGCCATCGGCGCCGGTGCCCTGCTCAGCGGCGGCCTGGTCGCCCTCGGCCCGGTCGGCCCGGTGAGCGCCCTGACCCTGCCCGTGCTGGTCGCCCTCGCCCTCCAGGTGGTGGCCCTGGCCGCGCTGTTGACCCTGCTGGTGGAGACCCGCCCGGCGCAGGGCCTCGGCGCGCTGCGCGCCTCGGTCGTCGAGGCTCCCCGGATGGTGGGCCGGGCGTTCGGGCTGCTGCGCCGCTCCCGGGTGCTGCTCGCGTTGGTCACGGTCGAACTGTTCTGGGGTTTCGGCATGGTGACCTTCGAGTCGCTGTTGCCGGTCCGCCTCGCCGAGGTGGTGGGGGACGCCGACCGGGCGGCGGCGCTGCTCGGTCCGGCCAGCTCGGCGGCCTGGCTCGCCTCGGCGGCCGGCGCGGCGCTGACGCCGTTGCTGCTGCGCTGGCCGGGAGGCGCGGCGAGCGCCGCGCTGCTGCGCGTCGTGCAGGGCGCGACCGTGGTCGGCATGGGGCTGTTCGCCGGTCCGCTCGGGGTGCTGGTGGCCTACCTGGCCTGCTACGCCGTCCACGGCGCGTCGAACCCGCTGCACATGGGCCTGCTGCACCGCCAGGTCGACGGGCCGTACCGGACCAGCGTGGTCTCGCTGAACTCGATGATGGGGCAGCCGGGCTTCGCGCTGGGCGCGGTGCTGCTCACCGCCCTCGCCGACGCTCGCGGTGTCGCCCCGGCGATGCTGGTCGGAGCGGTGGTGCTGGCCGTGGCAGCCCCGCTCTACCTGCCGGCCTGGCGGGCCGGGCGGCGCGGCGCAGGCGCCGGGGAACCGGTGGATCCCGAGGGGATGGACAAACCGGGCCGGCCGGAGGCGGGGACGGGCGGGCGACGCGAGCCAGCGGCGAGCACCACCGGGTGACCCGGCCACCCCCGCTCAGCCGAGCTGGATCGAGGTGCGGGCCAGGGCACCGGTGAAGCCGAGCCGGCGGTAGAGCCGGATCGCGCCCACGTTGTCGGTGTAGACGCCGAGCGCCACCCGGTCGTACCGGCTGGTGAGGGCGCGGGTCATCCCGGCGGTCAGGGCGGCACCGAGCCCTCGGCCGCGCCGGTCCGGGGCAACGGTCAGCCCGGCGAGGAACCCGATGTCGCCCCGGCTGCGGTCGGCGCCGCAGGCGATGATCCGGTCGCCGTCGCGGATGCCGTACCAGTCGACGATCCCGGGGCCGCCTGGGCGCGAGGTGGTGCTCGGGTACGCCTGGTCGATCAGCGCGGCCAGCGTCGGGTGGTCGGCGTCGGTCAGGCGTACCACCCGCTCCTCGTCGGCCTGCCGGGGCGGGGGCGCGTCGGTCCAGAGGAAGTCCCACTCGTCGAGGCGGGCGATGTCGAACCGCCCAGCCAGCGTCTCCGGTTCGGCCCGGGGTAGCTGCACCCACTGCCCGCGGTGCAGCACGCCCTCGGCGACCAGCGCGGCGAAGAGGTCCACCGCCGGGGTCGGGGCACCGATGGCCCCGCCTGCCGGGCCGCTCTCGGACGGAAGCAGCCACGCGACGAGGTCCTCGGACCGCCAGCCGCGCGGTCGCGTTCCGGGACGGATCACGTGCCGGGTGAACGGGTGGTGGCCGGTCGCGGCGAGGAGCGCGGCCCGGCCCACCAGCTCGCAATCAGTGTTGATCATGGAAGCAGCCTAGGTCGGGTCGGCGTGACGCGCTCGGCCAGGGTGGAGATTGGCGGACCGACCGATCGGGTACATCCCGGTCGACCTACTGGGAACCCCCACCGGAGGACACCGCCATGCTTGCCATCCTCGCCGCCATCGTGTTCGGCTTCGCGCTCCTGATCGACCTGCTGAACACCAACTTCGGCGCACCTGACCTGTTCAACTGGCACACCCTCGTGCTGATCGGCCTGCTGCTGCTCTCGCTCTACCTCGCCGGGGTCGGCAGCGGCCCGCGCCCAGCCGGCGGCGGTCGCTGGTACCGGGGCCGGCGGCCGGGTCGCGGCTGACCGCAATTGATCAGGGTGGGCGGGGAGCGCGGCGCGATTCCGGCGTCGCGGTCCCCGCCCGGTACTGTCTTGTTGATGGAATCCGACACCCTCTTCTCCCTCGGTGGACCCACCGCGGCGCCCGGCGCCCCGGCGGGCCCGGGTGGTGCCGACGGGTTCCCGGCCGCGGGCGAGGATTCCCCACTGCCCGTCCGGATGCGCCCGGCGAGCATCGACGAGTTGGTCGGGCAGGACCACCTGCTCGCCCCCGGCGCGCCGCTGCGCCAACTGGTCGGCGGCGGCGCACCGCTGTCGGTGATCCTCTGGGGTCCGCCGGGCAGTGGCAAGACCACCATCGCCCACCTGGTGGCCCGGGCCACCGACCGCCGGTTCGTCGCCATGTCCGCCCTCAACGCCGGGGTGAAGGACGTCCGCGCCGTCATCGACACGGCCCGTCGGCAGCGTCGCGCGGGCGGCCCGCAGACCGTGCTCTTCATCGACGAGGTGCACCGGTTCAGCAAGACCCAGCAGGACTCGCTGCTCGCGGCGGTGGAGGACCGGACGGTCACCCTGCTCGCCGCCACCACGGAGAATCCGTACTTCTCGGTCATCTCGCCCCTGCTGTCGCGCTGCGTGCTGCTCACCCTCCAACCGTTGGACGACGCGGCCGTACGCGGCCTGCTGCGCCGCGCGGTCGCCGACGAGCGCGGCCTCGCCAGCACGCTCACCCTCGAGTCCGACGCCGAGGACCACCTGGTACGCCTCGCCGGCGGCGACGTGCGCAAGGCGCTGACCGCGCTGGAGGCCGCCGCCGCGTCGGCGACGGCGCTGGGCACCGGGCGGATCGACCTGGCCACCGCCGAGCAGGCGGTCGACGTGGCCGCGGTGCGCTACGACCGCGACGGCGACGCCCACTACGACGTCACCAGCGCCTTCATCAAGAGCATGCGCGGCTCGGACGTGGACGCCGCGCTGCACTGGCTGGCCCGCATGCTGGTCGCCGGGGAGGACGCCCGGTTCATCGCCCGCCGGCTGGTGATCTTCGCCAGCGAGGACGTCGGCATGGCCGACCCGACCGCGCTGACCGTGGCCACCGCCGCCGCGCACGCCGTGGAGTTCGTCGGCCTGCCCGAGGCGCAGCTCAACCTGGCCCAGGCGGTGATCCACCTGGCCACCGCCCCGAAGTCGAACTCGGCCACCACCGCCCTCGGCGCGGCGATGACCGACGTGCGCGCCGGCCGGGGCGGCGCGGTGCCGCGCGGCCTGCGGGACGCCCACTACTCCGGAGCCCGCGGCCTGGGGCACGGCACCGGGTACCGCTACCCGCACGACGACCAGCGCGGAGTGGTCACCCAGCAGTACGCTCCCGACGATCTCGTCGGGACCGACTACTACCAGCCCAGTGGCCACGGCGCGGAGCGGTCGGTGGCTGCCCGCCTGCCCCTGCTGCGCCGGATCGTCCGTGGGCTGCCCGCCCCGGTGTCGCGCCCCGACGGGCCGGTGACGGCAGACGGCCGACACCCGTCGGGCACGGGGCACGCCGGTGGGGCGGATGAGGACGGCAGCGACGCCGTCGGGGAGGGTCAGCAGTGACATCGCGTGGTGGGGAGCGAGACCAGGACGGTCCCGACGAGCGGCGCGACTCCCGCGCCAAGGGCCGACGCTGGGGCCGGGGCCGGGCCGAGGAGACTCCCCCGGAGCCGGTGGGCGAGGAGTTCGGCTGGATCGACGACCTGCGTACCGCCAAGCAGCAGCGCGGGGAACTCGGCCCGGACGGCGAGCGACCGCCGGCGGTCCCGCCGTCGTCGCCCGCCGGTCGTGGTGTGCCCCCGCCCCCGCCGTCC
>NZ_SMKD01000070.1 GCF_004348595.1 Micromonospora sp. KC723
GGCAGCGGGGCGTGCTGCTGCGCTCGTACGCATGGTGTAACGACCCCGGGCCCGGCGACATTCCGCCACCTGGCCGCCGCCACCCACGGACCCCCACCCCACGCCGCCACGAACCGGACGCGCCGCCCAGGCTGAACCGGTCGGTGGGACGCCAGGAAGGTATCCGGACCCGGGAGACATCCGTGAGGTTCCCACCGGCAAGCCAGCCCGGGTGGGGACCGGACACTCACCCCAGACGTCGTGACAATGTCGGAACGGGGCCGCTCGGGCGGCCAGGGCGACAGGTCAGGCGGCAGGCCAGTCCTGGGAGGAAGCCAGACGCGGCGAGGCCGCCCCGGGCGGGGCGGCCTCGAGCCAGGAGAGGAATCCGGTGACCGTGGACCGTGCCATGGCGATCTCGACCGGGGCGTGGTGGCTCGTACAGCGGAGGATCACCCAGTCCGCGGGCATGGAGAGCCGCTCCTGCCCCTCGGGCAGACGCCGCCGCTCCACGACGAGCTCCTTGCGGGAGAGCACCCGCTTGGGCCGGAGAGCGAAACTGAACATCCGGTACCACCGGAGTTCGTCGCCGATGAAGCGACCGAAGCCGGGAGACCAGCCGCGACCGTCGAGGACCGTGGTGACCCGGACACTGAGCCGGATGATGCCTCCGCTACGGGCGACCACGGCCCGCCGGGCGAAAAGAATCATGAGTGCGGCGAGCAGCACCCCGATGCCGACTCCGATCCCTTCCACGATCTCCATCGGCGGGTCGGCTCAGCGTGCCGGGGTTGCCGGGGTGGCGCTCTCGGCGAGGACGGTGACCCCCTCGCCGGTCACCGACAGGAAGCCGCCGGCGATGTCGTAGACGATCTGCTCCCCGCCGGCCTGCTTGATGCGGACCTGGCCGGGCTCCGCGAGCTGGCCGAGCAGGGGCGCGTGCCCCGCCAGCACACCCAGCTCACCCTCGGTCGTCCGCGCGACGACCATCTCGGCCTCGCCGGACCAGACCTTCTCCTCGACGGCTACGAGCTCGACGTGAAGCTGCTGTGCCACGCTGTCTCCTTGCTGCGGCGACGGATTGTCGAAAGTCTAGTCCCGCGCCCGGAAGCCCCCCAACGCGGGTGGCGAGACCTACGACACCCGCGAGTACGACACGCCGGAGAGACCGGGCAGGTGACATGACAGGCCGTCACCTGTTCCGGTTGCGGAACTCCGGATGCTCCAGCAGGAACGCGTCGAGCTGTTCGTTCTTCAGGGCGGTGAAGAAGTCGTCCGCGGCGGGCAGCAGCCGCTCCCCCCGGTACGCCGCACCCGTGCCGATCCCCTCGCCGGGCAGCTTGATCAGCTCGACGTTCTCCGGCCGGACGTCCTTGAGCGCGAGGGCGAAGTCGACGATGCTGTTGCCCCGGCCGTTGAAGGTCAACGACTGGCCGGCTGCCCGGACCACCCGGTCCAGCTTGATCGGGTTGGTGACCACGTCGGCGCTGACCGCCTGCTTGGCCATCGCCTTGATGAACTGCTGCTGGTGGCGCTGACGGCCGTAGTCGCCGTCCGGGACGCCGTTCTTCGGGTACCGCTGCCGGACGTAGTCCAGCGCCTGCCACCCGCTGAGGTGCTGGGTGCCCTTCTTGTACTCGGCCTGCGGGCCGATGTAACCCTCGCCGTACGGGTTTCCCTTGCGGTGTCTGCCGTCCGGTTCCCGGTGCTCGGACTTCACGTCCCGCTCGATGTACATGGTGACGCCGCCCATGGCGTCGACGATCTTCTGGAACCCGGTGAAGTTGATGATCGCGCCGGCGTCGAACCGTTTGATCCCGATCACCTGCTGCACCGTCTTGGCGAGCAGCTCGAACCCCTGCGCGGTGCTCGGATTCTGCCCCTGGACGGTGCTGCCGTGCGACATGGCGCCGTTGAGCTTGCCTCGGCCGCCCGGGTAGTTGGCCTTGTCGAAACTCGGGATGTCGACGTAGAGGTCACGCGGCATGGAGAACAGGTAGGCCCGGTCCAGGGTCGAGGGCACGTGCAGCACCATGATCGAGTCGGCCAGGGGCGGCTGCTTCGGGTTGCGCGGGTCGATGCCGACCAGCAGGATGTTCAGCGGGCCCTTGATGTCGCTCTTGCGCTCCTGCGCCCCGGCAGCCTGGTCGCCGAAGAGGTCGGCCTTGCCCACCGCGCCCTCGTAGCGCGCGAGCAACGCCTCGTAGCCGACCAGGACGACACCGCTGAGCAGCATGAGCACGGCGCCGAAGACGGTGCAGACCCGCGCCCACCGCGGCACGCTCGCCCAGCGGGACGACCTTCGCCCCTTCTTGCCGGACCTACCCACGGTGTTCTCCATTCGTCGTCACGCCCACAACTATGGAGACGGGCGGACGCGGCCGAAAAGTTGCTGCGGATCGACGCCCGTTCGCGAGCGCCGCGCTGGAAACGGTACAACGCTGCGGCGGGAATCGCTCGCCCGTGGGACGGGTGCCGGCGCGACAGCCGATGACGGTCGAAGGCCACCCCGGCTCTCGCCGGGGTGGCCTTCGCGGATGTGGTGGAGGTCTCAGCCCTCCGCCATCAACTCCTTCGCCTTCTTCTCCAGGTCCTCCAGGCCGCCACACATGAAGAACGCCTGCTCGGGGAAGTGGTCGTACTCGCCCTCGCTGATCTTCTTGAACGCCTCGATGGTCTCGGCGATCGGCACCGTCGAGCCCGGCACACCGGTGAACTGCTCGGCGGCGTACGTGTTCTGCGACAGGAAGCGCTCGATCCGCCGGGCCCGGGCCACGGTGATCTTGTCTTCCTCGGAGAGCTCCTCGATGCCGAGGATGGCGATGATGTCCTGCAGGTCCTTGTACTTCTGCAGGATCCGCTTCACCTCGGTGGCCACCGCGAAGTGCTCCTGGCCGACGAACTCCGGGGCGAGGATCCGGGACGAGGACGCCAGCGGGTCCACCGCCGGGTAGATGCCCTTGTCGGAGATCGAACGCTCCAGGTTCGTGGTCGCGTCCAGGTGGGCGAACGTGGTGGCCGGCGCCGGGTCGGTGTAGTCGTCGGCGGGCACGTAGATCGCCTGCATCGAGGTGATGGCCTGGCCCCGGACGGAGGTGATCCGCTCCTGGAGTTCGCCCATCTCGTCGGCCAGGGTCGGCTGGTAGCCCACGGCGCTGGGCATCCGGCCGAGCAGCGTGGAGACCTCGGAACCGGCCTGCGTGAAGCGGAAGATGTTGTCGATGAAGAGCAGCACCTCCTGCTTCTTCACGTCGCGGAAGTACTCCGCCATGGTCAGCGCGGAGAGCGCGACCCGCAGCCGGGTGCCCGGCGGCTCGTCCATCTGGCCGTAGACCAGCGCGGTCTTGTCGATGACGCCGGACTCGGTCATCTCGGCGATGAGGTCGTTGCCCTCGCGGGTGCGCTCACCCACGCCGGCGAAGACCGAGGTGCCACCGAAGTTCCGGGCGACTCGGGTGATCATCTCCTGGATGAGCACCGTCTTGCCCACGCCGGCACCGCCGAACAGGCCGATCTTGCCACCCTTGACGTACGGGGCGAGCAGGTCGATGACCTTGATGCCGGTCTCCAGCATCTCGGTCTTCGGCTCCAGGTCCGCGAAGGCCGGGGCCTTGCGGTGGATGCCCCAGTGGTCGTCGGGCTGGAGCGTCTCGCCCTCGGTGAGGTTGAGGCACTCGCCGATCGCGTTGAACACGTGGCCCTTCACCGCGTCGCCCACCGGCACCATGATCGGCGAACCGGTGTCGCGCACCTCCGCGCCACGCACCAGGCCGTCGGTCGGCTGCATCGAGATGGCGCGGATCATGTTGTCGCCCAGGTGCTGGGCGACCTCCAGGGTCAGCGTCTTCTCGCCGCCGGAGAGCGTCACATCGACGTGCAGGGCGTTGAACAGGGCCGGCATGGCGTCGCGCGGGAACTCGGCGTCGACGACCGGGCCGATGACCCGGACCACGCGACCCGTGGCCGTCCTGGTCTCAGCTGGTCCACCAGCAACTGCGGATACAGTCATCACACTTCACTTCCCGACGCGGCCAGCGCGTTCGCGCCGCCGACGATCTCGCTGATCTCCTGGGTGATCCCGGCCTGCCGGGCCGAGTTCATCTCACGCGTGTACTTCTCGATCATCTCTTCGGCGTTGTCGGTGGCGCTCTTCATCGCCCGCCGCCGGGCAGCCGACTCGCTCGCCGCCGACTCCAACAACGCCGCGTAGATCCGCGTGTTGATGTACTTCGGCAGCAGCGCGTCGAGCAGCGCCTCCGCCTCCGGCTCGAACTCGTACGCCGGGAGCGCGCCCTCGGACCGGGGCCGGTCCTCGACCTGCATCGGTCCGATGACCTTCGCCACCGGGATCTGGGTCATCAGGGACTTGAACTCGGTGTAGACGATGTGCAGCTCGTCGATACCGCGCGTGCCGTCCGGCCCGGGGTCGCCGTCGACGTCGTCCGCCCCGGCGGAGAACGCCTTGATCAGCGTCTCCCCGACGGTGCGGGCGTCGGCGAACGTCGGCTGCTCCGAGAAGCCCGTCCAGTTCGCCTCCATCGGCCGGTCACGGAACCGGAAGAAGCTCAAGCCCTTGCGGCCGATGACGTAGAGCACAGGCTCCTTGCCGTCGGCGCGCAGTCGGGCGACCAACGACTCCGCGGTCTTGATGGCGTTCGAGCTGTAGCCACCGGCCAGACCACGGTCGGCGGTCACCAGCAGGACACCGGCCCGGCGTACCCGCTCACGCGGGGTCAGCAGCGGGTGGTCGATCCGCGCGTTGGAGGCCAGCGCCGTGAGCACGCCGGTGATGGCCTGGGCGTACGGCAGGGACGCCTCCACCCGGGCCTGGGCCTTGGCGATCCGGCTCGTCGCCACGAGCTCCATCGCCTTGGTGATCTTCTTCATCCCCTTCGCCGAGCGAATGCGTTGACGAAGAACGCGTACCTGGGCCGCCATCGGTCAGCCCTACTGCTTCTCGGCGGTGTCGGCGTAGCGGGTGACCGTCTCGCGGTTCTCCTCGCCCTCCAGCGGCCTGGCCGGGGCCTCGTTGATCCGCCGCTCGTCCTCCTTGCCGAGGAAGACCTGCTTGAACTCGGTGATCGCCGAGTCGAGCGAGCCGATGATCTCGTCGTTCCACTGGTGGTCGGCGATGCCGGCCAGGACGCCCTCGTGCTTGTGGCGCAGGTACTGCAGGAACTCCGACTCGAAGCGGCGGATCTCGCCCACCGGGATGTCGTCGAGCTTGCCCTCGGTACCGGCCCAGACGGAGACGACCTGCTCCTGCACCGGGTACGGCGAGTAGTTCGGCTGCTTGAGCAGCTCGACCAGGCGGGCACCGCGCTCCAGCTGGGCCCGGGAGGCCCTGTCCAGGTCGGAGGCGAAGGCGGCGAACGCCTCCAGCTCGCGGTACTGGGCCAGGTTGAGCCGCAGCGAACCAGCGACCTTCTTCATCGGCTTCACCTGCGCGGCGCCACCGACCCGGGAGACCGAGGTGCCGACGTTGATGGCCGGCCGGACGCCCTGGTTGAACAGGTCGGTCTCCAGGAAGATCTGGCCGTCGGTGATGGAGATGACGTTGGTCGGGATGAAGGCCGAGATGTCGTTGGCCTTCGTCTCGATGATCGGCAGACCGGTCATCGAGCCACCGCCCATCGCGTCGGAGAGCTTGGCGCAGCGCTCCAGCAGCCGGGAGTGCAGGTAGAAGACGTCACCCGGGTACGCCTCGCGGCCCGGCGGGCGGCGCAGCAGCAGCGACACGGCGCGGTACGCCTCGGCCTGCTTGCTCAGGTCGTCGAAGACGATCAGGACGTGCTTGCCGCCGTACATCCAGTGCTGGCCGATGGACGAGCCGGTGTACGGGGCGAGGTACTTGAAGCCGGCCGGGTCGGAGGCCGGGGAGGCGACGATGGTGGTGTACTCCATCGCGCCCGCCTCCTCCAGGACGCCCTTGATCGAGGCGATCGTGGAGGCCTTCTGGCCGATGGCGACGTAGATGCAGCGGACCTGCTTCTTCGGGTCGCCGGAGCGCCAGTTGTCCCGCTGGTTCAGGATGGTGTCCAGGGCGACCGTGGTCTTGCCGGTCTTCCGGTCACCGATGATCAGCTGACGCTGGCCCCGGCCGATCGGCGTCATGGCGTCGATGGCCTTGATACCGGTCTGCAGCGGCTCGTCGACCGACTGCCGGGCCATCACGTTCGGAGCCTGGAGCTCCAGCTCGCGGTAGCCCTCGTCGGCGATGTCACCGAGCCCGTCGATCGGCTGGCCGAGCGCGTTGACCACGCGGCCGAGGAAGGCGTCGCCGACCGGCACGGAGAGCACCCGGCCGGTGCGCTTGACGCGCTGCCCCTCCTCCAGCTTTCCGGAGTCACCGAGAACGACGACACCGATCTCCCGGACGTCGAGGTTCAACGCCACGCCGAGCGTGCCGTCCTCGAACTCCAGGAGCTCGTTGGTCATGGTCGAGGGCAGGCCCTCGACGTGGGCGATGCCGTCGCCGGTGTCGGCGACGGTGCCGACCTCCTCGCGGGAGACGTCGGACGAGTATGAGGAGACGTAGCGCTCCAGGGCGCCGCGGATCTCCTCCGTCGAGATGGTCAGCTCGGCCATCCTCTGCTTCCTTAAGTATCAGGGGCCCGGGATACCTAGTACCGACCGGTCCGAATGGCGTCGATCAAAGGGCTGCGAGGACGCTGGTCAGCGCTTCGCGAGCGCGTTGCGGGTCTCGTTGAGGCGGCGCAGGACGGTACCGTCGTACAGGTCGGAACCGACCCGCACGCTCACCCCACCGAGCACCTCCGGGGCCACCGTCTGCTTGACGGAAACCTCTCGACCGTACATCGCGGAGAGGCGGGCACCCAGGCGTCGCTCCTCCTCGTCGGTCAGCGGAGCGGCCACGGTCACGTACGCGACCTGCCGGTCCCGCCGGTCGGCGGCCATCTCCACCAGTCGGGTGAGCGCCCCGGTGAAGGACCGTCCCCCGAACCCGCTGAGGGCGACCCCGACGAGGTAGCCGGTGACCGGCCGGGCCTTGCCGACGAGCAGCTGGTCGACCAGGGTGGCCCGGCGCGCGGCCGGGACCATCGGGTCGGACAGCGCGTTGGACAGCTCCGGGGAACCGGCGACGACCTGCCCGAAGCGGAACAGCTCGTCCTCGACCTCGCCCAGTTCGCCGGCCTTGTCGCTGCCGGCCAGCAGCGCCTCCACACCGAGCCGCTCGACGCCGCCGAGCAGTTCCGACGGCGTCGACCAACGACCGGAGACCAGCACGGCGAGCAGGTCGAGCGCGTCCGTGCCGATCCGGCCGCGCAGCATGTCGCCGAGCAGGCCGGACCGGTCGGTGCCCGAACGGGCCGGGTCGGAGAGCGCCCGACGCAGCCGCGGCTCGCGCCGCAGCAGAGCGGCGACGGAGAGGAGGTCGTCCGCGGTGGCGGTCACCACCGACGGCTCCGCGCCGCGGACGTACTCGTCGAGGCGCTCGGCCGCGACCCTGTACGACTCCCGGCTGGCGGCCTGCATCAGCGGGCCCCCGCGCTCTCGAGGCCGCTGAGGAACCGGTCCACGGTGCCCTTGCGACGAGCCTCGTCGGCGAGCGACTCACCGACGATCTTGCTGGCCAGGTCCACCGCGAGCGTGCCGACCTCGGTGCGCAGCTCGCGCACGATGGTGGCCCGCTCGGCGGCGAGCTGCTCCTTGCCGGCCGCGATGATCCGGTCGGACTCCTCCCGCGCCTTGGCGAGGATGTCCTGGCGGATGCCCTCCGCGTCGGAGCGGGCGTCGTCCCGGATCTTCGCGGCCTCGGTGCGGACCTCGGCGAGCTGCGCACGGTACTGCTCGAGCAGCTGGTTGGCCTCGGCCTGGGCCGCCTCGGCGCGCTTGAGGCCGCCCTCGATCGCGTCGACCCGCGCCTGGTACATCGCCTCCATGCGCGGCATGACGAACTTCAGCAGGACGAAGCAGAGCAGCGCGAAGGCGATCGTCCCGATGACGAGCTCCTGCCAGATCGGCACGAGCGGGTGGTGCTCCACATCTGTGGCGGCGATGAACATGTCAGACCTCCAGGGTCGGGATACCGTTCGTCAGCCGCCGACGGCGAAGGCGAGCACCAGGCCGAACAGCGCGAGCGCCTCGACCAGGGCGAAGCCCAGCACCAGCCAGGTGCGGTTGTAGCCGGCGGACTCCGGCTGGCGGGCGCTCGACTGGATGTAGGCCGCGAAGACCAGGGCGACACCGATACCGGGGCCGATGGCGGCGAGGCCGTAGCCGATCGTGTTGACGCTGCCCTCGATGGCGGCAAGAACGTCCATTGCGAGTATTCCTCCTAGTTGACACGTGAGGTCTCACGCGTACGCGGTCGGTACCAGAAGCTTGGTCGGGCCGGGTGCCCGCCGAGCCCGATCTCAGTGCTCGTCGGCCAGCGACGTTCCGATGTAGTTGGCGGTCAGCGTGACGAAGACGTATGCCTGCAGCAGTGCGACCAGCACCTCGAAGAAGGCCATCAGGATCGCCATCGCGAAGGAGAAGACCGAACTCACCTGGATGAACACGTTGTCCGAGGCGAGCATCACGAACCCGCCGAGGGTGAACACCAGCAGGATCAGGTGACCGGCGAACATGTTGGCGAAGAGTCGCACCGCCAGGGTGAGCGGCCGGTTGATGAAGTTCTGCAGGAACTCGATCGGGATCAACAGGAAGTGCATCGGCCACGGCACGCCGGGGATGATCAGGCTCTTCTTGAGGTAGCTGCCGAGGCCGTGCTTCCGGACACCGATGTAGAGGTACATCACGTAGGAGATCAGCGCGAGCACGATCGGGAACGCGATGTGCGAGTTGGGCGAGATCTGCAGCCCGGGGACGATGCCGAAGAGGTTGGTCAGCACGATGAAGCTGAACAGCACCGTGAAGTAGGGCGCGAAGCGGATGCCGGCGTTGCCCATCTGCTCTCGGGCGATGTTGTCCCGGACCAGGCCGTAGACCGACTCGGCGTACCACTGGGCCTTGCCGGGAACGAGCGTGGGCTTCCGGTAGGCCAGCATGAAGAAGATGATCAGCAACGCGACCGCGAGCCAGACCATGATGCCGAACTTGGTGACCCAGGGGCCGGCCACGTTCGGCGGATAGAAATCTCCGACGCTGGGGGGCCAGGGAACCCCCTGGGCGACGACCAGCTGTCCGCTCACCGTGTCATCCTCCGCACTCGACAGACCCGCGCGTGCTGGCACTCAAGCACTGAGCCTCTTCATGATCAGGTAGATCGCTCCGGCTGCGCCGAGCATCATGCCGACGGCGACCCCGATGCCGGTTCGCAGATCGAAGAACCGCTCCGCCAACCACCCGAGGAAACCCCACGCCACGATGCCGGCGAGCAGGTAGCCCAGGACGGCACCGGCCACGCCCTCCGACGAGTGGTCGTCGGACTTCCGGGTGTGGGGGTCATCGGCCATGACGTGGCGAACAATATCAGCAGAGGCGCACGGGAGTGTGCGGCACCCCCCACACTGCGGACAGCGTGCGGGCCGTGCGGCGTCGGAACAATCGTGGCTCAGGTTACTCCCCGCCGGCCCACCACAACAGCCCGACGTACCGGTGGCGAAACCCGGGACGCGCTCAGTCGCCACGCCGGCCGAAGGTCGGCAGCGGCGACCGCAAAGCCCAGGTCAGATGGGCTCCGGTCCAGACCACCACCGCCGCGATGACGGCCACCCCCAGGTCCGGCAGGCCGGCCCAGCCGCTCGCCGCGACGGCGGCCATCACCACCCCGAGGAAGACGATCTTCGTGGCGTAGGTGACCAACCCGACCGACATGATTAACCGAGGATTCACCGCGTCGGCCCAGGCCACCGAGACGCCGGAGATCAGGTAACTGACCACCACCAGCGCGATCCCGGCGGCCACGCCGGCGGCCCCGGTGGGCCCGCGCAGCACCGCCGCCGCCGGCACCGCGACCACGGCCAGCGCCGCGCACGCGGCCAGCGGCAGCCGCAGGTACGGCAGCCGGGCCCGGATCGCGCCCGGCTCCCCCGCCCGTGGCGCGCTCATCGGGCGTACGCCGGGAAGGCGGCGACCAGCTCGGCGACCTCGCCGGCGATCCGGGCGAGCGTGTCGGCGCCCCCGGGGGCCGTGGGGTCGGTACGCACCGCACGGGCCATCAAGGTGGCGACCTGGCGCATCTCCCCCTCCCGCATGCCCTGCGTGGTGACGCCCGGGGTGCCCACCCGGATCCCGGAGGCGATTGCCGGCGGCTGTGGGTCGTACGGGATGGCGTTCTTGTTGAGGGTGATGCGCGCGGCGTCGCAGCGGGACTCGGCGTCGACGCCGCTCACCCCGACCTCCCGCGCCTCGTCGTAGTCGATCAGTTCGGTGTCCGGCCGGACCGTGTACCCGACGGTGTGGAACCACTTGCCCGAGAAGTTCACCCGGCTGCCGTGGGTAAGGTGTCCGCCGTGCGGCAACTCCATCGCCAGCACGGTGTCCCCCGGCTGTACCAGGGCGGCGTACGCGGCCAGGTTGGCGCTGGCCCCGGAGTGCGGCTGGAGGTTGGCGTGCTCGGCGCCGAAGAGCTCCTTCGCGCGGGCGATGCCGATCTCCTCAGCCCGGTCCACCTCGGCGCAGCCGCCGTAGTAGCGCCGGCCGGGATAGCCCTCGGCGTACTTGTTGGTCAGCGTCGAGCCGAGCGCCGCGAGCACCGCCGGGGAGGTGAGGTTCTCGCTGGCGATCAGCTGCAGGCCACCGCGCAGCCGGTCCAGTTCCCCGAGCACCACCCCGGCGATCTCCGGGTCGACCGAGCTGAGCTGCTCGAAGTCCGGCCCCCAGAAGGTGTCTTCCGCGTTGTCCACACCGAGGGAGTCTACGGAGCCGCTCCCGGAGAGCCGGGTGACGCCTCGTCCCGGCAGCCCCGGCTGACTCAGTTGCCGTCGCGGGCGGCGGTGTGCCGGTAGGCGACGGAGTCGCTGGGCGGGACGAAGTCGCGGACCGGCTGGTCGCGCAGGGCGTGGCCGAGGATCCGGCCGACCGCGTCGACCAGCCGGCTCTGCACCGCCCCGCCGACGGCGTCCCGCGGGTCGTCCGGGTTCGCCGCGATCTGGGCGACCACGAACTGCGGGGTGAAGGCCACCACCGAGGTCGTCTCGTCCCGCTCGGAGGTACCGGTCTTGCCGGCCACCGGCCGGCCCAGCGCCCGGCTCAGCTCCTCCGCCGTGCCACCGTCGCAGGCGCCGTACATGGACTGGTCGCCGACCGGGCAGCGGGCCGCGTCGACCGCCCCCCGGGCCACGTCGGTCTCGATCACCTGCCGGCAGTCCGGCCGGCCGGCGGCGACCTCGTGCCCGGCGTTGTCGGTGATCGACACGACCGGCAGCGGGGCACACCAGGTTCCCTCGGCCGCCACCGTCGCGTACGCGTTGGCCAGGTCCAACGGGGTGGTGGAGGAGACACCCAGGGTGAACGCGCCCCACTGCTTCGCGCCGTAGCGGGCCAGCTCGGCGTCCTCCTCGGCCCGGAACACGATGCCCAGCCGCTCGGCCATCGCCACCACCCGGTCCGCCCCGACCCGCTCGATCAACCAGGCGAAGTACGTGTTCGCCGAACGACCGAACGCGGTCCACATGGTGTGCGGGCCGTCCATCCACGACGGGCTGGCGTTGGCCGGGCACCACCGGCCGTCACAGTTCGCTCCGGCGCCCTCCGCCGGGAACCGGGTGCGGATCCGGCTCGGGGCGTCGAAGGGCGTGTCCAGCGGCAGCCCGGACTCCAGCGCGGCCAGCAGGGTGAACAGCTTGAACGTCGAACCGGCCTGGTAGCCGGAGATGCCGCTGCCACCGGCGACGAGCTGGTTCACCGTGTTCGGGTAGTTCCGCTGGCCGGGCGGGTTGTCGGCCACGCTGTAGTTCCGGTTGACCGCCATGGCCAGCACCCGGCCGGTGCCGGGCTGCACCACCGCGGTGGGCACCGCGAAGGGATCGTCAACGGCGTAGATCTCGCGCACCTTGCGCACGACCGTCCGTTGGATGTCCGGGTCGAGCGAGGAGACGATGCGGAAACCGCCCCGACGCAGGGTGTCCTGGCGCTCCGCCGCGGACGCGCCGAAGGCCGGCTGGGCGCTCCACCACTGGGTGAACCAGTCGCAGAAGAAGCCCCAGTCGTTCTGCTCCCTCGGCACCGCCGTGCAGTCGTTCGGCGTCTCGCTGGGGCGCAGCGCCAACGGGGCGTCCCTCGCCTCCGCCGCCTCGGCGGGCGACACCTGCCGCGACTCCGCCATCCGGTCCAGCACGTACGCCCGGCGGCTCAGCGCCGCGTCGGCGTCGCCGTTGATCGGGTCGTCGGTGTGCGGGGAGCGGACCAGCCCGGCGAGCAGCGCCGCCTGGGGCAACGTCAGCCGCGCCGGCGAGGTGGAGAAGTAGCGTTTGCTGGCCGCCGCGATCCCGTACGCCCCCGCGCCGAAGTACGCGATGTTGAGGTAACGCCGCAGAATCTCGTCCTTGCTCAGCTCCCGCTCCAGCGCCAGGGCGTACCGCATCTCCCGGATCTTCCGGGCGGCGCTGATCTCGGTGGCCGCCCGGCGCTGCTGTTCGGTCAGGCGCGGGTCGCCGGCCAGCACGTTGCGCACGTACTGCATGGTCAGCGTGGAGGCGCCCTGCCGGGGCGCGCCGTCGCGCTTGTTCGCCGTGAAGGCCCGCAGCACGCCCCGCACGTCGACGCCGGAGTGCCGGTAGAACCGGACGTCCTCGGCGGCCACGATCGCCTGCCGCACCACCGGCGCCATCCGGTGCAGCGGAACCTCCACCCGGTCCTCGGTGTAGAAGGTGGTGATCAGCGTGTGGCCGTCGTTGGCGTACAGGCTCGACCGCTGGACCGTCGGCGGCTTGCGCAGACTCTCCGGCAGTTCGGCGTACGGAGTGGCGAGCGCGCCGAAGCCGATCCCGAACACCAGCGCGGCCGGAAGGGCGGCGACCGCCAGCACCAGTCCGGCGAGTACGCCGGCGATCACCACGGTGAACACCTTGTCGAGATGGGCCCGCTTCATCAGCTCTCCCCGCAGGAGCCGGTCAGGACCCGTCCAGAATGACCCTAAAACGCTCTTTTGCCCTCATGTTTCGCAGATCCGGAGGAAGTTCACGAGCGGAACACCGCGCGCGGCGCGGGACACGCCGCCCGCCGTCACCCGGCCGGGTGGCCACACCGCCGCCCTGGCACCCCGCCGCGCCCGGCGGGCGGGCGGGTCAGGGCAGCAGGGTGCTCGCGAGCGGGTGGACGGTCTCCTCGATCTCGTCGGCGACCCGGCTGAAGCACTGGTCGCCCCGACCCCACGGATCGTCCAGGTCGTCCGAGCGCAACGGCGACGCGCCCTGCCGGGTCGCGCCGACCGCCTCCACCAGGGCCACCCCCCGCGCGTACACGGCCTCCGGGGTGGGCCGCGCCGCGGGCAGGGCTGCGGTGTCGACCAGGGCGAGCAGGCGGCCGAACTCCCCCAGCACGAAGGTGCGGGAGGCGGCGTCGGGGCGCAGCGCCACCACGTACTCCTGCTGGTCGGCGGTGGCGGTGAGGACGAGGTCGGCGGCGTCGATCAGGTCGGAGCGGAGCTTGCGCGCGGCGAAGCCCTCGACGTCACCGCCCCGGGCGAGCACCTGCCGGGCCGCCGGCGGGTTCATCTCCTCGCCGGCGTGCCAGCCGCCGGTGCCCGCGCTGTGGCTGTGCAGCAGCTCGTCGGAGCGGGTCGGGTCGACGTCGAGCCGACCCAGCCGCTCGCGGACCGCGAGCGCCAGCAGACGCTCGGCCATCGGGGAGCGGCAGATGTTGCCCATGCAGACGTGCAGGACGGTGAACGGCGGCACTCAGGCCTCCCGCGCGGCGAGGATGTCCGGGACCACGTCGCGGAGCCTGTCCAGGCTGACCGCGCCGGACCGGAGCACCCGGGGCGTCTCACCGGTGAGGTCGACGATGGTGCTCGGCACCGGATCGTGGCACGGCCCGGCCTCCAGGTACGTGCGGACCTGGTACCCGAGCTGGTCGCGCGCCGCCCCGGCGGTCAGCGCGGGCGGCTGCCCGGTCTTGTTGGCCGAGGCCACCGCCATCGGGCCGGTCTCCCGCAGCACCTCCAGGGCGACCGGATGCAGCGGCATCCGCACCGCCACCGTGCCGCTGGCGTCGCCCAGGTCCCAGGCGAGGCTCGGGGAGTGCTCCACCACGATGGTCAGCGCCCCCGGCCAGAACGCCTCGACCAGGTCACGGGCCGCGCGGGGCAGCGAGAAGACCAGGCCGTCGAGGGTGTGCCGGGAACCGATCAGCACCGGTGGCGCCTGTCGCGCGCCGCCCTTGGCGTCGGCGAGGGCCTTCACCGCGTACGGGGTGAAGGCGTCCGCACCGATCCCGTAGACCGTGTCGGTCGGTAGGACGACCAGCTCGCCGTTCTTGACCGCCTCGATGGCAGCGGCGATGCCGCGGTCCCGGTCGGTGGGCGACCGACAGTCGTAGAGCATCACGAGGAGCCAGTCTGCCACGCCAGGCCGGTGTCGGGGCGCGGGCCGTCCGCCCGGCGGGACGCGGTGGCGAACCGGGCCCGTCCGGCGAGGTCCCGGTGCTCCTCCACCTCGGTGTACCGGCCGTCGGCGGCGAGCAGAGCCGGCACCGCCGCGCCGTGCGTGTCGTCGTGCTCCACGCCCAGCACGCCACCCGGACGCAGCAGCACGACGGCGCGGGCCAGCACCGGCCGGATCACGTCCAGCCCGTCCGCCCCGCCGAACACCGCCTCGTCCGGGTCGTGGCCGGCCACCTCCGGCGGCACGGCCACCGCGCGCGGCACGTACGGCGGGTTGCAGAGCAGCACGTCGACCCGGTCCACCAGCCCGGCCAGCAGCTGCGGGTCGGTGACGTCGGCCGCCACCACCTCGATCGGCCGGTCCCCGGCGGCGACCCGCGCGGCGGCGTTGCGCCGCAACCAGGCCAGCGCGGCCGGCGAACGTTCCACGGCCACCACCCGGGCCCCGGGCACCTCCTGGGCGACCGCCAGGGCGATCGCCCCGGAGCCGCTGCACAGGTCGACCACCAGTGGGGCGGAACGGCGGCGGGCCTGGTCGACACCCCAGCCGGCGAGCAGCTCGGTCTCCGGGCGGGGCACGAAGACCCCCGGCCCGACCGCCAGCTCCAGGTGCCGGAACCCGGCCCGGCCGGTGAGGTGCTGCAACGGCTCCCGGTCGGCCCGACGGGCCACCAGCGCCGCGAACCGGTCCCGCTGGCCGGCGTCGAAGCCGTCGGCGAGGGCCAGCCGGCCCCGGGGCACGTCCAGCACGTACGCCGCGAGCAGCTCCGCCTCGGCGCGGGCCGACTCCACGCCGGCGGCAGCCAGGGTACGGGCGGCGCGGGCCACGGCGGAGGTGGCCCGTTCGCGTTCTGCCCCTTCGGAGGGGTGGCGCGGCAGGGAGGTCACGACATAATCATGAAGCGTCGTGGGCCCCGGCACGAACGGGTGCGTCCCGACGCACACCGACGGGAGGTTGGCGGGTGGCGTGGCTCGACCGGGTCGACGACCAGGTTGACGCCCTCCACCGTGCCCGGACCCTGCAGGAGGCGAGCCGTTCCGCCGAGGCGTGCGGCGTGCTCGACCGGGTGCTGCGCACCACGACCGATCCGCACGCCCGGGCCGACGCGCTGGTGCAACGGCTCTGCGCGCTGATCAACCTCGGTCGGACGGCCGAGTTCACCCGGGCCATCGAGGACGCCTCGGGCGCCGTCCGCGACCTGCCCGAGCCGTACCTGCACGGCCACCTCAACGCGCTCGCCGCGCTGGCCGCCCACCACCAGGGGGCGCTGGACCGCTGCGTCACCCATCTCGTCCGGGCCGCCAGGGCGTTGGGCGCGGCCGAGGAGGAGGACCGGGACACCGCCTGGGGCTGGCACGACCTGGCGATGGCGTACTCGTACCTCAGCTTCCACGGGCACGCGCTCGGCGCGATCGAGCGGGCCCGCCAGCACGGGCTGGCCGCCGGGCTGCCCGAGGAGTCGTTCGCCGCCCCGGGCATCCGGCTGCGCAACGCGGTCGCCCTCGACCACAACGGCGACAGCGACGGCTGCCTGCGGGTGCTCCGGGACATCGCCGCCGACCTGGCCCGGTTCGCCCGGAACGGGCGGGGTGACCGGATCCGGCCGAGCAGTCTCGCCGCGTACGGCTACGCGGCGGCCCGCCGGGCCGCGCTGGGCGACCCGGTGGAGGGCGGCCAGGAAGCCGATCCGGTCCGGCTGCTCGGCCACGGTGGGGACAGCGCCCGGGCCCGGGACATGCGCCAACTCGGGCAGGTCTGCCTGGCGGTGGCCGGCGGCCGACCGATCGAGGCGATCACCCGGCTCGACACCGCCCGGGTCTCCACCGAGACCCTCGGCGCGGCCGAGCCGGCCCGGCTGCGCAGCATCGCCTTCGCCCGGGCCGGCGACCACATCGCCGCGCACCGGGCCGACCGGCTGGCGTTCCGCCTCGCCGCCCAGCGCAACGACCGGCTGCGGGACGTCTACATCGACGGCATCGCGGCCCGGATCGACCACGAGGAGATGCGCCGGGAGGCCGCCCGGTACGAGGGCGAGGCGCTGACCGACCCGCTGACCGGCCTGCCGAACCGGCGCCGCCTGGAGCGGTACATCGGCTCGGCGACGGCCCAGGGCGAACGGGTGGTGATCGGCGTCTGCGACCTGGACGGTTTCAAGGCGGTCAACACCCAGCACGGGCACCACTCCGGCGACCTGGTCCTGCAACGGATCGCCGGGGTCATCAACCGGGTGATGCGCCGGGGCGACTTCGTGGCCCGCTACGGCGGCGACGAGTTCGTGGTGGTACTGCGCGGCGCCGGGATGGAAGAGGCGGCGGAGGTGGCCCGGCGGATCGAGGCGGCGGTCCGCACCGAGGACTGGAAGTCGCTGGTGCCGGGCACCCCGGTCGGGGTGAGCATCGGCTTCGCCGAGGTCGACGGTACGCGCGGCACGCTGCGCGACGCGCTCGGCGCCGCCTTCGAGATCGCCGACCGGGAGATGCTCCGGGCCAAGGGCAGCCCCCGCGCCGGCTGACGGCGTCCCCCGTCCACCTCGCCGGCACCACGCGTGCCGCCGCCGGTCAGCGGCGGGCGAGTTCGGTCTCGCCGGCCAGCCGGGCCGCCCGGTCGGCCTCGGCGAGGGCGTCCAGGACGCCGTCCAGGTCACCGGCGAGCGCCAGGTCGAGGTTGTACGCCGTGTAGCCGATCCGGTGGTCGGTGATCCGGTTCTGCGGGAAGTTGTAGGTGCGGATCCGCTCCGAGCGGTCCACCGTGCGCACCTGCGCCTTGCGGGCGTCGGAGGCGGCGGCGTCGGCCTGCTCCTGCGCCATCGCCAGCAGCCGGGCCCGCAGGATGCGCATCGCCTGCTCACGGTTCTGTAGCTGCGACTTCTCGTTCTGGCAGGAGACCACCACGCCGGTCGGCAGGTGGGTGATCCGGACCGCGGAGTCGGTGGTGTTCACCGACTGGCCGCCCGGCCCGGACGACCGGAACACGTCGATGCGCAGCTCGTTCGGGTCGACGGTGACGTCGACGTCCTCCGCCTCGGGAAGCACCAGCACGCCGGCGGCGCTGGTGTGGATGCGCCCCTGCGACTCGGTGACCGGGACCCGCTGCACCCGGTGCACCCCGCCCTCCCACTTCAGCCGGGACCACACCCCGTTGCCGCCCTCGGGTACGCCCTTGCTCTTGATCGCCAGCGAGACGTCCTTGACCCCGCCCAGGTCGGAGTCCTGCGCGTCGATCACCTCGGTGACCCAGCCGCGGCGCTCGGCGTACCGGGTGTACATCCGCAGCAGGTCGGCGGCGAAGAGCGCGGACTCCTCGCCGCCCTCGCCGGCCTTGATCTCGATGATCACGTCCTTGGCGTCGTGCGGGTCGCGCGGGATCAGCAGCTCGGCGAGGCGTTCCTCCAACGCCGGCAGGGTCGCCGCGATCGAATCGGCCTCGGCGGCGAAGGACGGATCCTCGGCGGCCAGCTCCCGCGCCGCGGCAAGGTCAGCCCGGGCCTGTTCCAGCTCACCGGCGGCCTTGTGCAGCGGCACCAGCTCGGCGTACCGGCGACCGACCCGACGGGCGGTGCCCTGGTCGGCGTGGATGGCCGGGTCGGCGAGCCGCTTCTCCAGGTCGGCGTACTCGTCGAGGAGGGCGGCCAGGCGCTCGCTGCTCATGCGGGGATGCTCCTTCGACGATCAGCTGGAAAGGGGGCGGAACGGACGAACGCCCGCGCCCGGCGGAAGCCGGACACGGGCGTCGTCGGTGCAGCTACTTGGCCTTCTTCGCCTGAACCTTGGCGTACTTCTGCTGGAACTTGGCGACCCGGCCGGCGGTGTCGAGAACGCGCTGCTTACCGGTGTAGAACGGGTGGCAGGCGCTGCAGGTCTCGACGTGGATGGCGCCGCCCTTGGCGGTGCTACGGGTCGTGAAGGTGTTACCGCAGGAGCAGGAGACCTCGGTGGTCACGTACTCCGGGTGAATGTTGGGCTTCATGTCGCCTCGGTCCTCTCGTCGGTGGTCGCCGGGTCGCCGCTGATCTCCCCGCCGCCTGCTGCGCGACGGACTCGGGCGTGAACCGGAACCGGTGGCCGATTGACCAGTGTGCCATGGGCGTGAGCCGACCCGTCAGCCGGGCCGCACGATCGGTCCGCACACGCCAACGCCCGGCGCACCTGCCGCATTCCCGCCGGCTCCGAGCAGCATTCACCTCGACCGCGTACCGTGGAGGCGTGTCCGATTCGTCCCCTAACCGGAGCGGAACGGGCGGAACGCCCCGGCTGGTCGCCACCCGAGGGCTGCCCGCCTCCGGCAAGACCACCTTCGCCCGTACCCTCCAGCCGGCCGTGCTCCGGGTCAACCGCGACGACCTGCGCCGGATGCTGCACGGCGAGCGGCTCTTCACCCAACGAGCCGAGTACCAGGTGACCCTCGTCCAGCGGGCCCAGGTGGAGGCGCTGCTACGCGCCGGAGCCAGCGTCTGCGTGGACGACACCAACCTGCGCTCACGCACCCTGCGGGAGTGGGCCGACCTGGCCGCCCGGTACGACGCGCGGTTCGAGGTGCACGACTTCACCGACGTGCCCCTGGACGAGTGCCTGCGCCGCGATGCCGCACGCGCCGAGGGCGACCGGGTCGGCGAGGCCGTGATCCGCCGGCTGCACGAGCGGTACCTGGCGAACCGACCGCTGCCGCTGCCGGTGCCCACCGCCCGCACCGGCCGGCCCGGCGCGGTGGCGGCCACCCCGGCCGCGCCGCCGGAGATCGTGCTGGTGGACATCGACGGCACCGTCGCGCTGAACGTCTCCCGCAGCCCGTACGACATGACCCGGGTCGGCGAGGACGCGCCGAACGAGGCGGTGATCGCGGCGGTGCGGGCGATGCACGCCGCCGGGTACGGGGTGGTCTTCTGCTCCGGCCGGGACGCCACGGCCCGGGACGCCACCGTGGCCTGGCTGGCCCGGCACGTCCGGGTGCCGTACCTCGGGCTGCACCTGCGCGCCGTCGGCGACCACCGGAAGGACGCCGTGGTGAAGCAGGAGATCTACGAACGCGAGGTACGCCACCGGTACCGGGTGGTCGGCGTCTTCGACGACCGGCAACAGGTGGTGCGGATGTGGCGGGCGCTCGGCCTGACCGTCTTCCAGGTCGCCGAGGGCGACTTCTGACCGTCCCCTGTACGGGGTGCGGACACGACGAAGGGCACGGCCGCCACGGCCGTGCCCTTCGTGCGGTCTCCCGGGAGAGGTCACTCCCCCGGCGTCGACTTGGCGATCTGCATCAGGAACTCGATGTTCGTGCGGCTCTGCTTGAGCCGGTCGAGCAGGAGGTCGAGCGCCGCCTGCGAGTCCAGCGAGTGCAGCACCTTGCGGAGCTTGTGGATGATCGCCAGCTCCTCCGGCGCGAGCAGGATCTCCTCCTTGCGGGTGCCGGACGGGTGGATGTCGATGGCCGGGAAGGTCCGCTTGTCGGCGATCTTCCGGTCCAGCTTCAGCTCCGCGTTGCCGGTGCCCTTGAACTCCTCGAAGATGACCGTGTCCGCCATGGACCCGGTCTCCACCAGCGCGGTGGCGAGGATGGTCAGTGAGCCACCGTTCTCGATGTTGCGGGCCGCACCCAGGAAGCGCTTCGGCGGGTAGAGGGCGGTCGAGTCGATACCACCCGACATGATCCGGCCGCTGGCCGGCGCCGCCAGGTTGTACGACCGCCCGAGCCGGGTCACCGAGTCGAGCAGCACGACGACGTCGTGCCCCAACTCGACCAGGCGCTTGGCCCGCTCAATCGCCAACTCCGCCACCGTGGTGTGGTCCTGCGGCGGACGGTCGAACGTGGCCGCGATGACCTCGCCCTTCACCGACCGCTGCATGTCGGTGACCTCTTCCGGACGCTCGTCCACCAGCACCACCATCAGGTGGCACTCCGGGTTGTTGTGCGTGATCGCGTTCGCGATGGCCTGCAGCACCATGGTCTTGCCGGCCTTCGGCGGCGACACGATCAGCGCACGCTGACCCTTGCCGATCGGCATGACCAGGTCTATCACCCGGGTGGTGAGGATGTGCGGCTCGGTCTCCAGCCGCAGCCGCTCCTGCGGGTAGAGCGGGGTGAGCTTGTAGAACTCGGGGCGACGCTTGGCCTCGTCCGGCTCCATGCCGTTGATGGTGTCCAGGCGGACCAGCGGGTTGTACTTGTCCCGCCGCTGCTCACCGTCGCGAGCTGCGGCCCGCACCGCACCGGTGATCGCGTCACCACGGCGCAGGCCGTACTTCTTGATCTGGGACATGGAGACGTACACGTCGTTCGGGCCGGCCAGGTAGCCGGTGGTCCGGACGAAGGCGTAGTTGTCGAGCACGTCGATGATGCCCGCCACCGGGACGAGCACGTCGTCCTCGCCGACCTGCGGCTCACGGCCGCCACCGTCGCCGCCCTCGCTCCGCTCGCCCCGGCCCCGCCGGCGGTCCCGGAAGCGGCTGCGCCGGCCGCGCCGGCCGCCGTTCTCGCCGTCCTCGTCGGAGTCGTCGGTACGCTGGGCCCGCTCGGGGCCCCGCTCGCCGCGGTCACCACGATCGCCCCGGTCGGTCCGCTCGGTGCGGTCGGTCCGCTCGCCCCGCTCAGCCCGGTCGGTCCGCTCGGTCCGCTCGGTACGGTCGCCCCGCTCAGCCCGGTCGGTACGGTCAACCCGCTCGGTACGGTCGCCCCGCTCAGCCCGGTCGGTCCGCTCAGCCCGCTCGGTCCGCTCGCCCCGCTCAGCCCGCTCGGTCCGCTCGCCCCGCTCAGCCCGCTCGCCCCGCTCAGCCCGCTCGCCCCGCTCAGCCCGCTCGGTGCGCTCGCCACGGTCCCGGCCGCCACGGCCCTCGCCACGCTCGGCGGTCTCCGGGGCGGCAGCCGCCTCGGCCCCCACCTCGGGAGTACCACCCTCGGCCGTGCGCGCCTCGGCGGCGACGGCCCGGCTACGCCGGGTCCGGGTACGCCCCTCGGCCGCACCGGCGGCCGGCGCGGCGGAAGCCTGCTCCGCGGTCTCGCGCACCTCGGCGCGGACCTCGTCACGGGCAGGGGCGGTCGCGGTCGCGGCGGCGACCTCGGCCCGCGGTCGAGGGGTGCCGGTCGCGGCGCCGCCCTGCTGCCGCTCGGTGATCGCGCTGATCAGCTCGCCCTTGCGCATCCGCGCCGTGCCGGAGATGCCGAGCGACGCGGCCAGGCTCTGCAGCTCCGGCAGCAGCATCGCCGACAGACCGGTACCGCTACGCCGACGGCGGGCGGGGGCGGCGGTGGTGGCATCGCCAGCGACGTTGGAAACATCCGACGTCACGTCGGTGGTGTCGCTCAATGGATTCCTTCCCTCGATAGGCCGGGACTGCCCGGAGTCGACAACTCAGGTGGCCGGGCGGCCTCGGTGCACCCGCCTCGCACTGACGCGTCGCGGGAGTCTGTGGCACAGCAGCCGGTCGGTCTCCCGACTCACCAACATCGGTGAGCAGGTCTCGCCGTCTGCGGCGACCTGTGGAAACTGCGGTGCGGCGTGGGCCTTTGGCAGGGGTGACGGACTGACCGCCGAGAGCTTCGGGGGTGCGCCGACCCGCAGGAAGATCGCATGCTTCGCGGCTGTGCTGAGTCTAGAGCGTAATCAACTCTTCCGACCTGCGGCAACAGGACCCCGCTCGGCGTGTCCCAGTCTACCCCGCGACACGGTCGCACCGCTCGCCTCTATCGCCAACCGCCATACCTGCCATTCTGTTCCCGGTCGGAAATCGGCGGGCGGTTCGGTCAGCGCCAGCACCGTCGGCCCCGCCCCACTGACCACGGCGGCCACACCCGCCGCACGCAGGGCGGTGACCAGGGCCGCCGTCTGCGGCATGCCGGGGGCGCGGTAGTCCTGGTGCAGACGGTCGACGGTGGCCGGCACCAGTAGCGCCGGCTCGGTGGTCAGGGCGTGCACCAGCAGCGCGGCCCGCCCGGCGTTCGACGCGGCGTCGACGTGCGGGACGGTGGGCGGGAGAGCCGCCCGGGCGGTCTCGGTCAGGCCACGCTCGGCCGGTACGAACACCGTTGGCCGGACGCCCTCGGCGACCGGCAGCGACACCGCCCGGGCCCCGGACGGCTCCGTCCAGGCGACGGTGAATCCTCCCAGCAGGCAGGGAGCGACGTTGTCCGGATGGCCTTCGATCTCGGCGGCCAGCCGCAGCGCCGCGTCGTCGTCGAGCCGCTGCCCGCCGTCGGTCACCAGCGCGCGGGCCAGCAGCACCCCGGCCACGATCGCCGCCGAGGAGGAGCCGAGCCCCCGCGCCTGCGGAATCCGGTTGACGCACTCCAGCGCCAACCCGGACGGCTGGCCGCCCAGCGCGTCGAAGGTGACCCGCATGGCACGGGCCACCAGGTGCCGGTCGTCCTTCGGCAGCTCGCCGGCGCCCTCACCGTCGACCGTGACCCGGACGCCGCCGGGGGTCACCTCCGCCGCCACGTCGTCGTACAGCCCGAGGGCGAGGCCCAGCGCGTCGAAACCCGGCCCCAGGTTGGCGCTGGTGGCGGGGACCCGGACCCGGACCGGTCCGGCGGCGAATGTCAACGGCACCGGCTCATGCTATGGCCCCGGATCGACGTCGCGGAGCTTCGCCCGGACGGTGGGACTTGATCGTTACCCGCCGGGTGTGGCCGCCGCCGGCGCGACGGTCGGGTCGGCGAGCGACAGCCGGCGAGTGGCGACCCGCCAGCCCACCGCGTACACCAGTGTCACCAGACCGCAGCCGGCCAGCACCACCCGCTCGTCCACCACGTCCACCAGGGCGGCGACCACGAGTTGGCTCACCGAGATGGCCAGCGTCGCCAGCATCATGTCGGTGGCGAACACCCGGCCACGCAGATGGTCCGGCACCTCGCCCTGGAGGGCGAAGTTGGACAGCACCCAGTTGCTGCCGCCGCCGAAGTGCGCGACGAAGACCAGCAGCAGCACCAGCGGGAACCAACCGGCCACCGAGGCGCCCAGGTAGGCCAGGCCGTACAGCGACATCGACACGGCCAGGCCGGGCAGCAGCCAGGCCCGGTTGGTGAGCACCCGGCGCATCAGGATCGGCCCGACCAGCGCTCCCGCGCCCCGGGCGGCGAAGAGCAGACCGGTGCCGACCGTGCCGGCACCGTACACCCCGGCGAGCAGCGGAAAGACGGTGAGGACGCCGTTGCCCAGGCCGACCGCCGACTTGACGGTGACCAGGGCCAGCACCCGGGGCCGGCGGCCGATGTGAGCGAGCGCCTCGCCGATCGCCGCCCAGGTGCGGGGCGCCGGCCGGTCGGCCTCCCGGGGGGCCTGCAGCGGCCGGCGGATCAGCGCGGCGAGGCCCGCGGCCAGCGCCAGGCCGGCCGCGGCCACCCAGAAACTGGTGTACGGCCCGGTGGCCGCGCTGAGCACGCCGCCGAGCGAGGCGCCGACCACCGTCATCGTGCCCCACGCCGAGCCGGCGACGGCGTTGCCGGCGGCCAGTTCGCGCGGCTGGAGCACGTTGGGCAGGGCCGCCTGCGCGGCCGGCGAGTAGAACGCCTTGGCGACCGCGACCACGGCGATCGCCACCATGGCCAGCCAGGCGGTGCCGGCGTCGCGGACCCCGAGCAGGAGCAACACGCCGGCCAGGGCGGCCAGGTTCGCCGCCATCATGATCTTCTTACGGTCGAAGCGGTCCGCGATGGTTCCGGTGTACGGCAGCAGCAGGGCCACCACACCGGTGTCCAACGCCAGGACCAGGGCTCCCCAGACACCGCTGCCGGTCAGCTCCGGCAGCAACACGAGCAGCGGCACCATGACGAACCAGTCCGCGCCGAAGACGACCAGCTGGGCCAGGAACAGGTGGCGGAAGTCCCGGTTGCGGGTCAGGACCTCAAGGGTGGAGGACACGTGCCGGAACCCTACCCCGGGCGCGGAAGGGGCGGCCGCCGGCGCGGCCCGCCCCTTCGACGTCAGACGGCGTCACCGCGTCGGGGGCAGCGGTGACTTCCGGCTCCTCGGCAGGCGCAGCACCTCGAACTGGTCGGTGCCGTCCATCAGCGCCGCCGAGGGGGCCCGGTTGGCGGGCGCAGACTCCGTGCCGGCGTCAGCCGGGGGGCCGCCGGCCGGGACGAGCGCTTCAGCCTCGGTCCCGGCAGCGTCCGGGGCCGGTCGCGGGGCCGGAGCCGACCGGCCGGAGCGACGGCCCCACCACAGCCACAGAGACTCCTTGGTGTGCTCCACCATCGTGTAGAGCGTCGGCACCAGCACCAGGGTCAGCAGCGTGGAGCTGAGCAGGCCGCCGATCACCACCACGGCCAGGGGCTGGGAGACGAACCCACCCTCGCCGGTCAGCCCGAGTGCCATCGGCAGCAGCGCGAAGATGGTGGCGACCGCGGTCATCAGGATCGGACGCAGCCGGCGTCGGCCACCCTCGACCACCGCCTCGGTCACCCCCATGCCCTGCGCCCGGTACTGGTTGACCAGGTCGAGCAGGACGATCGCGTTGGTCACCACGATGCCGACCAGCATGAGCACGCCGATCAGCGCCGGCACGCCGAGCGGGGTGCCGGTGGTCAGCAGCAGCGCGATCGCGCCGGTCGCGGCGAACGGCACCGAGATCAGCAGGATCAGCGCCTGGGTGATGCTGCGGAACGTGGCCACCATGATCAGGAACACGATGGCGATCGCCGCCAGCACCGCCAGGCCCAGGTCGGCGAAGGCCTCCTGCTGGTCCGCGCTCGCGCCGCCGACGGTGAGGGTCGCGCCCGGCACGTCGATGTCCTCCAGCCGCTGCTTCAGCTCCTTGCTGGTGGCGCCGAGGTTGGCGCCGGTGGCGGTGCCGGTGACCGTGACGCTGCGCTCGCCGTCGATCCGGGTGATCTGCGGCGGCCCGTCGACGGTGCTCAGCTTCGCGATCGCGCCCAGCTTCACCGGGCCGACCGGCAACGCGAGCAGCTGCTCCACCGTCGTCGGCGGGGTGGTCGCGCTACGCAGCACCACGTCCTGCTGCCCGCCGTCGAGCGACACCTGACCGAGCGGGGCGCCCCGGTACGCCTGGGCCACCAACTGCCCGACCGCCGCCTCGCTCAGCCCGACCCGCGCCGCGGCCAGCCGGTCGACCCGCACGTCGACCCGCGGCACCCGGGCCGCCAGGCTGGACCGCACCTCCTCGACGCCCGGCGTGTCCGCCATCGCCGCCTCAGCAGCCTGGGCGGCTCGTGCGAGCGTCTCCGGGTCGGCGGCCTGGACCAGCACCTCCAGCCGGTCGCCCTGCCCCTGGCCGAAGGTCAGCGCACCGACCTGGTCGTCCGGCGCGAACCGCTCACGGAGGGTCTCCCTCATCTCCCTGGCGTCGGTGTCACCGTCGAGCGCCACCGACCAGCGCGCGGTGTTGGTGCCGCCGCCGCCCTCCCACGGCCGGTCACTGCCCCCGACGGTCACCTGGTACGTCTTGACGCCGTCGGTGCCGGCCAGCACCTCCTCGACCCGGCGGGCGGCCTGGTCGGTGACCGCCAGGTCGGCACCGGCCGGCAGCTCCTGGTTGATGGTCAGGGTGTCCTGGCCGGAGTCGTCGAGGAAGTTGGTCTCCAGCTGGCGGGCGAGACCGACGGTGCCGAGCAGCACCAGCAGGCCCGCCGCCACGGTGATCCACCGGGTCGCCCGGGACCGGGTGACGAACCCGATCACCGGCAGGTACGCCCGCTGCAACGGGTCGCGTAGCTCCTTCTCCTCGGCGGCCCGGCGTACCTCGGCGGCGTCCACTCCGGTACGCCGCGGGGTGAGGAACCAGTACGCCAGCACCGGGATCACGGTCAGCGACACCAGCAGCGAGGCGAGCAGGGCCACGGTCACGGTGATCGCGAACGGCGCGAAGAGCTGACCGACGAAGCCGCCGACCAACGCGATCGGCGCGAACACCGCGACCGTGGTGAGGGTGGACGCGGTCACCGCGCCGGCAACCTCGCGGACCGCGGTGACGATCGCCTCCCGCTTCGGCTCGCCGTACCCCAGGTGGCGCTTGATGTTCTCCAGCACCACGATCGAGTCGTCGACCACCCGGCCGACGGCGATGGTGAGCGCGCCGAGGGTGAGCAGGTTGAGCGAGTGGTCCCCGATCCAGAGCGCGATCAGCGCCACCACCACCGACAGCGGGATGGACACGGCGGTGACCAGCGTGGACCGTACCGACAGCAGAAAGACCAGGATCACCACCACGGCCATCACCAGACCGAGCAGGCCCTCGGTGGTGAGGCTGTCGATCGACTTCTCGACGAACGGCGCCTGGTCGAAGACGACGGTCAGCTCGGCGCCGGAGGCGGTACGCAGCTCGGCCAGCCGGTCCCGGATGTCGTGGGAGATGCGCACCGCGTTGCCGTCCGGCGCGGCGGTGACCTGGATCCCGACGCTCTCCACGCCGTTGGTGCGGGTGATCGCGGTGGCCGGGGCGAGCTGCCGCTCGACCGTCGCCACGTCGCCGAGGCGGACAGGGGGCGCCTTCGGCGCGGTGGAGGTCAGCACGATGCCGCGCAGCTCGTCCAGGGTGGTGACCGGGGCGCCGACCTGCACCGGCAGGGTCCGGGTGCCGTCGCTGACCGCGCCGGCCGGGACGGCCACCCCGTTGTTCCTCAGCGCCGCGCCGATCGCGGTGGGGGTCAGCCGGGCAGCGGCGAACTTCGCCCGGTTCGGCGTGATCGTCACGACCTGCTGGCGGGTTCCGGTCACCGCGACCGCGCGGACCCCGTCGATCCGCTCCAGTTCGGGTACGACGGTGTTGCGCAGCCGCTCGGCGAGCGCCTGCTCGTCGCCGCCGCTGGCGGCGAGCACCACCGCCGGCAGGTCGTCGGTGCTGCCGGTGAGCACCTGGGGGTCGACACCCTCCGGCAGCTGCGACTCGATCCGGCCCAGCGCGGTCCGCATCCGGTTGGCCGCGTCGTCCACGTCGGTGCCGAAGGCGAACTGCACCGAGACGGTGGCCGAGCCCTCACGGGAGGTGGAGGTCATCTTCTCCAGGCCGGCAAGTCCGTGGAGGCTGTTCTCGATCGGCTCGGTGATCTGGGACTCGACGATCTCCGGCCCGGCACCCGGGTAGCCGGCGACGACGAACGCGCCCGGGAACTCCAGCGACGGCAGGAGCTGCTGCTTCAGGGCGGGCACCGCGAACACCCCGAACATCGCGGCCACCACCGCGATCAGGGCGACGAGCCCCCGGTTGGCGAGACTGGATCTGGCGAGCAACGACATCGGCGTGACTCACTCCTGGAAAGGGGGTTAGGCGAGGAGCCCTGAGTCTGCCCGATCAGGTCTGTCCCACCC
>NZ_SMKD01000071.1 GCF_004348595.1 Micromonospora sp. KC723
GGCGTGCGGGGTTTCCGGGGACTACGGTGAGAGGGTGCACGACGAGCCCATCGACCCGTTCAACGGCGACCCGGCCGATCCGGCTGCCGGCCTGCACGATCCGCGTGACGAGGACCAGCTCGACCCGCTGACCGAGGCCGAACGCCAGGACGTGCTGGAGGATCTGGCCGACCTGGAGATCTACCAGGCCCTCCTGGCGCCGATCGGGGTGCGCGGGCTGGTCATCGAGTGCGAGGACTGCCGCGAGCCGCACTACTTCGACTGGGACCTGCTCCGGGGCAACCTGCGCCACCTGCTCAACTCGGGCCGGCCCCGGGTGCACGAGCCGGCGTACGACCCGGATCCGGACCACTACGTCACCTGGGACTACGCGCGGGGTTACGCCGACGGGGTGCACGACACGCTGACCGAGGCCGCCGAGGACGACGACGCCGCCGCAGGCGACTGACCGGGCCACGGGTGGCACCGGGGCGGTCGGGTGGGTCAGGCGACCAGGCCGGCGCGGAAGCCGGCGGCCACCGCGTGCGCCCGGTCCCGGGCGCCGAGCTTGCGGAACAACCGGCGGGCGTGCGTCTTGACGGTGTCCTCGGAGACGAACAGCTCCCGGCCGATCTCGGCGTTGCTCTTCCCCTCGGCCATGCCGAGCAGCACCTGCAGTTCCCGTTCGGTCAGCCCGACCGCGCCGCGTCCGCTCCGGGTGCCGGGACCGCCACGCTGACCGGCCGGCACCGGTGTCTCCGCCTCGGCGGCTTCCGCCTCGACCTCGTCGTCGCCACGCTGTACCGGCACCACGGTCGGGACGCCCCCGGGCACCTCACCCGGGCCGGACCAGCCCGACCCCGGCTGCGCCGGGTTGCGGACGGTGGCGGGCCGGGGCGGCGCGCCGACCGCGGCGGTGTCCCGCGCCGAGTCGGTGACCCGATGGCGGCTCGCCCGTCCGGGGGCGGAGAGCAGCAGCAGTGCCTTGGCCACCGCGCTGGTCAGGTCGTGGTCGGTGCCCTGGATCAGCCCTCGGGCACCGGCGCTGATGGTGGCCGCCGCGGCCTCGGACTCCTCCGCGCCGAGCAGCAGCACCGCGGCCTGCGGCGCGCGGGCCAGCACCCGGCGGACGAAGCCGGCGCTGTCGGGTCGGGTGAGGGCGGTGTCGGCGAGTACGACGTCGACCGGCCGTTCGGCGAGCCGCAGCATCACCTCGGGATCGGAGACGGCCGTCCGCACGACCGCCGCCAGGCCGAGCCGAGTAGCGGCCGACGTCAACTGTTGCGCGGCGAGCGGTGTCCGGACGCAGACGAGAACGGTACGCACTGTGGTCTCCTCTCCGCAGAGAGCAGACCATGAGCGGGTCCGCCGGGGAGGAGGTTCCCGGCAATCCTCCGAACTTTTCCGACATATGGGGCGTTTGCCGCGCATTTCCGTGGTTTCGATCACACACGTGTGAGTCGAGAGAAGATCGGGTACCGGTACGCCAGGCCGGAAACGGTGCGCCTGCGCGGACACCGCCCGGACGCCGGTTCAACGAGGATCTCCGCGGTGCCGCGCGGGAGGAGGGATGCTGATGTCGAACGTACGTAGACTGCCCGGACCCATCGTCGACCTGTGGGACTGGCAGCGACTCGGCGCGTGCCGGGGCCGCGACAGCGCCCAGTTCTTCCACCCCGACGGCGAGCGCGGCTCCTCGCGGCTGCGCCGTGAGTCCGGCGCCAAGATGGTCTGCCGTACCTGCCCGGTCCGGGCCGAGTGCGCCGCCCATGCTCTCTCCGTCCGCGAGCCGTACGGCGTCTGGGGCGGATTCAGCGAGTCGGAGCGCCTGCGCCTGCTGGCCCTCGGCTGGGAGGACCTCGCCGACCGCCGGCAGACCCGGGTCGACATCGCCCGGCTGGAGGCCCGCCTGGGCCGCCCGCACAAGTCCGCCGTGCCGGAACAGCGCAAGATCGCCTGACCCGACGAGACCTCCCGACGCCGTGCCCCGCACCTCGGGGCGCGGCGTCGCCGCGTACCGCACCCGAGCACACACCCGGGTCGGGTGCCAGGGGTCAGCGGACGGTCGCCGTCACCGTGTGCCAGCCGGTCGCGCCGTCGGGCGCGACCGGCTGCTCCCGCCCGGTCTGGGTCGCGCCGGTGGCGTCGGTGGCCCGGACCTGGAGCGTGTGCTGGCCCGGGGTGGCCTCCCAGCGCCACGACCACTGCACCCAGGTGTCCACCGAGACCGTCGGGGCGAGCGTCGCCTCCCGCCACGGCTCGTCGTCGACCCGTACCTCCACCCGGCTGACTCCCCGGCGCTGGGCCCAGGCCACCCCGGCCACCATGACCGGCCCGGCGGCCAACCGGTCGCGCGGGCGCGGCGCGTCGATCCGCGACTGGGTCTTCACCGGCCCCAGCGCCGACCACCCTCGGGGCACCCAGTACGCGTCGAAGTCGGCGAAGCTGGTCAGTTCCAGCTCGGTCACCCACTTGCACGCCGAGACGTACCCGTAGAGGCCCGGCACCACCATCCGGGCCGGGAAACCGTGCGCGACCGGCAGTGGCTCGCCGTTCATCCCCACCGCCAGCAGCGCGTCCCGCCCGTCGCGCAGCACCGCGGTGGGGGTGCCGCAGGTCCAGCCGTCCACCGAGCGCCCCACCACCTGGTCCGCGCCCTCCTCCGGCCCCGCCTCGTCGAGCAGTTCCCGGATCGGTACGCCCAGCCAGCGGGCGTTGCCGATCAGGTCACCGCCCACCTCGTTGGAGACGCAGGCCAGGGTCACGTACCGCTCGACCATCGGTCGGGCGAGCAGGTCCGCGTAGCTCAGGTCGACCGGGTGGCGTACCCGCCCGTGGATGCGCAGGCGCCAGGTCTCCGGGTCCACCTGCGGCAGCACCAGGGCCGTGTCGATCCGGTAGAAGCCGCTGCTCGGGGTGACGTACGGAGCGAGCTGCGCCAGCGACAGGTCCGCGCCGGCGGGGACGACCGGAGCCGGGGAGACCGGGGCGGGCAACCGGACGGCCTGCCGGGCGGCCGACACACCCCGCCGACCGGCGAGCCAGTGCCCACCCAACCCGGTGACGGCCGCCGCGCCGGTTAGCACGCCCACACCGCGCAGGAACCGCCTGCGCGCCTGCGGGTCGGTGCCCGCCGGCACGCCGCCGGCCGCCTGCGCACCGGCCACCTGCGCACCGGCTACCGGGGCACGCGCGGGTGTCGGCGGGGCCCAGGGCCACGGGTCGATCTCCAGCGGCCCGGACAGGAAGGCCCAGAGCGTCAACGCGCCCAGTCCTCCGCCGGCCAGCGCGGGCAGCGCGTCGGCGGCGTCCGCGCCGGCCCGGGTGAGTGCGGCGACCACCCCGAGGGTGGCGAAGGCCGCGATGCCGCCCAGGCCGAGCCACAGTCGGCGTACGGCCACCAGCGCGAGCAGCGCGGCACCGGCGGCCAGCAGCAGTGCCGTCCCGACCAGCAGTGCGACCTTGTCGTACCGGCCGAAGACGGCGATGGCGAACTGCTTCAACGGCTCGGGTACGACGTCCACCACGAGCCCGCCGACGGCGATCAACGGCGCCGACCGGGGACCGGTGAGGACCGCCACCGGCTCGGCGGCCCCGATCGCCACGACCGCGGCGGTGATCCCGGCCAGCGCGGCGAGGCCGCGAGGGGTGCTGCTCATCGGCCCAGTCTGGTCGGCCGCCCGGACAGCCCGCCAGCCACGTCAGCGTTCCGTAACCAGCGCGCCCCCTCGGACCGCTGCTGACGGGCCACCGACGCCGAAGGGCGCACCGTCGCGGGGACGGTGCGCCCTTGGTCTGCCGTACGGTCGGGTCAGAAGCCCGGGCCGTGCTGGTGGCCGTGGCCGTGCGAGTGGCCGTGCCCGCCGGCGGCGGCCGGTTCGGCCTTCGCCGGCTTCTCCACCACGAGGCTCTCCGTGGTGAGCAGCAGGCCGGCGATCGACGCGGCGTTGGTGACCGCGTTGCGGGTCACCTTCACCGGGTCGATGATGCCGGACTTCACCAGGTCGACGTACTCGCCGATGGCGGCGTCGAGGCCGTGGCCCCACTCCTTGCCGGCGACCTTCTGCACCACCACGTAGCCGTCGTGGCCGGCGTTCTGGGCGATCCAGCGCAGCGGCTCGACCAGCGCCTTGCGCACGATCGACACGCCGACCTTCTCGTCGCCGGTGAGGCCCAGGTCGTCGTCGAGCACCGGGAGGATCTGGGCCAGGGCGGCGCCGCCGCCGGGGACCGTACCCTCCTCGACCGCGGCCTTGGTCGCGGCGATGGCGTCCTCGATGCGGTGCTTGCGCTCCTTCATCTCGACCTCGGTCGCCGCGCCCACCTTGATGACCGCGATGCCACCGGACAGCTTCGCCAGCCGCTCGGCCAGCTTCTCCCGGTCCCACTCGGAGTCCGAGGCCTCGATCTCCTTGCGGATCTGCGCGACCCGGTCGGCGACGTCGGCGGCCTGACCGCCACCGTCGACAACGGTGGTGTTCTCCTTGTCGACCACGACGCGCCGGGCGGTGCCGAGCACCTCCAGGCCGACCTGGTCGAGCTTGTAGCCCAGCTCCGGGGCGACCAGCTCGGCACCGGTCAGGATCGCCATGTCCTGGAGCATCGCCTTGCGGCGGTCACCGAAGCCGGGGGCCTTGACCGCGCAGACCTTGACGGTCTTGCGGATCGCGTTGACCACCAGGGTCGACAGCGCCTGGCCCTCGACGTCCTCGGCGATGATCAGCAGCGGCTTGCTGTTCTGCAGGACCTTCTCCAGCAGCGGCAGCAGCTCCTCGATCGCCGAGATCTTCTGCGTGGTGATGAGGATGTACGGGTCCTCCAGGACCGCCTCCTGCGCCTCCACGTCGGTGACGAAGTTCGGCGAGATGAAGCCCTTGTCGAACTGGAGGCCCTCGGTGACTTCGAGCTCGGTGGTGAGCGCCGAGCCCTCCTCGACGGTGATGACACCGTCGCGGCCGACCTTCTCCATCGCCTCGGCGATCAGCTCGCCGATGGTGGCGTCCTGCGCGGAGATCGTCGCGACGTTGGCGACCGCCTCCTTGCTGGAGACCTCGACGGCCCGGTCGAGCAGCGCCGCGGAGACCTTGGCGGCCGCCGCGTCGATGCCCCGCTTGAGACCGGTCGGGTTGGCCCCGGCGGTCACGTTGCGCAGGCCCTCGCGGACCATCGCCTGGGCCAGCACGGTCGCGGTGGTGGTCCCGTCGCCGGCGACGTCGTTGGTCTTCGTCGCCACCTCCTTGACCAGCTGCGCGCCGAGATTCTCGTACGGGTTGGTGAGCTCGATCTCCTTGGCGATGGTCACGCCGTCGTTGGTGATCGTGGGTGCGCCAAACTTCTTGTCCAGGACGACGTTGCGCCCGCGCGGGCCGAGGGTCACCTTGACCGTGTCGGCGAGGGCGTTGACACCGTGCTCCAGCAGGTGCCGGGCGTCGTCCGAGAAACTCAGGATCTTCGCCATGAATGTCCCTTCACGCGACGGTGCCCCGGCCCGGCGAGCCGGACCGGGGCAACGACACTGATCGGTTGCTTACTTCTCGATGACCGCGAGGACGTCGCGGGCGGAGAGCACCAGGTACTCCTCGCCGGCGTACTTCACCTCGGTGCCGCCGTACTTCGAGTACAGGACGGTGTCGCCGACCTTGACGTCGAGCGGCACGCGGTTGCCCTTGTCGTCGATCCGGCCCGGGCCGACAGCGAGGACGGTGCCCTCCTGCGGCTTCTCCTTGGCGGTGTCGGGGATCACGATGCCCGACGCCGTGGTGGTCTCAGCCTCGTTCGCCTGGACCACGATCCGGTCCTCGAGCGGCTTGATCGCAACCTTGGTCGCGGTAGTCACGGGCATACCCTCCTGGGGTACTGGTTTCGTAGCCGGACGGCGAGGCCGACCAGCGTCAATCTGCCACATGCCACCGGGCGGGACCGTCGTCGCGGGTGCCGGTCCGCCTGGCGTTCAGCCTCCGCGCCGGACGGCCCGGAAGCTGGCACCCTCAGGGTGAGAGTGCTAATCGCAGGTTATTCCTCGGCTAGCACTCCGTCAAGGAGAGTGCCAACGCAACGTCCTCGTGTCGCCGCCTGACAGCCCTCGCGTGACCGCCGTCCCCGCCCGCAGATCCACTCCGGTCGCGGCATCTCGCGGCGTCCGCTCTCGACGACACCCCGACCCGCCCCGGCCGGAGTGGATCAAGCCGCGCACCGGCGAGGAACGGGGGCAGGACGGGCTGCCGGAAAGACGGGGAGAATGGCCGGGTGGATCTCGACCAGCTTGCCGCGCTGCGTACCCCCGAGGGGTCGACCGCGCTCGCCACGGCGGCCGGGCTGGCCGGCGGCGACCCGCTGACCGCGGCGGCCGCGCTCCGCTCCGCCGGGGTGCCGGCCGGGCTGGCCGCCGCGGCGCTCACCCAGGCCGAGCTTCGCCGGCGGGCGGTCGGCAAGTTCGGCCCCGAGGCTGCCGGCATGTTCCTCACCCGGGCCGGGCTGGAACAGGCGACCCGCCGTACGGTCGCCGACCGGCGGGCCGACCGGCTGCGCGCGGCCGGAGTGGGCAGCCTCGCCGACCTCGGCTGCGGTCTCGGCGCCGACGCACTCGCCGCCGCACGCGCCGGCATCCGGGTGTACGCAGTGGAAGCCGACCCGGTCACCGCCGCGATGGCCGCCGCGAACGCCGAGGTGGCCGGGCTGGCCGGACTGTTCACCGTGGAGGTCGGTGACGCGACCGGCTTCGACGTCTCCCGGGTGGATGGTGTGTTCTGCGATCCGGCGCGCCGGCGGACCGGCACCGGGCGGCGCGTCTTCGACCCGAACTCCTACTCCCCGCCCTGGACCTTCGTCACCGGCCTGGCCGAGCGGGTGCCGTACACGGTGGTGAAGGTCGCCCCGGGCATCGACCACGCGCTGATCCCGGCCGGCGCCGAGGCGGAATGGGTCAGCGTGGACGGCGATCTGGTGGAGGCGGCGCTCTGGTGCGGACCGCTGGCCGGGGTGCCCCGCCGGGCGACCGTGCTGCGCGGCGCGGCCGTGCACACCCTGATCGGGTCGGGCGACGCGGAGGCGCCGGTCGGGCCGGTGCGGCGCTACCTGTACGACCCGGACGGGGCGGTGGTCCGCGCCCACCTGGTCGCCGAGCTGGCCGACGCGCTCGACGCCACGCTGGCCGACCCGACCATCGCCTACCTGTACGCCGACACCCCGGCCACCACTCCGTTCGCCCGCTGCCTGGAGATCATCGACGTGCTGCCGTTCTCGTTGAAGCGGCTGCGCGCCCTGCTGCGCGAGCGTCAGGTGGGCCGGGTGGAGATCCTCAAGCGGGGTTCGGCCCTGGAGCCGGAGAAGCTGCGCCGCGACCTGAGGCTGACGGGCGGGGAGGCGGCGAGCCTGGTCCTGACCCGGCTCGCCGGCGCGCCGACGGTCCTGGTCTGCCGTCCGGCGGCGACAGGCTGACCGGAGCGGCGACGGACCGCCGGTGTTTCGCGGTGGCCGGCCGGGCGGGCACCGGGATAGCGTGACGCCATGGCGGGACACGGCACTCCGGCGACGGCGCTGCTGACAAGGCGGAGGATCGCCCACCGCACCCACCCGTACGACGTCCCGCCGGACGCGCCGAACTACGGGGCGCTGGTCGCGGCGGCCATCGGAGCCGCGCCGGAGCGGGTCTTCAAGACGCTGGTCTGCGAGGTCGACGGCGCGTTGGCCGTGGCGGTCGTGCCGGTCACCGGCGAGCTGGACCTGAAGGCCCTGGCCGCAGCGGTCGGCGGCAAGCGCGGGGCGATGGCCGACCGGGTGGTCGCCGAGCGGGCCACCGGCTACGTCCGCGGCGGGATCAGCCCGCTCGGCCATCGGAAGCGGCTGCCCGTCGTGCTCGACGACTCCGCGCTGGCCCATGACTCGGTCTATGTCAGCGCCGGCCGTCGCGGCCTGCAACTGGAACTCTCCCCCCGGGATCTCCTCACCCTGACCGGCGGCACCGCCGCCCCCGTCGCCGCCCGTCCCTGATCCCGCGGCCCCGGGACCGGCTCCCGACCGTATCGATCATCGGTTGACGGCCGGGTCGTCCGCGCCGAGTGCCTCGATGTTGGCGAGGCGACCCACATCACCGACACCCTCATGATCGACGGAGTGGGAGTGAGGAGTGACCGTGGGCGCTTGTGGGTGAATGTCCGCAGAGTGACGAGTGCGTTGCCCAATTGTTACCGCTGCCAACAAATTTCCGACCTCGACGGCCTTGCGCCTGCCGCGCAAGCGGGAATACGTTGCCGGACACAACAAAACATTCGCACTACTCCCCCACCCCCGAAAGGACCCCGTGCAGATGCGCAAGGGCTTCCTCACCTTCGCCGCCGTGGGCCTGCTGGCCACCGGCAGCATGGCCGCCTGCGGCAACAACTCCGACAACACCGCGACCGGCGGCAACGACAAGAAGCCGAAGATCGGCGTGATCCTTCCGGACAGCAAGTCCTCCGCCCGCTGGGAGGGCGCGGACCGCAAGTTCCTGGAGGAGGCCTTCAAGGCCGCGAACGTCGACTACGACATCCAGAACGCGCAGGGCGACAAGAACGCCTTCCAGACCATCGCCGACCAGATGATCACCAGTGGCGTCACCGCCCTGATGATCGTCAACCTGGACTCCGGCACCGGCAAGGCCGTCCTCGACAAGGCCAAGTCGCAGGGCGTCGCCACCATCGACTACGACCGCCTCACCCTCGGCGGCTCCGCGCAGTACTACGTCAGCTTCGACAACGAGGCCGTCGGCAAGCTGCAGGGCGAGGGCCTGGTCAAGTGCCTGACCGACAAGGGCGCCAAGAACCCGGCGATCGCCTACCTCAACGGCTCGCCGACCGACAACAACGCCACCCTCTTCAAGAACGGGTACGACTCGGTGCTCAAGCCGAAGTTCGACTCGAAGGAGTACACCAAGGTCGCCGACGACTCCGTGCCGGACTGGGACAACACCCAGGCCGCCACGATCTTCGAGCAGCAGCTCACCAAGGCCGGCGGCAAGATCGACGGGGTGCTCGCCGCCAACGACGGCCTCGGCAACGCGGCCATCTCCGTGCTGAAGAAGAACAAGCTTAACGGCAAGGTCCCGGTGACCGGCCAGGACGCCACCCCGCAGGGCCTGCAGAACATCCTCGCCGGCGACCAGTGCATGACCGTCTACAAGGCGATCAGGGACGAGGCGAAGGCCGCCGCCGAGCTGGCCGTCGCGCTGGCCAAGGGCGAGAAGAAGGAGACCGGCCAGACGGTCAAGGACCCGGAGGGTGGCCGTGACGTGGACTCCGTCCTGCTCACCCCGAAGGCCATCTACAAGGAGAACGTCAAGGACGTCATCGCCGACGGCTTCGTCACCAAGGACGAGGTCTGCGCCGGGGCGTACGCCAAGCTCTGCGCCGACGCCGGCATCAGCTGACCCCGTACGCGTCCCACCCGCTCCACCCGCGGCGCCGCCCGGCACGGTGACAACCGTGCCGGGCGGCACCCCCGCACCGGACGGCTCCGAGATCTCCCCACCGCGTAAAGGAAACCCCGTGTCCGCGACCCCCCTGCTGGAACTACGCGGGATCGACAAGAGCTTCGGTCCCGTCCAGGTACTCCGCGACGTCGCCTTCTACGCCCACCCCGGCGAGGTGACCGCTCTCGTCGGCGACAACGGCGCCGGCAAGTCGACCCTGGTGAAGTGCATCAGCGGCATCTACCCCACCGACAGCGGCGAGTTCCTCTTCGAGGGCCGCCCGGTGAGCATCAACGGCCCGCGTGACGCCGCCGCGCTCGGCATCGAGGTCGTCTACCAGGACCTCGCGCTCTGCGACAACCTCGACATCGTGCAGAACATGTTCCTCGGCCGGGAGAAGCGCAGCGGGATCGTGCTCGACGAACCCACCATGGAACAGATGGCCGCCGAGACGCTCGCCGGGCTGAGCGTCCGTACGGTCAAGTCACTGCGCCAGCACGTCTCCAGCCTCTCCGGCGGCCAGCGCCAGACCGTGGCCATCGCCAAGGCGGTGCTCTGGAACAGCAAGCTGGTCATCCTCGACGAGCCGACCGCCGCGCTCGGCGTCGCGCAGACCGCCCAGGTGCTGGAGCTGGTCCGCCGGCTCGCCGACCGGGGCCTGGCCGTGGTGCTCATCTCGCACAACATGAACGACGTCTTCGCCGTCTCCGACCGGATCGCCGCGCTCTACCTCGGCCAGATGGTCGCGCAGGTGAGGACCACCGACATCACCCACTCGCAGGTGGTCGAGCTGATCACCGCCGGCCGCTCCGGCAGCCTCGGCCTCGCCGAGCCGGGTACGGGCCACGCCGGTAACGCCGCGGGGTCCACCGACACCACCTCGGGAGCCGTCCGATGACCACCACCGCCGTCAGAAAGGAAGGCCCGGCCGCCGTCACGCCGGCGTCGACGGTCGGCAGCCACGTCCGCAACTACGTCAGCCGGGTACGCGGCGGTGACATCGGCGCCCTGCCGGCCGTGCTCGGCCTGGTCGTGCTCTGCACCGTCTTCGCGGTGATGCGCCCGTCGTTCCTCACCGCCGGCAACTTCGCCAACCTGTTCACCCAGGGCGCTGCGATCACCCTGATCGCGATGGGCCTGGTCTTCGTCCTGCTGCTGGGCGAGATCGACCTGTCGGCCGGCTTCGCCAGCGGCGTCTGCGCCGCCGTCCTGGCCAACGTCGTCACCGTGTTCGGTTACCCCTGGTACGTGGCGGTGCTCGCCGCGACCGTCACCGGCGTGCTGATCGGCACCGTGCTCGGCATGCTGGTGGCCAAGATCGGCATCCCGTCCTTCGTGGTCACCCTCGCCGGCTTCCTCGCCTTCCAGGGCATCGTGCTGATGTTGATGGACGAGGGCGCGAACATCTCGATCCGCGACGCCACCCTGGTGGCGATTGCCAACCGAAACCTCCCGCCCGCCCTGGGGTGGCTGCTGGCCGCCGCCGCGGTCGCCGGGTACGCCGCCGTGCAGCTGCTGCGACACCGCAGGCGGACCGCCCGCGGCCTGCTCGCCGACCCGCTCGCGGTCGTCCTCGCCCGGATCGGTGCGCTCGCGCTCATCCTCGGGGTGGCCGTCTACATCCTCAACCTGGAGCGCAGCCGCAACGTCCTGGTCACCTCGCTCAAGGGTGTGCCGATCGTGGTGCCGATCATCGCCGTCCTGCTGGTGCTGTGGACCTTCGTGCTCCAGCGCACCAGCTACGGCCGGCACGTGTACGCCGTCGGTGGCAACAAGGAGGCCGCGCGGCGGGCCGGCATCAACGTGGACCGGATCCGCATCTCGGTCTTCGTGATCTGCTCCTCGATGGCCGCCGTCGGCGGCATCGTGGCCGCGAGCCGGGCCAACTCCGTCGACCCGAACACCGGTGGCAGTAACGTGCTGCTCTACGCCGTCGGCGCGGCGGTGATCGGTGGCACCAGCCTCTTCGGCGGCAAGGGCCGCGTCCTCGACGCGGTGCTCGGCGGCGCCGTGGTCGCCGTGATCGACAACGGCATGGGCCTCATGGGTTACAGCTCGGGAGTCAAGTACGTGGTGACGGGTGTGGTGCTGCTCCTCGCGGCCAGCGTGGACGCGCTGTCCCGGCGACGCTCCGCCGCCACCGGTACCCGCTAGCAGCCGGTACCGGAGCTACCGGAAACATGCGGGCAGGACCGAGCCAGGACGAGATCCGGCGGCAGAACCTGGGTGCGCTGTTGCGTCACGTGCACGTGCACGGCGCGACCACCCGCGCGGAACTCACCGTCACCCTCGGACTCAACCGCAGCACCATCGGCGCGCTGACCGCCGACCTGGCCGGCGCCGGGCTGGTCAGCGAGGGGACGCCGAAGGAGACCGGCCGGGCCGGGCGACCGTCGCTGGTCGTCCGGCCCGAGTCGGCTCGCGTCTACGGGTACGCCGCCTCGATCGAGGTGGACCGGCTACGGGCCGCGCGAGTTGGTCTCGGCGGTGAGGTGCTCGACCGCCGGGACCTGGACCGGCCGCGCGGCATGGACGCCGCGGAGACCGCCCCGCTGCTGGCCGGCGCACTCGCGGAGATGCACCGCCGGGTCGCCGTGGACGCCCTCTGCGTGGGTGCGGGGGTGGCCGTCTGCGGCATGGTCCGCCGGGCCGACGGGCTGGTCCGGCTCGGCCCCACCACCGGCTGGGTCGACGAGCCGCTCGGCGCCACGCTCGCCGCCGCGCTCGGCATCGACGTGCCGGTCACCGTCGGCAACGTCGCCGACGTGGCGGTCTTCGCCGAGCACGCCCGGGGGGTCGCCGCCGGCTGCGACAACGTCATCTACCTGTACGGCGACGTCGGCGTCGGGGCCGGCATCATCGCCGGCGGACGCCGGCTGACCGGCCACGGCGGATACGGCGGGGAGGTCGGGCACATGGTGGTGGCCCGGGACGGAACGCGCTGCGAGTGCGGCTCCCGCGGCTGCTGGGAGACGGAGATCGGCGAGCACGGCCTGCTGCGTGCCGCCGGCCGCAGCGAGGCCCGGGGCCGGGAGGCGCTGCTGGCCGTCTTCGAGGCCGCCGACCGGGGGGACGCCCGTGCCCAGACGGCGGTACGCCAGGCCGGCGACTGGCTCGGCTTCGGCGTCGGCAACCTGGTCAACATCTTCAACCCGGAGATGGTCATCTTCGGTGGCACCATGCGCGACCTCTACCTCGCCGCCGCCGCCCAGGTCCGCAGCCGGCTCAACCACGTCGGTCTACCCGCCTGCCTGGAGCACGTGCGGCTGCGCACCCCCAAGCTCGGCGACGACGCGCCGCTGATCGGCGCGGCCGAGCTGGCCTTCGAGCGGCTCCTCGCCGATCCCCTCGACGTCGGCTGAGTCACGATTCAACGCCGGGATCCACTTCGTTGCCGGTTTTCGGTTCCGGTGAACTCTTCCGGCCGGTGATCCGTACCAGTGGTCGGCGGGCAGCCGGCGAACGAGCTGCCCCACGTGACACGTACGGCCCGGACCGAGGAGGCACCGCAGCATGGCACCGCTGGAACCCGCTCGTCGTCGGCCAGGGCACCGGACCCACCGGGTGGCGGTGCTGTTCGTCACGCTCGTGGCCGGGCTCTTCGCCCTGCCCGGCGTGGCCGTGGCCGCCCCCGCCGCACAGCTCAACGCGGCCGACATGGCGCTGCTCGTCGGCGTCCGGCTCGCCGGCCTGTGGGAGATGCCGGCCGGGGTGATGGCCGCCGAGAGAGGACAGTCGCCGCGGGTCCGGGAGATCGGCGCGGAGATCGCCCGCCAGCACGAGCAGCTCGACCTGCTCTGCGTCGAGGCCGCCAACAAGCTCGGCGCGATTCTGCCCTCGGACGCCACCGCCGAGCAGAAGGGGTGGCTGGGTGAGATGCAGGAGGCCACCGGCGCCCAGTTCGACCAGATCTTCGTCACCCGGCTCCGGATCGCCCACGGCAATATCTTCCCGGTGATCGGAGCGGTCCGCGCCGCCACCCGCGACGCCACCGTCCGTAAGCTCGCCGACGACGCCAACAAGTTCGTCACCGACCACATGTCCATGCTGGAGAGCACCGGCCTGGTCCGCTGGAACCAGATGCCCCCGGCCGCCATCCCGCCCGCGCAGAGCAACTCGCTGGTCGCCGCCGCCCAGGCCGGTACGCCGGTCACCCCGGCGGTCAGCGTCGGCACCACCATCGTCTGGGTGGTCTTCCTCGGTGCGCTCGGCGTCGGGGGCTGGACCACCTGGCGGATCATGCGCCGCAACTGACCACCGCGTACGCGACAGGGGCCGGGAGTGGTGCTCCCGGCCCCTGTCGTCGCGTACCCGTCAGCGGTCGACCTGCGTGAAGTCCCACGAGTGCGGCGGACGCGCCACCAGCACGGCCGGCGGGTCCGGCAACGTCCGGGGACTGCTCCGCCACTTCGAGACCACCACCACGCGGTGATCGGTGGAGGTGAAGACCTCGCTGACCACGTGCAGCGGATCGTGTTCCAACTCCGGCAGCGCGGTCTCGCAGACCCAGGTGATCAGGTCGGTGAAGCCGTACGGCTCCGCGCGCGCCTCCCACATCCGGACGATCACGTCGGCCCTCCCTCCCGTCACACGCTGACCGTGGTCAGCGGCAGGGCAGAATCCGCCGGCAGGTCGAGCCGGCTCGGCGCCACCCCCGCGGCGACCAGGTGCGAGCCGAGCGCCGCGACCATCGCACCGTTGTCGGTGCAGAGCTTCGGCCGGGGCACCCGCACCCGGATACCGTGCTTCGCCGCCCGGTGCTCGGCCATCGCCCGCAGCCGCGAGTTGGCCGCCACGCCCCCGCCGACGACCAGCGTCCCGATGCCGTTCGCCCGGCAGGCGTCCAGCGCCTTGACGGTCAGCACGTCGCAGACCGCCTCCTGGAACGAGGCCGCCACGTCGGCCACCGGCACCGGCTCGCCGGCTCGCTGCCGGGCCTCCACCCAGCGGGCCACCGCCGTCTTCAGCCCGGAGAAGGAGAAGTCGTAGCGGTGGGCGGCCTGGTCCTTCGGCGCGGTCAACCCGCGCGGGAAGGCAATCGCCGCCGGGTCTCCCGCCCGCGCCTGCCCGTCGATGTGCGGCCCACCGGGGAAAGGGAGCCCGAGCAGCCGGGCCACCTTGTCGAACGCCTCCCCGGCAGCGTCGTCGATGGTGGCGCCCAGCGGAGTCACCCCGCGCGCCAGGTCGTCCACCAGCAGCAGTGACGAGTGTCCGCCGGAGACCAGCAGCGCGATCGCCGGCTCCGGCAGCGGACCGTGCTCCAGGGTGTCCACCGCGACGTGCGCGGCGAGGTGGTTCACCCCGTACACCGGCTTCTCGGCGGCGAGCGCGTAACCCTTCGCGGCGGCCACCCCGACCAGCAGCGCACCGGCCAGCCCGGGACCGGAGGTGACGGCGATCGCGTCGACGTCGGCGATGCTCACCCCCGCCTCCCGCAACGCCCGGTCCATCGTCGGCACGATCGCCTCCAGGTGGGCCCGGCTGGCCACCTCCGGCACCACCCCGCCGAACCGGGCGTGCTGGTCGACGCTGGAGGCCAGGGCGTCGGCGAGCAGGGTGTGCCCGCGCACGACCCCGACGCCGGTCTCGTCGCAGGAGGTCTCGATGCCCAGGACCAGGGGTTCGTCAGCCATCACTCGTCCGTCCCGTACGCGGTCGGCGGCGCGACGCGCCGCATCACCAGCGCGTCCGTGTTGCTCGGTTGGTAGTAGCCGCGACGGACGCCGATCGGCTCGAAGCCGTACGTCGCGTAGAGCTTCTGGGCGGGCGCGTTGTCCACGGCCACCTCCAGCAGGACGCTCCGCGCGCCCCGGCGGACCGCCCCGGCCAGCAACTCCTCCAGCAGCGCCCGGCCCACGCCCCGCCGCTGGGCGTCCCGCCGGACAGCGATGTTCTGCACCCACGCCTCGTCCTGCTGTACGGCCAGCCCCGCGTAACCGAGCAGCGTCCCATCGGCGTCGACGGCCACCCGGTACCAGTGCCCGTTGGCCAGCTCGTTCCAGAACATCGACGCCGACCACTGCTCAGCGCCGAACAGGTCCGCCTCGATCGGCAACACCTCGTCGATGTGCCACCAGCGGAACCGCTCCAGCCGCACCGGCCCGCTCACCGTGCTGCCACCACGGTGGCCTCGGTCGCTCGCAACAGCGGGGCTCGCAACAGCGGCTCACTCCTCGCGCTCACGGCAGGACCGGCTTGCGGGTGGCCGCCGCCACCGCGTCCGGACGGCGCAGGTAGAGCGGGGTGAGTGCCTCACCCGGGGCACCGGCCCGGATCCGCCCGGCGGCCAGCGCCGCCAACGCGGTCGCGTCCGGGTAGCGCGGCTCGGCCCGCAGCGGCAGACCCAGCACCTCGGCGTACCGGTGGGCGCCGTCCCCCACGGCGGCGGTGACGGCCAGCTCGCGGGCCCGTTCGGCGACGACCGCAGGGGCGTCCACGTCCGGCCCGGAGATCCGTTCACCGGCGCCGTCGTAGACCGCCCAGTACACCTCACGGCGGCGGGCGTCGCTGGCGGCCAGGACTGGCTCGCCGGCCGCCGCCGGGTGGCCGATGCCGTCCAGCGAACAGACACCGTACGCGGGGACACCGAGCACCTGGCCCATGGTGGCGGCGGTGACCAGCCCGACCCGCAGCCCGGTGAACGGGCCGGGGCCGAGGCCGGCGACGATCGCGGCCAGGTCACGCGGCCGGACGTCGGCCTCGGCGAGCACCGCGTCCACCTGTGGGGCGAGCAGTTCGCCGTGGGCTCGGGCGTCGACCCTGCACCGGTGCGCCCGTGAGGTGACACCACCCGCCGAGACCTCCACCAGCGCCGCGGTCACCGCGGGCGTCGAGGAGTCCACCACCAGTACGAGCACGATTGACCAGCCTAGCCGGCCCTGCCGTCACCCCCGGTGACGCCCCACCCGTGGCCCCACGGTCAACTCGGGGTGCGGAAGGTGCGCAGGAAGGTGGGCAGCAGCCAGGGGCGCCGCCCGGAGATCCGCACCCCACCGGTGAGCAGCGCCCGCGCCCGGCTGATCCGGCCGAACATCATCAGGTTGAGGGTGCCCGGGTCGTGGCGGATCCGGACGTCGGGACGGGCGTCCGGCGCGGCGAACGAGATCACGCCCCGGTGCAGCACCAGCCGCAGCGGGGCGGCGAACGCCGAACGGAACTCCACCACGATCGGTCGGTCGCTGGGCGGACCCCCGCCGTCGAGCAGCCGGCCGTAGCCGTGGCGCACCACGCCGGCCAGGAAGAGCTCCAGGAACATGGCGGCCTCGCGGCCTGGCAGGCGCCACCGGCGGCCGCCCGCGAGGGCGATGTCGCGGCCGTGGATCAGCAGCTCGTTGACCAGATGGGCGCAGAGCCCGGCGAGCGGCACCCGGGCCGCGCCGAGCCAGGGCACCGTGTCGTCGGGGTTCCGGTCGGCGCACCGGGACAGCAAATGCCCGACGTCGGTCCGCAGCCGGGCGAGCAACACCGCCGGGTCGCGCTCGGTGAGATGGCGCATCACCACGTCGTTGGCGTCGGCCACGGTGTCGACGGTGACCTCGGCCAACTGGTCGTCGAGGCCCGCGACCGGCAGCGACGGGTGCGCCGGATCCACCAGGCAGGCGTACAGCCAGGCCAGGGAGACCACGTGGGCGAGCGTGTCGGCGACCGACCAGTCGGCCGTGCAGCGGGCCTCGGGGCGGCTGACGGCGAGGAGGTCGGCGAAGCGTTCGGTCTGCTCCGCCAGCGCCGTCCTCGCCGCCTGCCACTGCTGAGGAGTGACCGTCGCCGCCATAGACCACCTTCCTGTCGTCACGGTGGAGACAGGCTACATCGGACGGTGACGGACCGGTGACCCCGCGAACTCAGCCGGCGGTGCGTTCCCAGTCGACGGTCGGCAGCCCGACGTCGGCGAGGGCCTTGTTGGCCGCGCTGAACGGCCGACTGCCGAGAAACCCGCGCGGGTTCATCGGGCTCGGGTGGCCGGCCTCCAGGACCACGTGCCGAGGGTTGCCGACCAGGGCTGCCTTCCTGCGGGCATACCCGCCCCAGAGCAGGAAGACCACACGCTCGTCGCGGGCGTCCAGGGCGCGGATGGTGGCGTCGGTGAAGTCCTCCCAACCCTTGTTCGCGTGCGAGCCGGGGGCGGCCTGGCGGACGGTGAGCACCGAGTTGAGCAGCAGCACGCCCTGCGCCGCCCAACCGCTCAGGTTGCCGCCGCGCGGCTTCGGCACGCCCAGGTCGTCGCCGAGCTCCTTGAAGACGTTACGCAGCGACGGCGGCGCCGCCACCCCCTCGCGCACGCTGAAGCTCAACCCGTGCGCCTGCCCGGCCTTGTGATAGGGATCCTGCCCGAGGATCAGCACCCGGCACTGCTGCGGCCCGCACAGCCGGTAGGCGGCGAACAGGTCCTCCAGCGGCGGGAAGACGGTCTGCGTGGCGTACTCCCGGGCGACGAACTCGGCCAGCGCCGCGGTGCGGTCGGGGTCGAGGTGCGGGCTGAGCACGGCACGCCATGCCTCGGGCAGCAGTGCCAGCAGGTCGAGGGCGGGGGCGTCGTCGGGCATCGGCAACCTTTCGCAGTCGGTGCGACATTTCCTACCAGCCGGCACCGACAGCTCGCGCACCGCGCCCGGCCGGGGCCGGTTCCAACCCGCCGGCGGCCCGCGCCCGGACCACGGCGACGCCGTCCGGCGGCACGGGTGGTCCGGGCGCGGATCAGGTGACCGGCCCGGCGTGGCGCAGGGTGTCCAGGCGACGCGCCCAGTCGCCGCCGACCGGCTCCAGCTCCACCACCCGGGTGTCGTCCTCCCGGCGGTCGATCCGCACCCGCAGGTGGGCGTCGACCAGCTGCTCGACCAGCCCCTCACCCCACTCGACCACGGTCACCGAGTCGTCGACGGAGGCGTCCAGGTCGAGATCGTCGATCTCGGCACGCGGGTCGCTCGCACCACCCAACCGGTACGCGTCGGCGTGCACCAGCGCCACACCACGGCCCCGGACCGGATCCGGCCGGTGCACCCGGGCGATCACGAAGGTCGGGGAGGTGATGTCGCCGAGCACCCCCAACCCGGCGCCGAGGCCCTGGGTGAGCGCGGTCTTGCCGGCCCCCAGCGGGCCGGTGAGCAGAAGCAGGTCACCGGCGCGGAGCAGCCGCGCCAGCCGACGGCCGAAGGCCCGCGTCTCCTCGACCGTCGGCAGCGTGACGGTCAGGCTCACTGCTTCGACCCGGTTCGCGACCGCGGGGCTCGCAAACCCGGCTCACTCCTCGCGCTCACAGTGCCACCTGCCGTTCGCGACCGCGGGGCTCGCAAACCCGGCTCACTCCTCGCGCTCACAGTGCCACCTGCCGTTCGCGACCGCGGGGCTCGCAAACCCGGCTCACTCCTCGCGCTCACAGTGCCTCCAGGAACTCGGCCAGCGCCGCGTTGACCTCGTCGGCGTGCTCCAGCATCACCACGTGCCCACTGTCCTGGATCTTGACGTACCGGGCGTGCGGCAGCCGGCGGACGATCTCGTCCGAGTGGACCACCGGAGTGATCATGTCCTTGTCCCCGACCACGACCAGCACCGGCGTGCCGTTGAGCGCGGCCAGCGCCGGGAACCGCGAGTGGGTCGCCAAGGTACGCAGGTAACGGGTCACCGTGTCGGCCGACGTCCGGGAGTTCATCCGTTCCACGTACGACACCAGGGCCGGGCTGGGCTTGCGGGTGCCGAAGCCGTACCTGCGGGTCAGCAGCCAGGCGACGTTGGACGTCGACTGGCGAGCCTTGTCGATCACCGTGCCGCCGTACCGGGTGGCGTTGCTCATCATCTGGAACACCGGCGCGCCGACCCGGTTCAGCAGCGCCGGGGCGACCAGCTTGGTCTCGGCGGCCATGCCGCCAGAGGTGGCGATCAGCACCGTGCCGACCACCCGGTCGCCGAACAGCTCCGGGTACTGCTCGGCGAAGGCCATGATGGTCATCCCGCCCATCGAGTGGCCGACCAGCACCAGTGGCCCCTCCGGGGTGCTCCGGTCGATCACCCGACGCAGGGTGCCGCCCAGGGCGGCGAGGTCGTACTCACCGCTCTCCAGCCGGCCCGATCGGCCGTGCCCCGGCTGGTCGTACGCGACGATCCGGTAGTCGCCCCGCTCGGCGAGCATCTTGCGCTGGAAGTGGAACGTCCCCATGTCCAGGCAGAAGCCGTGCACCAGCACCACCGTGGGGTGCCCGGGCACCGGCCGGGTCGGCTCCACCACCTCGACGTGGATGTCGGTGCCGTCCGGCAGCTCCAGCCGGAAGGCCTCGTCGCAGGGCTGCTCGCCGAAGGCCTCGGCGGCGTACCGGTCGGTGGGGTCGGCCTTGAGCCGGCGGATCAGCGCCCGCTCGGTGGCGATGCCGGCCGCCAGTCCGGCGGCGGCGACACCGACGGTGGCCAGCGCGCCGGCCACCTTCCCGGCGGCGGTACGCGGCCGGGGCACCCGGAAACGGCGCGGCCCGGTCACGGCTGCCGCCCACCGTCGTAGACCCGGGGCACCCGGACCCCACCGAACCGGGTGACGATCTCGTAGTTGATGGTGCCGACCGCGTCGGCCCAGTCGTCGGCGGTGGGCTCGCCGTCCGCGCCGCTGCCGAAGAGGGTCGCCACGTCGCCGGCGGCCACCTGGTCCGATCCGCAGTCCAGCACGAACTGGTCCATGCAGACCCGACCGGAGATGGTGCGCCGCTTGCCGCCGAGCTGCACCGGCCCGACGTTGGAGGCGTGCCGGGGCACGCCGTCGGCGTAGCCGAGCGGCACCACCGCCAGGTTCGCCTCGTCTCGCGTGGTGTAGGTATGGCCGTAGGACACGCCGGTGCCGGCCGGCACCCGCTTGGTCAACATCACCCGGGCTCGCGCGGTCATCGCCGGGCGCAGCCCGAACTGCTCCCCCGCGATCGGCGACAACCCGTACACGGCGATCCCGGGACGGACCAGGTCGAAGTGGGTGTCCGGTCGGGTCAGCGTGGCGGCCGAGTTGGCCAGGTGCCGGTAGCGCGGACGCAGGCCACACCGCTCGACCATGGCCAGCCCCTCGTGGAAGACCGCCAACTGCCGGTCGGTGGTGGGGTGGCCGGGCGAGTCGGCGTACACGAAGTGGCTCCAGACTCCGACCACCTCGACCAGGCCGTCGGCCTGGGCCTTCGCGGCGGCCTCCAGCAGGGCCGGCCAGTCGGCGACGGTGGCGCCGCCCCGCGACAACCCGGTGTCGATCTTGAGATGCAGCCGGGCCGGGCGGTCGGCGACGCGGCTCGCCTCGATCATCTCGTCGAGCTGGGGCAGGCTGGCGACGGCCAGGTCGACCCCCGCCGCCACCCCCTCGTGCAGCGCCAACCCGGGGTCGAGCAGCCAGGCCAGCACCGGCGCGGTGATCCCGGCCCGCCGCAGGGTCAGCGCCTCGTCGAGGGTGCAGACGCCGAGCCAGTCCGCCCCGGCGTCGAGCGCGGCGCGGGCGGACGGGACCATGCCGTGGCCGTACCCGTCGCCCTTCACCACCGCCATCAGCTCGGCACTGGTGCCGACCCGGAGCCGGGCCACGTTGTCACGGATCGCGTCAAGATCGACGCGCACCTCGGCCTGCCACATACGCCCAGCCTACTTGCCCCTTGATCACCCATCGTCGCTCCCGGGCAGGACCGGCCCCGGCCCCGGCTCAACCCACCAGCGGCGCGACCACCGGCCGCAGCGCGGCCACCACGTCGGGTGCGGTCACCGGCCCATGCCGGGCCGCCTCCCGCCCGGCCAGCCCGTGCAGGTACGCGGCGCTCGCCGCCGCCCGATCCGGGGCCAGCCCGGTGGCCAGCAGCGACCCGAGCAGCCCGGCCAGCACGTCGCCGGTGCCGCCGGTGGCAAGCGTCGGGCTCCCCGTCGGGTTGACGTACGCCCGGCCGTCCGGCGTGCCGATCACCGTACGGTCCCCCTTGAGCAGGACCGTCGCGTTCATCCAGGCGGCCAGCCGCAGCGTGGCGGCGACCCGGTCGGCGCCCGGTTCCTCGCCGCAGAGCCGGGTGAACTCCCGGTCGTGCGGGGTGACCACGATCGGGGCGTCCCGGTTACGCAGCCGGTCGGCGAGCGAGCCGTCCACCAGCAGGGTCAGCGCGTCCGCGTCCAGCACCACCGGCACCGGCGCGGCCAGCACCGCGCGCAACTCGGCCGCCGCCTCCTCGCCGGTGCCGAGGCCGGAGCCGCAGACCCAGGCCTGCACCCGGCCGGCGTCGGCGACCCGGCCGGTGGCGATCACCGACGGGTGCTGCCGCACCACCTCCTCGCGGGCCCCGCCGGCGTACCTGACCAGGCCGGTCGGGCCGGCGAGCGCCCCGCCGACCGACAGCACGGCAGCCCCCGGGTACGTCCGGGAGCCGGTGGCCAACCCGACCACGCCCCGGGTGTACTTCTCCGAGGCCGGGCCGAGTCGCGGCCACCACCCGGAGACGTCCGACCACTCGGCGACCCGCAGCGCGGGGGTGCCGCGCAGCCACGGGCCGAGCCCGATGTCGACCAGCTCGACCTGCCCGGCCAACGGGGCCGCCGGGCCGACCACCAGGGCCGGCTTCAGCACGCCGAAGGTCACCGTCACGTCCGCGCGCACCGCGGCGGGGCGGCCGGACGCGGACAGCGGCACGCCCCCGGTGTCGACGGCGACGCCGCTGGGCACGTCCACCGCCACCACGGTGGCCCGGCCGCCGTCGCGGCCCCGGTGCCGCACCAGGCTGGCCGCCAGTTGCTCGGCGGTCTCCCGCAGCCCGCCCGTGCCACCGATGCCGACGATGCCGTCGAGCACCAGGTCGACGGTGGCCGGCGGCCGGTCGACGAGTCGGCCACCGGCGGCGCGCAGCGCGGCGAGCCCTCCGGCGTGCGCCCGGCCGGGGTCGAGCAGCAACGCCGACACGGCGGCCCCACGCCGGGCCAGGTGGGCGCCGGCGTACAGGGTGTCGCCGCCGTTGTCACCCGTGCCGACGAGCAGCAGCACGCGGCCGTCGTACACCCCGCCCCGTTCGGCGAGCAGCAGGGCGCAGCGGCGGGCCAGACCAGCGGCGGCCCGGCGCATCAGCGTCCCGGTCGGGAGGGTGGCCATCAGGCCCGCCTCCGCCGCGCGTACGTCCGCGACCCGCCACACCGGTTTCATGCCACCCGCGTCCCCTCGTCGGCCTGCCGGCGGGCCGGGACGGCCCGCCCGGACGTTCAGCGTTCCGCGACCACCATCGCCGAGGCGATCCCTCCGTCGTGGGAGAGCGACAGGTGCCAGCGGTTGATCCCGCGCTCGACGGCGGCGGCCGCGACCGTGCCGGAGACGGTCAGCCACGGTCGGCCGTCCGGGTCTGGCACGATCTCGCAGTCGTGCCAGCTCAACCCGGCCGGGGCACCGAGCGCCTTGGCCACCGCCTCCTTCGCGGCGAACCGGGCGGCCATCGACTCGGGTGAGCGTGGGTTGCCGGAGCCGGTGAAGCGCTCCGCCTCGGTGAAGAGCCGGTCGGCGAGCAGCGGTGTGCGGGCCAGGGCTCGGGCGAACCGGTCCACCAGCACGACGTCGATGCCGACCGCGACGATCACGTGCCCACCCTACCGGCGGGGCGGGCGGCAGATTAGCCGCCGGCCGCGCTGCGGGCAATGCCTGTGGAGAACCCGCAGGTACGGCCACCGCCGGCCGTCCACAGCCGCTACCGGCCGCCTCGTCGTGCCGCCTAGCGTCGCACCCGTTCGGGTTCGCCGGAACGGGGAGGGCGAGGGCGTGGAGCCGTTGGAGGTACGACCGGAGGTGCTGCGCGAGGTGGCGGGCGGGCTCGTCGACGAGGCGTACGCGCTGGCACACCGACTGGCCGGCCCGCCGGGGCTGACCGTGGCGGCACCGGAGTGGCGGGCCGCCGCCGCGCTGGCCCGCCTGGAGTCGGCCGTGCACGCCTGGCAGGGCACGCTCGCCGCCCGGGTGGCCGGGACCGCCGAGGCCCTGCGCGCCGCCGCCGGCGCGTACCAGGCGGTGGACGACCGGGCGGCCGACCGGCTCGCCACGCTGCCCCGATGACCGGGTACGCGCAACTCTGGCAGGCCGCCCCGAGGGACTGGGCCGACGCCGCGGCGGCCTGGCACGGGCTGGCCGGGCCGGTCCGGCGGCGCTGCCAGGGGCTCACCGACCGCGCGGGCAGGTTGCGCACCGGCTGGTCGGGCGGGGCCGCCGCGGCGGCCGGCGGCCGGATCACGGGGCTGCGGGGTGAGCTGGCCGGGGTGCTGCCGGCGCTGGTCGAGGCGGATCAGGTGCTGGCCGAGTTCGCCGCCCGGCTGCGCGCGGCGAAGGCCCGGCTGGCCGAGGCGGTGGCGCTGGCGGGCCGCAGCGGGGTGCAGGTCGACCGGCACGGCGTCGCCAGCGCCGTCCCTGCGCCGTCCCGCCCGGCGGGTCGCCGGTGGGCCGGGCCGGAAACGGGGATCCTCCGGGCCGAGCCACCGGTGGCCGGGGCGGCGGAGGTGGCGCGGGTGGCGGCGGCGCTGCGCGACGCGCTCGCGCTGGCCGACGCCGCCGACCGGGAGGCCGCTGGCCGCCTCGACGAGTTGGCGTCGGCCGCGCGCGCCGGTTGGGTCGCGCCGCCCCCACCCGGCCGGCCGGTGGCGGGATCCGCTCCCGCCCTGGTCCGGGCGTGGTGGGCGGGCCTGAGCCCGGCCGAGCGACGGTGGCTGGTGCTGCACGAGCCGGCCCGGGTGGGCCGCCTCGACGGGGTGCCGGCCGCCGCCCGGGACCAGGCCAATCGGCTGCTGCTCGCCGACCGTCGGGACGCGCTGTCGGCCCGGCTCCCCGGCGGGCCCGATGACCGGGCCGGGCTACGCCGGGTCGAGGCGGCGCTGGCCGGCCTGGACGGGATAGCCGGGCGGCTGGCGGCGGGACCACCGCGGGCGTACCTTCTCGGGCTGGACGAGCGCGGGGACGGGCGGGCGGTGGTCGCGCTGGGCAACCCGGACCGCTCGGCGCAGGTGCTGACGTACGTGCCGGGGATGACCACCGACCTCGCCGACGCACCCGGGGAGCTGGGCCGTGCCGGCCGGGTGCTCGCCCGGTGCGCCGGCATCGCGCCCGGCGAGGAGACGGCAGCGGTGCTCTGGCTGGACTACGACGCGCCGGACTTCCTGCCCGAGGCGTCCTCGCCGACCCAGGCCCGGGAGGCCGGCCCGGCGCTGCACCGCTTCCAGGAGGGGTTGCGCGCCACCCACGAGGGGCCGCCGGCCCGACAGACCGTGCTCGGGCACAGCTATGGCTCGGTGGTGGTGGGCGGCGCGGCCCGCGACCACGGGCTGGCCGCCGACGCCCTGGTCTTCGTCGGTTCCCCCGGCGTCGGGGTGGACCGGGCCGAGGCGCTGCGACTGCCGCCGGAGCGGGTCTGGGCGAGCACCGCCCCGGACGACGTCATCCGGCTGGTGGAGCCGCCGGGGCAACTGGCCGCCCGGGCGGTGCTCGCCACCTCGCCGCTGGCCACCGCCGTCTCGCTGCTGCGGCCCGACGACCACCGGCTGTGGTTCGGCCACGACCCGGCCGACCCGGGCTTCGGCGGTCGTACCTTCCCCGGTGCCCGCGCCGGGCACGCCGGTTACTGGGAACCGGGCAACCCCGCGCTGGACGGCATGGCCCGGATCGTGCTCGGCCGTCCGGTGCCGGCCCCGGGCGGATGACCGCCCGGGGGCGCGGTGGCCGTGCGTTCCGGTTACTCGACGGTGACCGACTTCGCCAGGTTGCGCGGCTGGTCCACGTCGTGGCCACGGGCGGCGGCGATCTCGGCGGCGAGCACCTGGAGCGGCACGGTGGTCACCAGCGGTGCGAGCAACGTCGGCGTACGCGGCACGTAGATCAGGTGGTCGGCGTAGCGGACGACCGCCTCGTCGCCTTCCTCCGCGATCACGATGGTCCGGGCGCCCCGGGCGCGGACCTCCTGGATGTTGGAGACGACCTTGTCGTGCAGCATGCCCCGGCCGACCGGCGACGGCACCACGCAGATCACCGGGGTGCCCTTGTCGATCAGCGCGATCGGGCCGTGCTTGAGTTCACCGGCGGCGAAGCCCTCGGCGTGCATGTACGCCAGCTCCTTGAGCTTCAGCGCGCCCTCCAGGGCCACCGGGTAGCCGACGTGCCGGCCGATGAAGAGCACGGTCGGCTCGGACTTCAGCTCCCGGGCCAGCTCACGGACCGGCTCGATCCGGTCCAGCAGCTCGCGCAGCTTGCCCGGCATCTCCTGGAGCTGGGCGACGACGGCGCCCACCTCGTCGGCGAACTTGATGCCGCGCACCTGGGCCAGGTGCAGGCCGATGAGGTAGCAGGCGACGAGCTGGGTGAGGAACGCCTTGGTCGAGGCGACGGCGATCTCCGGCCCGCCGTGGGTGTAGAGGACCGCGTCGGACTCGCGGGGGATGGTGGAGCCGTTGGTGTTGCAGATGGCCAAGACCCGGGCCTTCTGCTCCTTGGCGTGGCGCAGCGCCATCAGGGTGTCCATGGTCTCGCCGGACTGCGAGATCACCACGATCAGCGTGGACCGGTCGAGGACCGGGTCGCGGTACCGGAACTCGCTGGCCAGCTCGACCTCGCAGGGAATGCGGGTCCAGTGCTCGATGGCGTACTTGGCGACCAGGCCGGAGTGGTACGCGGTGCCGCACGCCACGATGAAGATCTTGTCGACGTCGCGGAGGTCCTGGTCGCTGAGGCGGACCTCGTCGAGGGCGATCTCGCCGGTCTCGGTGAGCCGGCCGAGCAGCGTGTCGGCGATCGCCTGCGGCTGCTCCTCGATCTCCTTGAGCATGAACCAGTCGTAGCCGCCCTTCTCCGCGGCGGAGGAGTCCCAGTCGATGTGGAAGTCCTTGCCGCTGGCGGGCTGGCCGTCGAAGTCGGTGATCTCGATGCTGTCGCCGGTGATCAGGACGATCTGGTCCTGGCCCAGCTCGACCGCGTCCCGGGTGTGCTCGATGAACGCGGCCACGTCGCTGGCCAGGTAGTTCTCCCCTTCGCCCCGGCCGACGACCAGCGGCGAGTTGCGCCGGGCGCCGACCACCGCGCCGGGGATGCCGGCGTCGACGGCGAGCAGCGTGAACGCGCCCTCCAGCCGCTGGCAGACCACCCGCATGGCGGAGGCGAGCAGCTGGGGGCTGTCGGCCTCGCCCGCGGCGCGCAGGTTGGCCAGCGCGTTGGCGAGCAGGTGGGCGGCGCACTCGGTGTCGGTGTCACTGGTGAAGGCGACCCCGTCTGCCTCCAGCTCGGCGCGGAGCTTCGCGAAGTTCTCGATGATGCCGTTGTGGATCACCGCGACCCGGCCGTCCGGCGACTGGTGCGGGTGGGCGTTGCGGTCCGTCGGGCCGCCGTGGGTGGCCCAGCGGGTGTGCCCGATCCCGGTGGTGCCGTCACCGATTCCGATCGGGCTGGCGGCACAGGAGGTGGGCTCGCCGGCGGCCCGTTCGGAGAGGACCTTCTCCAGGTTGGCCAGCTTGCCGGCCTTCTTCTCGGTCAACAGCTCGTCGTCGCAGACGATAGCCACGCCGGCCGAGTCGTAGCCGCGGTACTCCAGTCGCCGCAGCCCGTCGAGCACGATGCCGAGCGCCGGACGGGAGCCGGCGTAACCCACGATTCCACACATGGTCCGCAGCCTAACCCAGTTTCGCTCATCTCGCGTGCGCAGAAGTCGGGTAAACAATCACCGAATCTGAGCGGTCGGCTGTCTGCGGCCGCGCCCGGGTAGCCGTCCGCGTGGTTCGTCCCACCGCCGCGCGGCGCGACGGGGTTGCGGGACCGCTCCGCGTACGACAGTCTCTCGGCCGATCCGGCACGTCCCTCGGGCGGTCGGCACCCCCCATTCCCCTTCCGCTCCGGAGCAGACATGTCCGAACCGTCCGGCGATCCGTCCTCCCGCGACCCGTCCCCGGCCGCGCCGGGCTTCCCGCTGCCCGACCCCACCGC